>JADLGJ010000094.1 GCA_020849375.1 Candidatus Omnitrophota bacterium
GACGGACCTACAATAGCCACGACGTCGCCGGAGTTGACCTTCAAGTCGATCCCCTTGAGAACCTGAACTTTGCCCGAAGGATGATCGTAATGTTTATGAATACCAAAAACTTCGAGCATAAACGCCTCTATTTTAACCTTTTTAAAAACCTTTATCATCACTAATATTAATAATATTCAGTAGCTGAAATACCATAAGCGTCCCGGCGAGTTCGCGACGAAGGAGCTGTTTGAGCCCGGGATGATTATGGTATTTCAGCTACTTATATCTGAGTGCTTCCACCGGCTGCAGCTTCGCCGCTTTAGCCGCTGGATACAACGTTGCCAAATACGTAATGACCATCGCGGCGGCAATGATGATTACAATATCCTGGAGCTGTAATTCTACCGGCACATGGTCAATGGAGTAGATCTCAGCCGGAACTTTTACATAAGTGCGCAAAATATAGCTAATCGTCACCCCGCTCACCAAACCCCAAAACGTCCCCAGCGCGCCGATAAATAACCCTTGTTTCATAAAGATCCTCTTGATCGAACTGCGCGGCACCCCGAAAGATTGTAAGATCCCAATATCATGGATCTTACTTGTGACGGTCACGATCAACGTGCTGATGATGTTGAATGACGCGACCAAAACCATCAGCGTCAGGATCAAAAACAACCCCCATTTTTCCAAAAACAAAGCTTCAAACAAATTACTGTTGATGTCAATCCATGTTTTAACGCGGTAACTATAACCCAGCGTCGAAAAAACCGCCTTTTTGACGTCTTTAGCTTTCTCGGGATCCAACAGTTTGACGCCGATCCCGCTGACTTTGTTCGCCGGAAGGTCAAAGATCTTTTGCGCCTGGCTCAAGGTAATGAACGACAAATTCATGTCGTAATCAACCATGCCGCTCTTGAAAATGCCGACGATCTTGACGGTATAGCGCCAACCGCGGCCAGCGATGCCGGAACCGGGGGCGATCAAAACAACTTCATCACCTATGCTGTAACCGTAATAACGCGCCAATTCCTGCCCGATGATGATCCCGCCGTCGTTGAGATCCTCGATCCTGCCTTCTTTGAGGTACGTACCGATCTTGGTGACTTGCCCTTCAGTCTGGGGATTGATACCGCGGATGATCTGCGAAACGGCCTGGCCTTCGTTCTCGATAAAAAGATTTCCCTGCACGAACGGCGACGCACCGGTGACACCGGGAACACCAACAAGTTGCTTTTGTACCGCACCATAATCAGCAATGCCGGTTTCTTTTTCGATGATGATATGCGGGGTTGCGCCGATGATCTTTTCGCGCAAATTATTGCCGAAGCCGGTCATGATGCCGGTGACGACGATCAAGGCCATAACACCGACGGCAACGCCGGCAATAGAAATGAAATGCAAGAACGCTAAAAAGCCGCCCTTACTTCCCGACATGTAGCGGTAGCTGATCCAATTTTCGTAGTTCACTGCTTCGGAGATTCCTCTTCAGACTTTACAAGCGGCTTGAGAAGCGGGAATAAAATAACTTCCCGGATCGTAGGCGAATCCGTCAACAACATGACTAAACGGTCAATACCGATCCCCAATCCTCCGGCGGGCGGCATGCCGTATTCGAGCGCGTGAATAAAGTCTTCATCAATATTACGTAATCCGGTTTCGGTATCGTCCGTCAGGTCTTCCATCAAGCGCGCTTTTTGCTCCTGCGGGTCGTTCAACTCGGAGTAAGCATTCCCGACCTCAAGCCCGGCGACAAAACATTCGAACCGTTCAGAAAGATACGGGTTATCCTTCTTCGTTTTCGCGAGCGGACACAAGAACGTGAAGTAATCGGTAAAGAACACCGGGTTCATCGTGGCACCTTCATCCAAAATTTCCTCGGCGATCTTCATGACGGCAGAACGGGTCAAGGTGTCGATCTTCCCGCGGACGCCTTTGGCCTTCACTTTATCCAACATCGTTTTGGCATCGTCCTCGGGATTGATATCGAATTTTTCTTTGACCATCCCGGCGAACGAACGGCGTTCCCACGGCGGAGTAAAATCAATTTCCTTGCCTTGGTATTGGACTTTGTAAGAACCGGTCAAAAGCTTAGCGCTTTCGCTGATCAATTCTTCCATCAAGTTCATCATGTCTTCAAAATTACCGTATGACTGATACGCTTCGAGCATGGTGAACTCAGGATTATGGCGCGTTGAAATACCCTCATTACGAAAATTACGATTAATTTCATAAACGCGTTCAAATCCACCGACGAGAAGGCGCTTCAAATAGAGTTCCGGCGCGATGCGCATATAAACATCCATATCGAGCGCGTTGTGCTTGGAAATGAACGGACGGCCGCGGGCACCGCCGGGCTGCTGTTGCAGCATCGGGGTTTCCACTTCAATAAATCCGCGCGTATCGAGATAATGACGGATAAAAGAGATCAATTTCGTGCGCTTTAAGAAAATGTCGCGAACATTTTGATTAGCGATCATATCAACATAACGCTGACGGTACCGGATCTCGACGTCTTTCAAGCCATGCCATTTTTCCGGCAAAGTCATCAGGGATTTGGATAAAAAAGTAATTTTAGCGACCTTGACACTTTCCTGCCCCATCTTGGTCTTGAACAAAATTCCGTCGACGCCAATGATGTCACCGATGTCGAGCGATTCCATAATGGCCGTGCCTTCTTCGCCGATGGTCCCCATATTGATATAGAGTTGGATCTTGCCCGACTGGTCGGCCAAATCCATAAAGATCGCTTTACCATGAGCACGGTTGGCCAAAACACGGCCGGCCAGCGTCACGGGGGTAGGGTTTTCTCCCTCAGAGAGTGTGGCAAAATTTTCTAATGCTTTTGCGACTGAATGGGTTGTAAAAAAGCGGCGGCCGTAAGGTTCGATCCCGCGGGCTAAAAGCTTGTTGAGCTTTTCAATCCTAACCTGTCTAATCTCATTAACTTCCATGACAATAAGTATCCTTTTCTCGTCGAAAACAACCTATAAAAATGCGCGAAAACAATAGGGAGATTATATAGAAAAAGGGGAGGAAAGTCAAACTACGACGCGACGATGCAGATGCTGGCTTTGTTAGCCATTGTGATGCAGGTGTCGCGGTCGATAATGAGGGTTTTGTCCGCTTCGATGGCGAGGCATTGAGCATGAACACGGATCATATTCTGGATCGTACGCGGGCCGATCACGGGAATATCAAAGCGTTGATCCTGTCCGGGTTTGCTCATTTTAACGACCACCGCGCCTTCGCGGGCGATCTCTCCCCCGCGGCGGATACAGCGGTCGGTACCTTCCATCGCTTCAATGGCGACGATGGCCTTTTCTTTGATGACGACCGTCTGACCGACATCCAAACCGCCCATGGCCTTCGCGATCGTACGGCCGAATTCAATGTCTTCAAGCTCAGGGATAGTCGGGCCGCGCTTGGTCAACGTACCTTTCGGCGCAAGATAGCCTTTAAGCAAGAATGTCGAATCCAAAAGTTCAAGGCCTTCCGCCTTCAAACGGTCGGCGATGGCGCGAAAGATCGTATCAGCTTTGCGGTCCTCAAGAGCCTTCATAAGGTCCTTAAATTCCGCTTCCTCGGCGACATTTTTGTCGAACAAGTTCTTCTGATTGACCTGTCCGGCCATGATGACGCGTTTGATCCCGCGGTCTTTAAAATAGGAAAAAAGTTTTTTGAGTTCGCCGACCTGGAACCACGCGAGTTCATCGGTAAAGAATTTCAGGAGGAATGACGTGTCGCCTTTGACCGCTGCGGCCACGACTTTCATGTTCTGCCGGCGGGCTTCACGGGCGAAAAGAATAGGGAATTTGCCGTTTCCGGCGATGAGGCCGATGGTTTCCATGATAGCTTAGCTGCAGAGCCCGCGTTCGCTCGTCTTAACAAAAAATATCAAATGATCAAGCTCGGGACATGGCGGGACTTCTTTGCTGACTTTTTCGATCGCATTGGTTTTGGTCAGCCCGGAATGGAAAAGAATTTTGAAAGCTTGCTTCAGAGAACTGACCGATGAGGCCGGGACTTTCGCGCGCTGAAGGCCAACCGTATTGACCTTATAAACTTTCGCGGGATGCCCGTCGCACATCGAGAACGGCGGAATATCCTGCACAACTTTTGAACAGCCGCCGATGATCGACAAACGGCCCAAACGGACAAATTGATGCACCGCACTTAATCCGCCCAGGATCGCCCCATCTTCCATGGTGACATGGCCGGCGATCGTCCCGACGTTCGCTAAAATACAGTGATTCGCGACGATACAGTCGTGCGCGACGTGGGAATTAGCCATAAAAAGATTATTGTTCCCGATGACCGTCTTGCGGCCGCCGTCGATGGTCCCCATATTCATTGTGGCGTATTCGCGGATCACATTGTTGTCGCCGATAATGAGTTCGACTTCGTCCGTTTCGGCATATTTTTTGTCCTGCGGAGCAGAACCGATGATCGCGCCGGTAAAGATCTGGCAATTCTTACCGATCGTGGTTTGTCCGTCGAGAACGCAGTGATTTCCGATCCGCCCCCCGTCACCAATGGTGACCTTTGGGCCGATGACCGAATAAGCGCCGACAGTGACATCCTGGCCTAATTTCGCATCAGGATGAACGACCGCAGTTTTATGTATTTTTTCAGTTTCCATAAAGTTCTAATTCAAAAAATCCGCATCAATGAACGAGACCATGAATTCAGCCTCGGCGGCGACCTCATCCCCCACCTTCGCGACACCTTTAAACTGGGCCGTCTTGGAGCGTTCGCGGATCAGTTCCACTTCCAGGGTCAATTGCTCGCCGGGAACGACGAGTTTCCGGAATTTGACCTTGTCCACGGCCATGAACAGTGCCACTTTACCACGGTGGTCCGGGTTCGTCAACACCAGGATCCCGCCAACTTGGGCGAGCGCCTCGACCATGAGGACACCAGGCATGACCGGACGTGTGGGAAAATGCCCGGTAAAAAAATTTTCGTTCATCGTGACATTTTTGATACCGACGATCTTCTTGCCCCGCTCTAAATGGACGACCCGGTCAACAAAAAGGAACGGATAACGGTGCGGCAGGATCTTCATGATCTGGCCGACATCCAGCTCAGTATGATCGCAAAGGCTGCAATCGGGCAAAAATGAATTCTTTGCCGCTTTTTCACTTTGCTGATGAATCTTTTTCAAAAGTTCTAGATTAAGGGTGTGGCCGCTTTTCGTTGCCGAAACAGCTCCGCGGATCGGCTTTCCTAGAAGATAAAGATCCCCGATCATATCCAGGACCTTATGGCGGGTAAACTCATCAGCAAAGCGAAGCTTATTGTTAATAATACCCTTCTCCCCAACGACCAGCGTATTTTCGTAGGTGGCCCCAAGCGCCAGATTATTCTTTTTTAATTCTTCGCCTTCTTCAGCAAGGCAAAAGGTGCGGCAAGGGGCGATCTCTTTTTCAAAATTCTCGCTCGTTACATCGAGCGCAAAGTATTGGCTACGCAAAATAGGATGCGGGTAGTCGAGCAGATATGAAACCTTGAAACTGGGATGAGGTAAAGCAATGATCGAAGCATCATTACGGCTGGCCAAGACAGGCTCTTTGATCTCGATCCACTCACGCGGAGCGTCTTGCTCAACGATCCCGGCATTTTTGATGGCTTTTAAGAATTCCAAGCTACTACCGTCTAAAAATGGGATCTCTTTACCATTGATTTCAACGACTAAATTATCTATTCTCAGGCCAGACAAAGCACTCATCAAATGCTCGACGGTATGAATAAAAATATTACCGACGCCGATGGTCGTACAGCGCGGAACGCCGGAATCCAAACGGATGGTGTCCACACCGACCTTAATACGCGGCTGCTCCGGAAGGTCCACACGGATAAAAGTAATTCCGGCGTTCTCGAGGGCCGGCTTTACGACAATCCTGACCTCGAGGCCGGTATGAAGGCCACGTCCACTTAATGAAAACTCTTTTGCTATGGTGTGTTGTTTATCGCTCATAGTTTTATTTTTTGATCTGCGCTTCGAGTTCCGCGATCCGTTTTTTAAGGTCTAAAATAATTTCCACATAGTGCGGCAAACGCTGGACCATCGCATTGATCCTCTTCGCTTCTGCGATCGGCTTTGCGGGGAATCCCCAATAAACTGAGTCTGGCGGGATAGAGTTCGGCACGCCTGATTTCGCGGCAACGACGGAATTCTTTCCGATCGTAATATGCCCGACAAGGCCAGCCTGCCCCGCCAAGGTGACATTATCTTCAAGAATGGTTGAACCGGAAATCCCCGCTTGCGAAACAATGATACAATTTTCACCAGTACGGACATTGTGTGCGATCTGGACGAGATTATCGATTTTGGTGCCTTTCCCGACGATCGTCTTATCAAAACGTGCGCGGTCAATGGTGACATTCGCACCGATTTCCACGTCATCCTGGATTTCCACGATCCCGATCTGGGGGATCTTGACGTTGGCTCCCTTGACATTCGCAAAACCAAAACCATCGGAGCCGATCACCGTTCCGCTATGAATAATAACGCGATCGCCAATCACGATCCGTTCACGAACCGTGACGTTGGGATAGATCAAGCCATTCTTGCCGACCTTGGTTCCCTGCCCGATAAAGGTCAATCCGCAAATGACCGTGTCATCACCGATCACAACGGCGTCTTCGATCACAGCATAAGGGCCGATGCCGACATTTTTACCTAGACGAACATCTTTTCCAATGACAGCAGTTTTATGGATCCCCTTGACCGCCGGGCCATGGGCCTGAAAAAAATCTTCCGCGATCTTCGAGAAGGCCAACGAAGGGTTTTCAACGACGATCGCCGTGATCTTCCCGGTATCAACGCCCTCAGCAACGATAACAGCCGAGGCCTGCGTTTTTTCTAAAAGCGGCGCATATTTTGCATTGGCTAAAAATGTCAAGTCGCCGGACTTGGCTTCCTTGATCCCCGAAAGGCCGGTGATCACGAGCGAAGCGTCGCCCTTGACGGTGCCGCCGACGAGTTTTGCAATATCTGATAATTTCTTATTCATACATTTATGTAGGTGTTCCCATAGGGCCCGTGATCAAACAGTGATTTTGGTTTTCTCCAAAATAAAGATGGAAGAAAACCAAAATCAAACTGCGCGCGGGCCCTATGGGCACACCTGCCTCAATCGAATTGCTAAAATTACTTCTTTTTATAACCAGAGTTCAAGATTTCCAAAACCTGAGCCGACACATCCATCCCGTCCGCACCATAAACCAAAACGCGGTCGTTGAAGATCATGTCATACTTTTCTTTCTTGGCATAATCGCTGGTGACCTTTTCGATCTCGAGCAAAATTTCACGGATCTTTTCATCGCGTTGTTTACGCAATTCCGTTTGCTGAGCCTGGTCAAAGCTGGCCAACTCATTACGCATCGCTTCTAAGTCTTTTTGCACTTTTTCTTTTTCATCATCTTTTAAAAGCGCCATCTTATTTTGCAATTCTTTGACTTTATCGATCTTTTCATTACGCGCTTTTTCGTAATCCTTGGTCTTGCCTTCCAAGACAGCGTCGTAATCCTTTGTTCTCTGATAATTATCAAAGACCTTACTCAGATCCATAACGCCAAATTTCTTTGGTCCACCGGCCGCCTGTGCGTGCGCGCCGCTGATCCCTAAACCGACTACTAAAACTGCTGTTAAAAGGCCAACTTTTAAACTTTTCACTTCCTACCTCCTTGTGATGTTTGTTAGAATCCTCGACTTACACTGAAATAAAACTTCCCGGTTTTGCTTTGATCACCAGGGACTTTATCGAACGGAAAACCATAATCCAAATTCACCGGGCCGATCGGCGTCTTAACCCGTAAACCAAAACCCGCACCGGTCTTAAACCCGCCGGACGCGATATCAGACATTTTACTCCAGACGTTCCCGGAATCAACGAAACCGGCCAATTTCACAAAATTAATGACCGGGATCGTGTACTCAATGTTCCCGACGAGCATACTTTCCCCGCCGATCGGGTCATTGGTCGTCGGGTCAACCGGGCCGACCGCACGTTCATCGTAACCACGGATCGTGCGTTCACCACCCGCATAAAAACGTTCAAAGATCGGAACCTTGTTCGAATCACCATAAGCATCCTGGATCCCGGCACGAAGGCGGAATTCCAAGACCGAATCAAACTTGAACGGGATACTATAACTATCGCGCGTTGACAAACGGTAGAAATCTTTATCCCCACCTAAATACCCGCCGGCAAAATCAATCCCGCCGCTTAAATAAAGGCCTTTGGTCGGATTGATCGAACTGTCACGAAAATCCGTCGCCACGTTGAAGCCGAGCAAGCTCAACGTATTCTTGCCTTCTTCCGCTTTTAAGTCAGCAGAAACATTATCATCAAAATCATCAATTTCAATATTTTCCCGGCGATACGTGACCCCGCCCGATGTATATTCACCGAAACGGCGCCCTAGTCGCAAGTCACCACCAACACGTTTTTCATTATACCCATAACCGACGCTTTGTTCTTTATCGTGTTTAGTAATATAGGCGTCAAACCCAGCGGAGATCGGATAGTCAAATAACCACGGTTCCGTAAAACTCAAACGCGTATTACTGCGCGTTGACCCCGATTCTAACCGCATCGAAAGATTTTGGCCGCCGCCGGTAAAGCTAGGCCAATTGGCAAAATCAAAATTCTTTTGCTCGACCTCGGCAAAACCAACGAACTGATCAACCGTGCTGTAACCGGCCCCGAAGGAAAAGGATCCGGTTTTTGCTTCCTTGACCATAACGACAAGGTCTTTTTTCGTCGGGTTATCAGTATCTTCGATATCAAAATTCACATCTTCAAAATACCCAAGATTCCGTAAACGTTCTTTCGTACGGCGCAATTTACTGCCGTCGAAGCGGTCACCTGGGAAAAGCCGCACTTCCCGGCGGATAACAATATCTCGGGTGCGGTCATTACCCTGGATCTTGATCTGGTTGATATACGCCAGGTCGCCTTCTGTAATATCTAAACGGACATCCACTTTACCGCTCTTAGGATTAAGGGACGTGGACTCCACGACGTTAACAAAAATGTAACCCGCATCAAAATACAACGAACGGATATTAGAAATATCAACGGTCAGCTTATCACGGCTGAAAACCCCTTTTTCTGTGATCTCTTTCATGACCTCAAAAACCTGGTCATTGGTCATGATCTTATTCCCGACCAAGGTGATTTGCTCGACGTAGTAGCGCTGGCCTTCATTGATGTGGATATTGACCAGCCGTTTTGATTCACTTAATTCCTCAATATCATACGTTGCGGTCGCGTCAATAAAACCTTCCTTTTCATAAAATGCCTTGATACGATCCATGTCCTCGTCTAAAACATCCGTTTTCAAATATCCAGAGTTGAACAACCAGGCGTAACGGCTCTTAATGATCTTTAAAATACGCTTGCGGGGGAAGGTCTCAGCGCCGTCTACGAGAATATTCTTGATCTTGACCCGGTAACCTTCTTTGACCACAAAATGGACACTGACCTTATTATTGATCTCGTCGCGCTGTGTTTCAACCGAGACTTTGGCTTGTGACAAACCTTTTTTTGCGTAAAGCTCTTCGATGGTGCGGATATCATCGTTAAGCATTTTATTATCGAGAAATTTTCCCTTGGCAGTCTTGATCTTGCTCAAGATCGCGCCGGGCTTCATAAATTTAAGTTTCGAGAACGTGATCCCGTCCACGATCTCTTTTTCCACAACGATGAAGGTCACCTGAAATCCGCTGTCCATGTCCTTGCGGTCAACGCTGACATCAGAAAAATATCCGGTATTATACAAACGCTTGAGGTCGTCGCTGATCATGGCCTGGTTATAATCCTGCCCGACACGGGTCTTGATCTTCGCTAAGATCGTGGCTAAACCGATACTTTTATTCCCTTCCACCTCAACAGCTTTAACTTCTTTTTTGATCTGGCCAGGAATGAGGTCCGTAGGCGACCCAGGATTCTCCTCAACAACAGGCTTGGCCTCAGTAACGGGTTTATCATCAGGTAAACTGCCGACGGCGGGCAAATTTTCGCTGGAAAGAACATTGCTGGGAACGTCTAAAGTTTTTTCTGGTGAGGGAGATTCTTCGGGTGTTTCTTTGGTGGGTTCCGGGGTTACCGATTCGGTTCTTTCTTGATTAACGGCAACTGGCTCAACAGACTGCGGTTGAGCAGAATTTCCCTGAGCAAAAACGATCCCAACAGGAATAAAAGTGCTTAAGATCCATAAAGATACGACAAGATATTTCAACGTTTGAAACATGGGAATGATTATAGGTTTACTGAGGAAAACTGTCAACTTTGATGTGCAAGATTTTCAAAGCGCATATACTCTTTAATGAAGGCAAGCTTAACCGTGCCGACCGGGCCGTTGCGCTGCTTGGCAATATTGATCTCAGCGACCCCACGGTTCTCTTCGGTCGGGTTGTAATATTCTTCGCGCATCATCAGAACAACGACGTCCGCGTCCTGCTCAATAGCCCCGGATTCACGCAAATCAGAAAGCTGCGGACGGTGGTCCTGGCGGCTCTCGACCGCGCGGGACAGCTGGCTTAACGCAATAATAGGGATACTTAACTCACGTGCTAACGCTTTGATCGAGCGCGAAATTTCGGAAATTTCCTGCTGGCGGTTATCCGTCTTGGTATTCCCGCGCATCAGCTGAAGATAGTCAAGTACGATCAATTGAATATCGTGATGCGACTTGAGACGGCGAGCCTTGGCGCGCAATTCCAATGCTGAGATCGCGGGAGTATCATCAATAAAGATTTGTGAACTGGATAATCGCCCGGCGGCAGAAGTCAATTTCGGCCAATCGGCCGGTGACAAATACCCGGAACGCACACTTTGCGCGTTGACGCGCGCCTGCGAACAGATCATACGCTGGACCAATTGTTCCTTTGACATTTCGAGACTGAAAAAAGCGACCGGCTTTTTAAGATTAATGCCGATATTTTCCAAGATAGATGATGCCAAAGCACTTTTCCCCATCGAAGGACGGCCGGCGATAATGATCAAGTCCGACGGCTGTAAGCCAGACGTCATTTTATCGAATTCGGAGAAGCTCGTTTCCAAGCCGGTGACATGGCCTTTACGCTTGTAAAGCGCGTCGATCTTCTCGATCGAAGTCTTGACCAATTCTTTGATGTGGACAGAGTTCTGGCTGTGCTTCAGGTCGGAAATCTCGAAGATGAGCTTTTCAGCGGTGTCAACGACATCGGAAGCGTCGCTCTTGGCTTCATAGGCTTCATGAACGATCTTCGTCGCGTTAGTGATGAGCAAACGCAAGATCCCTTTTTCCTTAACGATATTCGCGTAATGCTCAACGTTCGCCGCGGTGGGGACAAGGTCGATCAAACGCGACAAATACGCCTGGCCGCCGACGGACTCGAGAGTTCCGTCGCTTTTTAATTTTTCGGACAGCGTAATGAGGTCAACGTTCTTGCGGTTGTTGTAAAGGTCGAGGATAGCCGAGTAGATCCGACGGTGGCTTTCTTCATAAAACCATGCGGCACTGAGGATTTCCAGAGCGAGGCCGATAGCCTCCTCGTCGATGAGCATGGCCCCTAAGACGGATTTCTCCGCCTCAATGTTCTGCGGTGGAAGTTTTACTTCTTGGCCACCCATACACGGACTTTGGCAGTGACTTCCGGATGGAGTTTAACGCCGACCTCAAAGATGCCTAACTCTTCGATCGGTTTTTCGAGTTCGATCAATTTCTTATCGATCTTCAAGCCTTCAACGTCCAAAGCTTTCGCAATATCCGCTTCGGTCACCGAGCCGTAAAGTTTTTCCAAGTCATTAACTTCAACAGTCACCGTGCAGGAGACTTTCGAAATTTTATCGGCTAACTCTTGAGCGACTTTCTTTTCAGCTTCGTATTCTTTTAAGCGAGTCGCTTTTTCATGTTCGATACGGCGTTTGTTTTGCGGTGTTGCGGCGCAAGCCAATTTGCGGGGCAATAAATAATTATGTGCGAACCCGTCCTTAACTTTTACCACATCGCCGATCTTCCCGACTTTCGGGACTTGCTGGCAAAGGATAACTTCCATTTTACAATCTCCCTTTAATGTAACTTAATAAAATGTTCCGGGTCCTGCCCCTGCGGCACCCTGCCGGCATCACTTCGTTGCTGGCGGCAGGGAACCCGCCTCCGGGTCACCCGGTCCAAACTATATTAGTGTTTCTTTGAGCTTCCGACGGACAATAAACCTAAGTAACGCGCATATTTGATCGCGATCGACATTTCGCGTTGTTCTTGAGCGGTGATCCCGGAAATACGACGGGGAACGATCTTTCCGCGTTCAGTAGTATAACGCTGCAACAACGGAAGGTTCTTGTATTCGATCTTAGTGTCTTTCGGCAAGATGAATTTTGCAATGTTCTTGCGAAAACGCGGACGGTCACTGCCGCCACGTCCACCGCGAGGGCTATCGCCGTTGCTGTCTTTACCGCCACGGGGCTTAAAAGCTGATGACCCCGGTCTTCCTGATGATCGCGATGATGATCCTGCTCCAAAACTTCTCGGTTTTCCTCTATTTTCCAATTTTTTTCTCCTACTGATTGTTTAACTTTTCTTTTTTAAATTATTTATTCATCCCAAGCGACATCCATCGGATTAACAGCATCGCCCAGCGAACCGCTACTGGCCGTCGTGGCTCCTTCACCGTTAGGCTCACCTAAGGAGGGATTCTCGCCTTCCATCTTCTCTAACTGCTTACCGTCAGCGGCAAATTTGCCCAAGAACTGGATACGTTCCGCGCGGACATCGATCGTACTGCGCTTTTGTCCATCACCAGTTTCCCATGAACGTGACTGCAAAACACCTTCGACAAAGATCGGGCTGCCTTTTTGTAAGAACTGACAGCAGGCCTCTGCTTGTTTATCCCAAACGGTCACGGTCAGGAAACAAACATCTTCCTTAAATTCGCCGTTCTTGTCACGGAACCGGCGATTGACCGCCAACCCTAAATTCGCGACCGCAACACTTGCCGGGGTATAACGCAACTCCGGAGCACGGGTCAAATTCCCGATGAGAAAAACTTTATTGAGATTTGCCATGTTTCGTACCTCGCAAATTGATCAGATTGAAATTTTAAAGAACAATAAACCTGGCTACTGGAATTAATTACTTGGCTTTGGTCAACAAGAAACGCAAAATGCGTTCATTGACGCCGAGCGTTTTCTGGAGCGTGACGATCCCACTGCGCGGGCTTTCCAAATTCACCAAATAATATGTCGCTTCCCAGCATTTCTTTAAACGGAAGCTTAATTTATGTTTATCGATCCAGACTTGGCTATTGATGACTTTTCCACCGGCTTTATTAATAGCGTCAGATGTCTCTTTAACAATGCTTTCTTTTTGGTCTTGCGGCAGCGCAGCGTCTAAAACGACCGCCAATTCGTACTTATCCATGTTTCCTCCGTTTAACTTTTATCAACTTCGTTTAAAAAACTTTATTTTTATACCACGATTTTCTGATTATACCGGCTCATCACCGTCGAGAGCGATTCGCTCGCCCACGCGCGGCAACAATCAACCGCGCCATCCAACAAAACCGGCAACTTTTTCTTTTCATCGAGACGAAAATCTTCGAGGACGAAATCGACCGAGTTCTTGTGCGGCGGGATCGGCCCGATCCCTAAACGCAAACGGCTGAATTCTTTCGTACCCAAATGGGTGATGATCGAGGACAAACCATTATGCCCCCCGTCACTGCCCTGTTCCCGCAAGCGGATCTGGCCGAAGACGAGAGAAAAATCGTCACAGACGACCAGAATGTTTTGCGGTTCAATTTTCTTTGAAAGAACAACTTGCTTTACGGCAGTGCCGGAATTATTCATGAACGTGTGCGGCAAAAGCAAAATGATCTCATTGCTTTCCCACTTGCCTTCCGCCCATAATCCTTTGACGGTTGACGATTTTTTCATACGAACGCCTAGATCGTCGGCCAAACGTGCCACTGACAAAAACCCGAGATTATGACGCGTCCACTCGTATTCCGAGCCTGGGTTGCCTAAACCTACGATCAATCGTTTATCCGACATACATCACACTTTCATAAAAAACGATTGGAAAAACCTTAAGCTTTCTTTTTATCGTCAGCTTTTTTGTCACCAGCGGCAGGAGCGGCTTCCTTCTTATCGCCAGCGGGTTCTTTATCTTTCTTCTCTTTAATAACTTCCAATTCCGCAGGAGCAGCTTCCGCGCTCGGAGCTTCTTCCTTCATCGGCGGAACAACTTTCACAAGAATAGAATCAGGATCATTCTTGGTGGTGACGCCTTCCGGCAATACAAGATCGCGGACATGAATACTGTCACCGATCTCAAGTTTACTGACTTCGACTTCCAAGTGATGCGGGATCTGGGTCGGTAAGCAGCTGACATCTAATTCCCAGATAACGTGTTCCAAAGAACCGCCATCGCGCTTGACACCGACCGGTTCCCCGACGGCATGAACAGCGACTTTGACGGTAATTTTGTCCGTTAAAGAGATACGGTTGAAATCAATATGAATGACCTGATCGCTGACAGGATGATGCTGCTCTTCCTTAACGATCGCGGCATAATCGCGTAATTTCTTATCGCCTTGGAGAACATTGAGGCGGAAAATAACGGCCTCGCCATGATGTTCGCGGCGGATACGCTCATAAGCTTTGCGGCTGACTTTGACAGGTGTGGGTTCTTTTTTACTGCCGTAAACGATCCCGGGGACGAAATTTTCCCGGCGGATCGAACGGACTTTTCCGGTCCCGATCTGGTCGCGGACCTGTACATCTAGATCGATCTGTTGCATGGTGTACCTTCCTTGTTGGTGTTCCTGGTGAAGTGCTGCTTCCTCCCCTCTGGGAAGAGCAACACTTGACGTTAAACGATTGCTATTAACCTTTACTTCATTTGATTCTGTGTTTCTTCGAACAAAATACTGACCGATTCTTCATCGTGAATACGCTTGATCGCATCGGCCAACAACTGCGCGACCGAAACAAGCTTGACCTTAGGGTATTCATTCTGACGGCTAAACGGAATACTGTTGGTGATCACAAGTTCTTTAAGGATCTTGCACCTTTGCACTTTTTCCAAAGCGCTTCCCGAAAGGATCCCGTGGCTGACCGCAGCATAAACCTCCTTGACCCCATTGCGCCCCAAAGCTTCTGATGCGTCAACAAGCGAACCGGCGGTGGCGACAATATCGTCGACAATGACCGCGATCTTCCCTGAAACATCACCAAGAATATGCATGACTTCCGTGGTTTCCGGGCCTTTACGGCGTTTATCAACGACCGCAAGTTCCGCCCCTAAACGTTTGGCATAAGCACGGGCCATTTTGACCCCGCCGACATCGGAAGTGACAACGACTAAATCTTTAGGATTAAACCCTTTACTGGCAATATAGTCACAGAGCACGTTGATCGCGTACAAATGATCAACAGGAATATCAAAAAAACCCTGGATCTGGCTCGCGTGCAGGTCCATTGTCAGAACACGATCAGCACCGGCCGCACAGATTAAATTTGCAACAAGCTTCGCGGTGATCGGAACACGCGACTGGTCTTTGCGATCCTGCCGGGCATATCCATAATACGGGATAACCGTCGTAATGCGTTGAGCAGACGCCCGACGGGCCGCGTCCATCATGATCAAAAGTTCCATCAAATTATCATTGGTCGGCGGACAGGTCGGCTGAACAATAAACACATCGCGCCCGCGGATATTTTCTTTGATCTGGACACGAATTTCGCCTTCACTGAAACGCCCCACCAAAACGTCGGTTAATTTAATACCCAACTGTTCGGCTATTTCACGGGCCAACTCAGGATTGGAATTCCCTGTCAAAACCGCCATTTCTCTCATAAATTTTACTCCGTCGGTAATGATTAAAGAGCTTTACGGCTTGTCCCGCCTGCGGGGCCCGGCACTAGTCTTGCCGGCATGCCTACAAAAATTTTACCGTCAGGGATCACTTTCCCCTTCGTGACAACTGAACCTGCTCCGGTCATGGCTTTTTTCCCGACCTTCACCGGCGCTACTAAGATCGAATCGGACCCGATAAACGCGCCGTCCCCGATCACTGTTCTATTTTTATCTTTACCGTCAAAATTCGCAGTCACCGTTCCGGCGCCGATATTCACGTTGCGTCCAACCATCGCGTCGCCTAAAAAACTAAAATGTTTCATAAAAGTTCCTGTGCCGACCGTCGAACGGGATACTTCCGCAAAATTCCCTATCTCAACCGTGTCATCAATGCGCGTGCCCGGCCGTAAATGCGCAAAAGGCCCGATCACGCAATTCTTTCCGATCACAACATCGTGCTCGATCACCGTAAATGGCTTAATGACGGTGTCCTCGCCGATCTTCACATGGCTGTCGATCATCGTCGTTAGAGGGTCTGTGATCGTAACGCCGCTTAACATCAACTGCTTTAAGATCCTTTTCCTCATGATCGCGGCACAAACGGCGAGGTCTTCGCGAGTGTTAACCCCCAAGCCTTCTGCAGGCTCAGGTGTCGTGACGGTTTCGATCACCGAACGCTGGGCGGCAAAAAGCTCAACGAGGTCGGTCAAATAATATTCGCCTTTTCGCGAGTTGACCTTGATCTTGTTCAAATTTTCAAAAAGCATGTTCGCATTAAAACAAAAAACGCCGGAATTAATTTCACGGATATCTTTTTCGGATTCCGTACAATCGTTCTCTTCACGGATCGCAACAACTTTTGCCGAATTATTGCGAATGATCCGACCATAACCGGTTTTGTTGTCAACGACGGCGGTTAAAATCGTTGCGACCGCTTTGGTGCTGCGGTGGCGGTTGATCAAAGCCTTGATCGTTTCCGCTTTAAGAAGGGGCGTATCGCCACAAAGGATCAAAATATCCCCTTTAAAACTTTTCAAGAACTTTCCCGCGGTTTTAACAGCATCGCCGGTCCCCAAAAGCTGTTTTTGCTCGACGGTCAAAACACCTTTGGGCAAACGCTGTTGAACCTTTGCGATCCCGTGCCCGAGAACAACGCACGTCTTCAAAGAACCGACCTGATGTGCGACATCTAAAACATGGTCGATCAAAGGGCGGCCGCAAACATCATGGAGGACTTTGGGGGTCGCGGACTTCATCCGTGTCCCTTTGCCTGCCGCTAAAACGATCGTTGCTAACTGCGTCATAAAGTTGTCAATTCAATAAATTGCCCAGGGCTTCCCGTCGCTTTGCTCCGGGACTCGCTCACTATCGTTCGCTCGCGAACCATCTTGCGATAGTTCTTCACTTTCTGTTGAACATTTAATTTGAAAGGCCAAATGGCCTTTCAAATTAAAATTGCCCAGCCAGGGCTCGAACCTGGAAAACGAGATCCAAATTCTCGTGTGTTACCGATTACACCACCGGGCAGTAAAGCTCTATTTAATGGATAAAGATCCAGTGGATTCTTTTTTATACGATTCGAGGATTTTGTTCTGAAGGATTTCCCGAAACTCTTGCGTGATCGGATGTGCAATGTCGCGATGGTCCGCCTTAGAATCGTGCATTGCGATCTCTTCCTGCGTGGGCGTCGGGACAACCGCGCCGCACTCATTACAAAATTTACTCCCCACTTCATTCTTAAAGCCGCAAGGACGACACGGCAATTTCAATTTTCTCGACGGCATTGCCACAAAAAGCCCATGGCTACCGGCGATCACCTTGATATTACGAACGACAAAAGCATGATCAAAGGTCACCGTTGCATAACCTTTAAGCTTTTTGTCCTGTCCTTCCTTGAGAAAGATACGGATCTCCGTGATGTCAATCATGTGCAGTCCCCTCTCTAACCCTTCGTTTTACAACTGGGGTTAAAACGTGCACACGGCAAAGGCTCGGGCGTAATGCTTCCGCAGGTCTGCTGCAGCCGCGCGCGCTATTTTCTCCGTCGGAGCAAGCCCGTAACAGGCTGGCCCGCTGCCGGAAAAAGCCACACCACAAAAGCTATATTTGCGCAACCGGTTCTTGACCCGGAGGAGTTCGGGACGGATGCTCAAAATGCTTGTTTCCAAATCGTTATGAAGCAAATCTCCTGCCTTCAAGGGAGAGTTTCCCTTCAATGCGAGAGTCAGAATATTAACATCCGCCCCTTTTTTTGTCAACCGCAAATTCAGGCGGGTAAAAACGTCCTTAGAATACATCTTAAGGCGCGGTACCACAACAACATGCCAAAATTTGGCCTTGATCGGCAAGGGCGTGATCCGTTCCCCCCGGCCTTCGCCCAAAGCCCAGCTGCTATTATAGAGAAAAAAGGCCACATCGCTGCCGACCTGGGCCCCGATCTCAACTAACTCTTTCTGAGAAAGCTTCAATTCCCAAATTTTATTAAGCCCCAAAAGTGTTGTGGCTCCATTACTTGAGCCGCCGGCTAAACCGGCAGCAACCGGGATGTTCTTTTTGATGGTGATCGTTACACCTTTTGTGATCCCAAACCGCTTTTGCAGCATTTGGGCGACTTTGTAAACTAAATTTTTCGGGCCCTTGGGGACTTGCGGGTGGGAACAAATGATCTTTATCTTCCCGGTGGAGTTGGACGTCAAACGGATGTCATCGTACAAACTGATACGCTCAAAAATGGTTTCCAGATCGTGAAAATTGTCGGGGCGCTTACGGAGGACTTTAATGAACAAATTGAGTTTGGCGTAGGAACGAAGACTGACACTAGACATGTTATAAGGAACCGAGGGATTTCAACTTCTCTATAACAGCGTCTTGTCCGGGCAGGAGCTTAAGAGAAAGCTTCCAAAATTTCTTAGCATTCTCTTTTTCGCCCATTTTCAGGTAGACATCGCCCAAATGTTCATAGATCACAGGGTCTTTGAGCAAGCTGTCCGCTTTTAACAGATATTCGACGGCTTTAACGTAATCGCCTTTCTTGAAATAAACAAAACCCAAACTGTCTAAATAAGCGCCATTACTCGGTGCGATCTCGACCGCACGTTTGACCATATCCAAAGCTTCGTCCAATTTCATACCGTCTTCGGCGTAAAGATAACCCAGGGAGTTAAGCGTTTCATCATGCTGCGGATCAACCTTAAGGGCGCGCAAAAAAAGCTCCAAGGCCTTGTCGCGATTTTTAACCTCAAGATATAAAGATCCCAATAAATAAATAATATCCGCGTTTTCCGTCGGGTTAAGGGCAACGACCTTTTCAAATTCCTTGATCGCTTTGTCGTAATTTTTTTGGGAATAATAGAGCTGGGCCAGATAACCATAAATTTCAATATTCTGCGGGTCGGCGGCGGAAAGCGAGGTCAGGATCTTTTCGTATTCTTTGGCGGCGCGGTCGTAATCTTTCTTGGTCGTAAAGATCAAAGCCAGCAAATAACGGCCCTGGACATTTTCAGGGTCTTCCTTGAGGAGAATATCGAGTTCTTGGGCGGCCTTATCGAGTTGCCCCAGGCGGGCATAATCGGCGCCAAGTCTTAAATGCGCCGCGGTCGAAGCTTTGTGCTGCGCACTTTTTTCATAAGCACTGATCGCGGCATCGGTATCACCGTTGAGGTCGTGAATAACCCCTATCGCATACGAACTAATGGATTTGACCTGGTCTTCCTGCGGGCTCATCGCATAGGAAACCTGCGGAGCCAAAAAGACACAAGCAAACCCCGCCAGAATTCCTAACGAGAATTTGCCTATGTTGATAAGCCGCATCGGATGAGACTCCTCAAGATGAAAAAACTATTACGCCCAATCGCGTTTTTTGAGGTGACGGAGCGCTTTACGCAATTTCTTGCGTTTATGCGTCCGGATCTTTCGAAGTTTGCGTTTTCTGCCGCAAGGCATAAGAAGCTCTTTCTTTATTATTAGTATATGATCTTGTTTAACGTATATTCAATAATACCCGACGCGCCAGCCAATTTTAGTTGCGGCACGAGGATACGGACTTTACTTTCGTGGATCACGGTCTCGACGGCCAACCAGCCATCCTTGCTCAAGTTCGAGATCGTCGGATTCTTAAGCGAGGTCAAAAGGCTCAAAACCTTTTTCAAATTCTTTTCTTCGACGTTCAATTTCAAACCGACCATGCCTTCGGCGGCGATCGCACCTTCTAAAAGCATAGCGATCTGTTCCATCTTAGCTTTTTTCCAGGGATCCTTAGCAGCGGCTTTGTTGGCGATGAACTGGGTCGTTGATTCGCAAATGGTGTCAACGATGCGCAAATTATGCGCTTTCAAACTGCTACCGGTTTCGGTGAGTTCGACAATAGCATCAACTAAGCCGGTAGCAACCTTAGCTTCGGTCGCCCCCCAGCTGAATTCCACGTCGGCCTTAACTTTATTCTTTTTCAAATAGTTACGTGTAACATTGACCACTTCAGTGGCCAAGCGCTTGCCTTCCAGATCTTTAACTGACTTAATATTGGAATTTTCCGGCACCGCGAGGACCCAGCGGACCTTCACAGAAGATGTTTTGGCATAAACAAGTTCGGAAATCGTTTCGATCTTGGATTCATTCTCTTGTATCCAATCGGCGCCAGTAATACCGCAGTCCAAAACGCCCTGCTCAACGTAGCGGGACATTTCCTGAGCACGCAAAAGGACCAATTCAATTTCCTGATCATCTATCGTCGGGAAGTACGACCGCCCGGACACATAGACCTTATATCCAGCGCGCTCAAAGACACGGACAGTTGCGTCTTGAAGGCTTCCTTTGGGTAAACCGAGTTTTAACTTTGTCATAGTCTTTTCCTTAAGTAAGGCGACATTATACCCATCAGGGTGGGTATTGTAAAGAAATTTTCTTGTCAAAGGCCGGAGCGCCCGTTATAATGCGGACTTTGTAATCACCCGTCCTAGTTAATTTTTAATTGAGGTCATTTATGCTGAAAGTCTTACGTAAAAAAGGGGTCGCCAAAAAAGTCTTATGGTTTTTAGCGGTCATTATCATTCTTGCATTTGGTGTTTTCGGGTCCGCTTACAATATGGAGTCTAATGCCGAAAAGAAGTTGAAGCACGCCGGCAAACTCTTTGGGAAGAAAGTTCCCTATGCCGAATTCGAGAACCAATTACAGCAAACCATCATTTCCGACAAACTTAATTACGAGACCAACTTTAACAAGATCAAGCATCTTCTAGACCAAGACCGCGCCCAGCGCACATGGGTCAGAATTCTACTGTTGCAGGAAGCGGCCCGCCGCAACATCGAGATCTCCGATGAAGCTTTGGTCCAATACATCAGTACCTACCCCAAGTTCCAGATCGACGGAAAATTCAATGACATGCTTTATAAAGATATTCTAAAGAATTTTCTCGGGGCGCAACCAACAACTTTTGAAGAATGCTTCCGCGATAAACTCAAGATCGATAAATTAGTTGACCAGGAAACCGCGTCCATTTCCGTTTCCGATGAGGATACCCGGACAGCGTTCCGCCAATATAATGAAAAAGCCCAGGTCAGCTACATCCTTTTTGCGAACGATGATTTTAAAAACCAGGTCGTCATCGACGAAGACCAGGCTAAAAAGTTCTATGAAGCCCATAAGAATGACTTTGCCACCCCGCCGATGGTCAATGTCGAATATTTACGCTTTGACTTTACGCCCAAGGAAAAGAAAAACCCTGATGATGTGACCCAAGAAGACCGCGACGCGGCATGGAATAAAGCTTATAACGTCAGCCAAGAGCTCAAAGGCAAAACCGACTTCACCGAAGCCGCTAAAACCAACAACCTCGAGATCAACGAAAGCGGATTTTTCAGCCTGGAACAGCCCAATCTTAAAGCGGGCTGGCCTTTTGAATTGATCCAACAGATCTTTGCCATGAAGCCCGGCGAGATCAGTCAAATGGTCGAAACCAGCCAAGGCTATCAGATCTTGCGCATGAAAGAAACAAAAGCCGCAGCGATGCCGGAGTTTGCCGAAGTCAAAGATAAGGTCCTGGAACAATGGAAGACCACCGAAGCTGCAAAACTTGCAAAAGCCAAAGCAGAAGAGGCCGCGAACAAGATCCGCGCAACAAAAAGCTCCGATTTCGCAAAGATCGCAAAGGACATGAAGTTTGACGTCACCCAAACGCCGTCCTTCTCACGGACAGAAAATTATTTACCAAAGTTAGGGCCGGCGCCGGACTTTATGGAAAAAGCCTTTATCCTGACGACAGAAAACCCCCTGAGCGAAGTTGCGGAAACGTCCAAAGGCTATTGCATCATCCATTTGGATAACCGCAGCGAAGCCGATATGACGAATTTCGACAAGGAAAAAAGTAAATTCGAGAATGCGCTCCTGCTGGAAAAGAAAACGAAGGCTTTTAACGATTTTCTAACGCGGCTGCGGATGAGCGCGGGTTTAGAATCCTACTTACCCGGCGACAAGAAATAAATTAGCTTTTCTTATTGTTTTGGGCGCTTAACGATTCCACGAAATTCTCCGGAAGGCCGAATTCCATTTTAGTGATCACGCCACTTTTGTCGACAAAAAAGACCGTCGGCAAACCAATAATACTATACTGTTCCCCGACTTTCGACGCCTCATCGAGAAAAACATTGAACGGCAGCTTAAGCTTATCGGCGTACGCCTTGACCAGGCGCGGGTTTTCTTCCAAATTGACCAAAACGATCTTGATCCCGCTTTTCTGAAAGACATCCGCTTTTTTTGATAAAAGTTTTAACTCCTCACGGCAGCTGGGGCACCATGTCGCCCAGAAGAAAATAAGCGCCGGATCATTACCTCTATATTGATTCAAGCTCATTTCCGGTCCAGCCAGCATTTTCAAAGTAAAATCCGGGGCTTGTTTCCCGACCAAAGGGTTCTCATCGAACATGAACTGCGCTTTTGCCGTGATGGGCGAAAAAACGAGCAGGGCAAGGCCGGCGGTTATCATCAATTTCTGTACGAACTTCATAAAACCTCTCCGATCCTATTAAGTCTCTCGGCGTGTTTCGCCGGCTAACCACATTAAATATTTTTTCTCACCAGCGATGACCGGTAAGGCAATAATTTCTGGGACCTGATAACCGTGAACCGCTTTAACGGCTTTGGCCACTTTGGCGAAATGTGTTTTACGGGCTTTGATCACCAAAAGGACTTCCTTCGACCGCTCCAACTTGCCTTCCCAACGATAATAAGACTCGATCCCGTCAACAATATTAACACAAGCGGCTAATTTCTTCTCGACCAAATGCTGGGCGATCTTGCGGCCCTGAGCGCGGTCTTTGGCGGTCACATAAACGACAATAAACGACATCCCGAGCCTTTCTTAAAGTTGACCTATTATACCATAGTCATGAGCGAAAGATGCCTTCCAGCTTTTTCCTGATCGCGGCGAAAAGAATAAAACCCCTTGGTGCAAACCGTACACTCTCCGGACTCAAAAATATTTTCATCCTTAACTCCGGAGTTAAGCAGTTGATTGCGGTTAACAAGGGGCAAATTCAAGCACATTGTGTTCTTCCGTTGAAAAACTTCACCGGGAAACGTTTTCGCGAATTCCTCCCCGACTTCATAACAACACTCCCGGATCGAAGGCCCGAAAGCAGCGAGAATATCCTTAGGGTCGCTTTCAAATGTCCGCGACAGCACCTTCACCGTTTCGCTGACGATCTTAAGCGCGCTGCCCTTCCATCCGGCATGGACAAGACCGATACATTTTGAATGCGGGTCGTAAAGAAACACAGGGAGGCAATCCGCGGTCCGCACCGACAAGACTATGCCGGGGACATTGGTCACCATCGCATCCGCTTCGGGGATATTACTGTTTTGCGGAATATCTTTGGCCCCGATAACCAGAACACGGTTCCCATGGACCTGGCGCATCGTATAAACCTTCGGCGGATTAATACTGAGGGCATTACGTAAAAAATCTTTTTGCGGGCCCGAAAGCCCTGCCGCGCCCAATGGCAAAGTAAAATCCGCCGTGGTGTCGCTAAAAAATGCGCTCACGTTCGTTGGAAAAATTTTCTTAAACAGGTCAGGATTCACGGGTAGCATCAACTTTCAGATCGAGTTCAACCTCAACGAGTGGCAGGCTTTCTGCCCCGAGAGAAGGATTACCTTTTTTATAATCTTCAATTTGGCGGATCTTCGTGTCCATTTGCACAAAGTTCTTTGTTTTTATGTCGGCATACAAAGTATTCAATTTCTCAACATGCTTGCCAAGTTCGTCGTCAAACCGGCCCTTGAACCGTTCATAATACCCGACGAACTGTTCGATCAAACCAATGATCTTGCGGATATCGTTTTCATAACGGAAATTCTCATGCGCCTGACGGATCACCGATAACATGGCATAAAGCGTGAACGGTGAACAAAGCACCACTTTATCTTTCAATGCCTCCGACATCAATTCCGGTAAGTTTTCCTGAATGAAACCAAAGACCTGCTCATTAGGGATAAATAACAAAACGAAATCTAACGTGCTTTCCGCCGGATTGATATATTCACGGTTCTGGATCTCTTTGATGCGCTGCTTAACGTTCTTCAAAAATTCTTTCAACGCGGCTTCGCGGTCCAACCCTTCCGGCAAATTCACCATCTTGATGTAATTGTCGAGAGGAAATTTCGCGTCCATGTTGACGCGGTGGCCATTCGGCAGAAAAAAAGCATAATCCGGCTTGGTCGCGGCATTGTCTTGCTTCTTTTGCTTCTCGTAATTGACCCCTTCGATCAAGCCCGCGTAACGGATAATGTCCTCAGCCATACGTTCGCCCCATTGGCCGCGCAACTTCACGTTACCCAGGATATTATTCAAATGATTAGTCGTGTCCTGCAAACGCTGGGTCGCTAAAGACGCATTCTTTAATTCATTCTCGAGCTTACCGTACTTTACCGAACGGTCCTGTTCAAAATCGCGGACGATCTTCTGGTATTGTTGAAGTTCTTCCTTAAGCTGCGTGACCCACGTCTCCACCGCCTGCTTGCGGACTTCCATTTCGCCCTCGACTTTGGCCTGTTCCGTCTTAAATTGCTGGCCGGCCAGAAGCAAAAACTGCTCCTGGTTCACTTTCATCTGTTCCTGAATGCGCTTCTCAAAGAATGCGACCTGATCCTGGCTTTGCTTTTGCAAAACTTTTTGTAAAATGACCACAAAAGCCCCAAGAACAATGACCAGTGCCGCGACCCCAGTAATCAAAAGCCCCATGATATCTCCTATGTTGGTTGCCAATGGTAGCAGTTCTTCGGCTCATTTGTTTTGCGCCTCTATGGCGCTATTCGCCTAAAAACTGCTACCACCGTCAACCAAACTATTTTTTAGCGCGACTGATCGCGTCTTCACCGAATTTATTCTTGATCATATCCACGACAGTATGGATCTTTTCCCGGCGCACATCGACCGGATCACTGAACAAACTATCCTGCACGTAGGCATCTTCAAAATTATTGACCCGGACACCGATCAAGCGCACTTTCATTCCGGGCTTAAAGAACTTTTCAAAAATACTTTTCGCATTGCTGAAGATCACATCGGTAAAATTGGTCCGCTCCCCCAAAGTCACGGCACGGGTATAAGTCTCGAATCCTTGCAGACGTATTTTAACCGTGATGGTCTTACCTTTCAAGTTATCCTTTCGGCGAAGCCGGCGCGAAACATGCTCGGACAGATCAAGGACCATGGCTAGGATCTCTTCAGGATTGGATGTGTCGACATTAAAGGTATGTTCGTGGCTAACCGACTTGATGCCGGTGTCTTCCTCAACTTCGCGCAGGTCAATGCCGTGCGATAAATCATAAAGATGTTCACCACTCTCGCCGAATCTTTCGCGCATGTCATTCAAAGGGATTTCCGCGAGCTGCCCGATGGTTTCAATTCCAGAGAGGTGTAAAACCTCAGCCGTTTTCGGCCCCACTCCCCACAGCCGTTCGATCTTCAGCGGTTTTAAGAATTCGACGACGCCATCAGCAGGGACGGTGATCAAACCGTCGGGCTTTGATAGGTCAGATGCGATCTTTGCCACGAATTTGACCGACGCGATCCCGACGGATGCGGTCAAGCCGACCTCTTGCCGGACCCGTTCTTTCAGACGTTTGGCTGTTTCGAGCGGGCCACCAAAAAGATGCGCACTTGTCGTAATATCCATGAACGCTTCGTCAATACTTAAACCTTGAATGTGCGGAGTAAAATCGTGGAATATCTTAAACACGGCCCGGGACGCTTCGCTATATTTTTGAAAATGCGGTTCGACAAAAATGGCGGACGGACATAACTGGTAAGCTTTAGAGATCGGCATGGCCGAACGGATGCCGAATTTACGCGCTTCATAGGAACACGTGGACACAACGCCGCGGCCTTTACCGCCTTGGGGATCCGCACCGACCACGACGGGCTTTCCCCGCAGCTGAGGATCGTCCCTTTGCTCGACCGCGGCAAAGAACGCATCGAGGTCAACGTGCAGAATGACTTTACTCATCATTGTATCGATAAGAATAATTTATTATCAATATCCTAACTGCTGGCATAAACCTGCCGTTGAACTTGAACAGGTCACCCGAGGGATATTGGATTGCAAAGTTAAAACATCTAGATCAAGCATATATAGACCACCTTTACGACTTATTGATAAAGGCCAATGGATGACGGCCGGGTCAATGTCGATCCAGCAGGCATCAGAAAATGGAGGTTCAAAGTTTTCGGGCGAAGGGATCGTGACCCCTAATTGCGAAATGCTTGGGCAAGCCATATCTTTTTCAACAGCAGCTGCTTTATAGCGCCCATAAATGGCATAAAGGATCTGTTCTCCTTCTTTCGCCCTATGGCTCTCAATAACAGCACCCAAATTACTAAACGCGAGTGAGGCGATCAACCCCATGATAATGACCACGATCAATATTTCCATCAACGTAAAAGCTTCTTTTTGGGAATGCTTTATTGTCATATAATCCCTTTTATTAATAACCAAGTTTTGCGCACATCCCTACCGCGTGAGGGCCTTCGGTACATTTAATGGTCAAATTATTACCGGCGGGGCCGCCATGCTGAATATATAACACATAAAGGCCGGGGTTACCGCCACCAATCGAATGCTCGACGTTCCAAACCCAAACAATATCTGACCCCCTACGCCATGCTCCAGCGAAACTGCTCAACGTATCGCTCCCTGTTGATGTCCCGACATTTGGAAAATTCTCTGACATTGCTGTCCGGGCAATAAAAAGCGGATCAAAGAGCGACCCCTCCATAATACTGCGCTTTTGTTCAGTCACTAAGGCGTACAACATCTGTTCGCCTTCCTTAGACCTTTGCTTCTCGATGACGGTCGAAAGATTACTAAAAGCGATCGACATGACGACGCCCATAAGAATGACGACGATCAATATCTCAAGAAGGCTGTAAGCCCGCCTATCAAAATACTTTTCTTTCATAAAAACACCTTTCTTCTAATACCCTAACTTTTCGCATAAACTGCCGAAATCATAACAACCAACGCTCACAATCCCTTCCGGATTCTTTGCATAAAGGGTAATTGAATACGGCGCACCGTCAGCAACATGCATCTCCATCGCCCCACATCCAGTTAGAATATCCGTC
>JADLGJ010000095.1 GCA_020849375.1 Candidatus Omnitrophota bacterium
ACATCCAGTTAGAATATCCATCCCCCCATGGATTCCACCCCCCCCTTTTCTTGGCACAAGAACAAAAACACAAGATCCGCTAGAATCGGTAAAAGAGACTGACCGCGGAGAATCAAAATACTGTGACTCCCGAGGAGTAAAATCTAATGAGGACTGGCTGGCAGCAAAAATCCCGGCATGCTCTATCGCATATCTAATATGGCTGGCAAAAACTTCTCGAGCGAGCATTTCTCCTTCATGCGCCCGCGAACGTTCGATTGTCGTCCCGAGATTTGTGAGCGCGACCGAGGCAATGATCCCAACGATAATGACCGTGATCAAAACTTCTATCAGCGTGAAGGCGTTTCGACAGGAGTTTTCTAAAGGATTATTTTTTAACATGGGCAACCTCAATGACGGGAGTCATGGTGCCACCAGGGGAGTGATCGTAGATCTTGAGTTTACCAGAGTAGTCAAAATACAAATAGACCTTGCTAGAACCGAAAAGTTTTGTCGTGTAGCGGTACAACCAGACTTGATAAGAGGTTTCGGCGACAACGACCTTAGTTTTAAAAACCGGCTCGCCAAAATTCTTCCAAACGCTTTTTTGATCAGGATATTTTCCAATTTCCCCGTGTTTAACGGCCTGAAGTAATCTTTCAAAATGCTCATTTTGTTTTTGTACGAGGACCGCTTGGCTCTCTTTCTCCTCGCTATAGGCTTTAAGGCACAACAGCTCCTGCAGGTGCGACACTTTAGCGCAGCCCGAGGTCAAAAAAGCCAGGAACAACAATATCAAAAGAGGGAAGCGTGTCATTTTCATTGCATCAAGTATAGCATTTCCAGATTTCAAATTAAACCCTGAGCATTAATTATTTATTTGGTCCCGTTCCTCGATCAATTGCTTAGTTTTTGTCTCGATCTCGCGTAAACGCTGCTGTATCCACTTAAGACGCTGGCCGTACTCCTTGATCATCTGTGAATCTTTGCCGTAAGCATTCGAAAGCACACGGGCTTTGACATAACTTTCGGTCTCGATCTCTTTATTTTCATCTTCGAGCGCTTTAATTTCCTTTTTAATATCATTCAAGCGCTTTAAAGCCTGATTATGCTTCTGCCGTGCTTCCTGCATTTTCTCATTTTCACTATCAAAGGCTTTACGCTTTTCTTCTTTGATCTTTAATTCCTGATCGCGTTGCAGCCGCTCACTTTCTTGTCCCAACGTTTGGCCGGCCGCTTTCTTGTCGAGATAATAATCCAAGCCGCCGGTATAGATCTTAATGCGCCCGCGGTCAACTTCAATAATGTGGTCGGCAATTTGTTTAACAAAGAAAAGGTCATGGCTGATGAAAACCAGGGTCCCGGTATATTTCTGGAAACATTCGGTCAATGCTTCGACACCGTCAATGTCCAAATGGGTCGTAGGTTCATCGAGAAACGTGAAGTTCGGAGGATTGATCAAAAGCTTAGCCAAGATCAAACGGCTTTTCTCACCACCGGAAAGGACCTTCACATGTTTAAAGACGTCGTCACCGCGAAAATTAAAGATACTGAGCAAAGTCCGCATTTGCACCTGCGGTACGCTTTTACTTATTGCAGAAGCGACTTCTTCTAGCGCGGTATTGTTCGGATTCAAAACATCCAAACGGGTCTGTGAGAAATATCCGCGGCTGACGTTATGTCCGAGTTTGACATGTCCGGCATCCGGTTCAATGATCCCGGCGAGCATCTTTAATAATGTGGATTTACCCGCCCCGTTGGGACCGATCAAACAAATTTTCTGACCTTTGATAATTTCCAAATCCAAATTCTTATAAATCTGTTTTTCGCCGTAAGCCTTACTTAATCCTTTAGCGGTTGCGACGACATATCCGCTCTCCTGAGTATCAGGAAATTCAAAATCGCGAATACTGCGGCGTTCTTCCGGCAGATCTTCTTGCTGCTCTTCGATTTTCTCCAGCATTCTGCGTTTGTTACGGACCGCTGCCGCACGGTTGGGCTGGGCGTGAAAACGTTCGGCAAAACGCTCTAACTGCTCTTTTTTTGATTCGAGCGACTTTTGCTTCCTCTCCATCGATTTGAGCATCAAATTCTTTTGCTCTTCATATGCTTCATAATTACCCTTGATCTTCGTGATCTGGCCGTTTTCCAAAACGATGGTGTAATTGGTAACATCATTTAGAAAGATCTTATCGTGGGAAATGACGATCAGCGTCCCTTTATAATTCGCCAAATACTCTTTAAACCACAGCGTCGCGTGCAGATCAAGGTAGTTGGTAGGCTCGTCGAGCAAAATGATGTCATAAGGATACAAAAGCAGTTTAGCCAAGAGTGCACGCATCTGCCAACCACCAGAAAACGTGTTGATCGGCTTATGAAATTCCTCTTCTTTAAATCCCAAACCCGTGAGGATGCGTTCGGCTTTGTTTTCCAATTCATAGATCCCGGCCTGTTCCAATTCGCCGAGAATATCGCCGTAACGCATGCTGTCCGCTTTGTTGGCATCTTCTAATTCATGTTTTTCTTTCAAAAGTTTTTTAATGCGTTCGTCGCCGGCGGTGACTTCATCCATGACCGTCTGGTCCGAGGCAAAATGCGCTTCCTGCGCCAAGTGGCCAATGTTGAGGTTCTTCTGCATTTGCACACTGCCGCCAGTGGATTCCGTCTGGCCGAGAATGATGGAGAATAAAGTTGATTTACCGGTACCGTTGGGGCCGGTCAGGCCGATCTTCTCGCCGGCAAAAATGCTCAAGTTGACATCTTTAAATAAAGTCCGTCCGGTAAAACCTTTTGATAATCCGCTGATTGTGATCATGTTATCTATTTCTCTTTCTTTAATGCGCTGATTTCGTCAGGCGTCAACATCCGGTGTCCACCCGTCGGCAAAGCCCCCAATGTTAACGGGCCCTGCTGTATTCTTTTTAAAAATGTGACGTAATGCCCCACTTCCGCGAGCATCAAACGGATCTGCCGTTTGCGCCCTTCATGGATCGTGATCAAAAATTCACATCCGTTTTTCAAAGCTTTCAGTTCGGCAATCTTGGCCGGTGCGGTCTTCTCGCCGTCGATCACTATTCCTTTTTCCAGCTTCTTTTGTTCTTCCGGGCCTAACTTTTTCTGGATTTGCACCACATACGTTTTATCAACATCATAACGCGGATGGGTTAACTGATTCGCGAGCTCGCCATCGTTGGTCATGATCAGCAGGCCTTCGGTATTTTTATCCAAACGGCCTACCGGGTTCAAATGCCGCAGTCCCGTCGGAAGAAGATCTAAAACCGTCTTTTGCGCGAAACGGTCTTCGCGGGTCGTGACGTAGCCCTCCGGCTTATTGAGCATAATATATTCATACGACTTTTTCTGAACAACCTTTCCGTCCACCGCCACGCGGTCTTTGGGGAATTCAACCGGCGTCGAAGGTTCGCGCACCACCCGGCCGTTGACGCTGACGTGGCCGGCCGTGATCAGATCCATGGCTTTGCGGCGGGAACAGACACCCTGATGGGCGAGAAAAACGTTCAACCGCTGCGCTTCCATCGCCTACGCACCTTCTCTTTGCCGAATAGCTTCGTACGCCATTAATGCCGCCGCCACCGACGTGTTCAACGAATCCGCCTGGCCTTTCATCGGAATAAAAGCCCGTTCATCGGCCGTTTTCAACCAAAATTCACTAAGCCCGTTCATTTCACTCCCGAGGGCGAGAACGGTGCCGGCACGAAAATCCAACGACGTATAATTTTTATTTCCCGACGGTGTAGCCGCAACGATCCTAATTCTATTATTTTTGAAGAATGCAGAAATATCTTCCCTACTGCCGGCAATAACATCAACGCTAAAAACTGTCCCCAAACTCGCCCGGATCACATTCGGGTTATAAATATCCGTTGCGGGATCACACACCAACAACGCATCGATCCCGGCGGCATCACAGGTGCGCAAAATAGCGCCAAGATTTCCCGGCTTCTCCACACTTTCGATCAACATCAATAAAGGGTTCTTTTTGGCCTTAAGATCTTTGAGCGTTTTGACCTTAGCGCGGCCCAAAACTAAAATTCCTTCCGAACGGTCCCCAAAACAGATCTTCTCAAAAACTTCCCTTGAAACCTCAGAAACCTCTGCTTTCGACCCTTCTAAGATCTTTTCGACATCACCCTGCGCCTGGCCCTCATATAGCGACGGACAAATGAAGACTTCGGTGATCTCAACGCCGGCTTTGATGGCCGCGGCAACTTCACGAATACCTTCAATAACGGTCAAACCGCTCTTGGTGCGTTCACGGCGTTCACGGAGCCTCGCGACATCTTTAATTTTCGGATTGGAAAAACTGGTAATCTTTATCATCGTAATCCATTCTTATCGAGAAAACTCTCGATCCCCGGTAAAAAGATCTGCGCGGAAAGGGCATAACCTTCATTATGGCTTCCGGTAATTTGTAAAAATTCCTTCGGTTCCGGCGCCAGATCAAAAAGCGCTTTCCCAAAACGGAACGGCACGGTCCCATCCTGAGGGCTATGAATAAATAACTTCGGCACCTTGACCGCCTTGATCTTCGAGGCATTATCCAGCTTGACAGCCAACATGAACGACGGCACGAACGGCGCGATCTTTTTCGCCATATCCGCCGCTGACGTGAACGTTGAATCCGCGATCAAAGCCGCAACAGGATACTTGGATGCGAGGTCAACCGCCGCCACCCCGCCCATCGAAGCGCCGTAAACAACGATCCTATTTTTTGCGATATCGGGCCGTGCTTGCAAATAATCATAAGCCGCTTTCGCATCCGCGTACATCCCCTGTTCCGTCGGGCGCCCCTGGCTTTTGCCATAACCGCGGTAATCAATAATAAAAACGTTCAATCCCAGGTCACGGAAATTCACGACCTTCTCGACCCGGTCGCCGATATTGCCGGCATTACCGTGAAAAAATAGAACGGTCGCCGCTGCTTCCGGCCGCTGGGCCCGCTTGACCATCCAGCCGTTCAAACGGACATGGTCGGCCGTTGAAAAATAAATATCTTCGAACGCAACACCCGCTTCTTTCGGCGTAACCGCGATCTTGCGCGACGGATAAAAAAGGCTCACGCTTTCCAAAAAACGCACATAGACGATCAATAGCACAAAACCCGCAATAAGATAAAAAAGGATTTTCATGGGTCCGTGTTAATATTCGCCGGGAGTTTTATGCTGCGGAATAAGTTGCGCCATCAAACGGATACCGTTAAGGACATCGTCAATATTGCAGGGCTTGGTCAAATAATGGTCCGCTTCCAAAGAATAACCCTTCTGAATATCTTTGAGCTCTTCGCGGGCGGAAATGATAATGACCGGCTGCCACTTTTTCGAAGGCGGGGTTTCACGAAGGCGCTGGAGGACTTCAAACCCTTCCAACTTTGGCATGGTGATATCGAGCAAGATGACATCAGGGTTCTCAACGATGATCTTGTCCCAGGCTTCCTGCCCGTCAGCAGCGGTCACAACATCATAACCGGCGGCCTTGATCTTCTTGGCCATAATGGCAAGGACATCAGGTTCATCGTCGGCCATCAGGACTTTTATCGGGCTCATGGGCGGTCTCGCTATTTTCTCGCAGAAGTATAACTTTTAATATCGTATTTAATATCAAGCGGCGGCATTGCGATCTTGTCGATCTTAACTTTGGCTTTGCCAAAGAATTCCGTAGCTAATGTGTCGTGAAAATCCGAGAAGACAACGACGCGTTCAACGCCGGCGGTGATCAACGCTTTCGCGCAGGTCGTGCATGGCATGTTTGTCACGTAGGCGGTCGCGCCGTCAACGGCATGGCCGCGTTTGGCCGCCTGAACCAAGGCGTTCATTTCCGCGTGGACGGTGCGGACGCAATGATTGTCAACGATCAAACAGCCGATATCTTCGCAATGCTGATCCCCGGGGATCGAGCCGTTATAACCAGTAGAAATGACATTCTTATTTTTGACCAAGACACAGCCGCAATGCATCCGCGGGCAGGTGGCGCGTTCGGACGCCAACATGGCAAGCTTTAAGAAATACTGGTCCCAAGTCGGGCGGTGGATATTGACGGTCGTCTTCTGTGGTTTTGTCGTTTTAGCCATAAAGTTCCCTCGCGTTTCTCGATTATCTTAACAAAATCCCTCGGTAATGCAAGACTACAC
>JADLGJ010000096.1 GCA_020849375.1 Candidatus Omnitrophota bacterium
CAACAGCACTAGGAGCGATCCGGACCGTAGGCCCATGGGATGAAGGCGGGATCATTGAATTACGGACACCAAGGACAATAGCAATGACCACCATGGCTGCGACTGCCCAACGGATCGGCTGATTCTCCTTCGGTGAAGCATCTTTCTTCTTTCCCGATACAGGGAGGTCCGCTTTAACCCAATCCTTTTTAATATTCTCTAACTCTTTTTTGAATTCTTCTTTTTTCGCGGCTGAAGCCCAATCCACAGCTTCCTGCAAAATATTCTGGGCTAATTCCTGAGCCTGATACTTATCTTTCACTTCCAGAGAGATGATCTTAAGCTCGGCAGCGACAAAATCCCGCAAAGCGCCCTGCAAAGGCTCGGTCATAAAAGTTTTCCCAACGGAAAAGAGCGAATTCACTTTTTCCAAATACTGGATCTTGATCCCGAGAAAATCTTCAACGGAAGCTTTACCCTGGGCGGCAGGATTGTGGATCCTGCGGGTCGCTTCACTGCCATACTGTTGGATCGCGTCCTTTAAAATACTGGCCGCATCATTCTGACATTCCAAACGCAAAGCATCGGACTTCAAATTCTTATACGCTTCGCCGAGGATCTCCAAAGCACCAACCGAATCGCCGGTCTTGTTAAGCTTCCATGACAATTGGTGAAATGACTTCGCGAATTTCTCCTGCGAAAGCATAAAATCCGTCATCCCCCGGCGATCAATGATCTTGCCATCTTCGATCAAAGGCTTGCCGCTGTCGCGGTATTTATAGAACAGACTCTTATAAAGTGCGCCGTCCCCTTTATCGTCGATCGCTTTACGCTCGCGGTTAAATTCCTCATTTAGCGAATTCATATGCGCAATGCGGGAGTTCAAAACAAGATTTAATCCCGATTTATAAAGCTCCTCGGGCATATCCGCATTCTCGAGGATCTCGATATGTTTATCGAGCATCTGGACGTCACGTTTCTCCAAAGCGCGGGTGATCAGATAAAAATGGGCGGACAAAGCATTGTTCAGGGCACTTTCCTTGATCTCCTCAAGCGAAAGGTTCTGCAAACGGCGGTCCTGAAGGCCGCTGATACGCTTTTGCACCAACTCCAAAAACTTGGGATTGTCATGTAGGAAATTAAAGATCTTTAATGCGATCGCCCAATCCTTCTCCGCCTGTTCTGTATTATCGAGCAGCATGATCATTCCGGTGCCTTTTCCGGCGATCAATTCGTTACGCAAAAGGACGGCCTGCAAAAGAACGAACAGATTATGCAAGGCGGTCAACGATTCAGGCGTCACTGGGGGATTAAAATCTTTTTGTGCTGTCACGAGGTCGGAAACGGAGATGCCACCGGCTTTCAGCCAAATATCAACGGCGGATTTCGGGCGGTTGCGGGTCATCCAGGCGAGTGCGTCTTTGTCATCTTGCGACTGGACCCAAAACCAGGATAATTCCTGTTTAATACGGCGGACCGGGTCCTCCAGGCGCTGGACGGCGCTGGAAATATTTTCTTCGCTGCGATCAAGCGGGCCGAGCCAGGTAAAATCGTATTCGTAAACATCATGGACATCTACGGATTTTTTGGCCTTGATCTCTTCGGCACGCGAAACAATGTCCTGGGTCGAAGCATTGGTCAACAACCCCAAAACCCGGAACGCATTATTTTGATAAATATTCATGTCCTCTTCCTCCGACTTTATTACCCTGACGGGGTATTAACAATACCCTTCCAAAATTTCTCTGACCGTTGTCCGCGCCTTCCACCCTAATGCTTTTTCAACTTTACCACTCAAAACTTCCGAAAATATTGTTTTATCTTTATTAACAAAACGGATCTCGCTCTTGGAGCCGGTTAAATCTTTGATCGCGACCGCCAACTCGCCTAATGTGATATTGCCCGATGACGAGAGATTATAAATTCCGCTCAAACCGCCTTTTTCGACCACTTTCACAAAAGCATCAACGACATCTTCAACATATAAAAGCTGCAAAACCGAATCTTTGGGGCCAAAGATCTCCAACGGCTCCCCTGCGGCTGCTTTTTGAAATAAGACCGGGATGACCGCTTTTTCCGGCTGGCCTTTTCCCACAATATTGACAGCGCGGAAGATCAATAGATCCTTACTGTCCAAAATATCCGTGCAAACATTTTCCGCGGCTAACTTACTTTTTTCATATTCCTTCAACGGCAAGAGCGGCGAATCTTCCGTGATCGGCTTTCCTTCTGCAAAATAAACTTTCGCCGTCGACAAAAAGACAGAATGCTTCGCCTTGGCCGCCTTTAGAACATTGCGCGTGCCTTCAACATTTACGAGATGATAAAGATCAGCACCCTTGTCTCCGACATGAGTGATATTATGTGCAGCCAAATGAAAAACAAAATCAAATTCGTCTTTCAGTGCAAACGGTTTTGTGATGTCCTGTGCTTCACGGGTTAACGCGCTTACCTCGTGCCCCAACTCGATCAGCCTGCGACAAAGAACTTTACCGATAAACCCGTTCGCACCCGTGACAAGGATCTTGGCGGCCATCACTATTTCTTTTTCAATTGCCGGTCCTCGAACTTTTTCATCAGGACCGTCGCGTTATAAAGCGATTCAAAGCTCCCCGCATCCGTCCACGGGCCCTTAAGGATCGAATACGACAACACTTGCTCGCGGGCATAATGCGCCAGGACATCGGTCACTTCATATTCCCCACGCGGGCTTTTCTTAAGATCTTTCAATAAGCGGAACACTTCCGGCTGGAACATCCACAGGCCCGTATTGACATAATTTGAAACGGGTTTCTTTGGTTTCTCGACAATATTCTTAATACGCTTGCCGCTAAACTCGACAACTCCATATTTTTGCGGATCTTTGACTTTCGCGATCAGGATCTTAGCTTTGTATTGATCAGTTTCAGTCTTAAAATTCTTGACGAATTTGCCGATATCTTCACAAACCACATTGTCGCCCAAGATCACCATGAACGGTTCATCGCGGACAAATTCTTCGGCGAGCAAAAGCGCCGCGCCGGTGCCGGTACTGCCTTCCTGGATCTCATAGCTAAAATGAGCGCCC
>JADLGJ010000097.1 GCA_020849375.1 Candidatus Omnitrophota bacterium
AGCGTATCGAGCTGGTCGTTTTAGCGCGTTATCATCAGATCTTAAGTGCCGATTTCGTTTCCCGTTTTCCCAAGCAGATCATCAATATTCACCATTCTTTTTTGCCGGCCTTCGTCGGGAAAAGCCCATACGACCAGGCGTATCAAAAAGGAGTGAAGATCATCGGCGCGACCAGCCATTTTGTTATTGCGAAGCTCGATCAAGGGCCGATCATCGAACAGGACACGGTACGGATCAGCCACCGTGATTCGATCGGCGACCTTAAACGTAAAGGGCAAGACCTGGAAAAGATCGTCTTGAGCCGCGCTGTCCGTTGGTATCTGCAGCGCAAGATCCTGACCTACGGTAACAAAACCGTTGTCTTCGATTAATTCCTCATTACAGTAAGAAAAAAAAGGGTTGGAGCATCTTTTACGCGAGTTTGATTTTTATTTTATTTAGTTTTTTCTATAAAATAAAAATCACTGTTTGAGCGCAAAAGGTGATCCAACCCTTTTGAATCTAGCTAATCTTACATTGTGCTGGCTTTTTCTTTCCCTTGGGCTTCGAGATTGATGGTGATCGCGACATCATCGCCGATCATCAATCCGCCTTGGTCCATTTGTTTGTTGAACTTCACGCCATAATCCTGACGATTGATCTTGGTCTGGCCAGAAAGGCCGATAACCTCGCCGCCGCCCATCGGGTGCTTGATCGGGCCTGCGACAGTAAACGGGAGCATGATCTCTTTTGTGACGCCTTTGATGGTGAGATCGCCGGTGACTTGGTAAGTGCTGCCATCGACCTTAACACTTTTGCTTTTAAAGGTAATGCTGGGATTGTTATCCGCATCAAAGAAGTCGGCGTTGAGCAAGTGTTTATCGCGGCCTTCATTCTGTGTATTGATGCTCTTGGTTTCGATCGTGGCTTCCAGTTGTGTCGCCGCCCCGTCAAGGGTGATAGAACCGGAGAACGTCTTAAAGTTGCCTTGAACTTCGCTGACGGTCAAATGTTTGATCGAAAATCCGATCGTCGAGTGGACAGGATCGATCACGTAGGTTTCTGCAGCGAATGATGGTGCAGCCAATGCCGCTGCAAGAACGAGAGCTAAAAGTCCGGTACGAATTGCCTTCATGTGTCCTCCGTATGTTTAAAGTTAATAACCAACACTTCTTTTAAACCTATCGTCAAAGAATGTCAAATTCTTTCTGCCCGATGAGGTTCTCTTAGGGAGGGGGCGTTAATCGTCTTGAGACTAAATGAAAAATTGTTCGGTGATTTACGACTGTTTTGGTAGAATGTTGCTCGCTATGATCGAACTTATCAAGAATTATTTTTACCGTAAAGAACAGAAAAAAGCCCTGACCGCGTTTTCAGAGGAGGCGAAGGCGAATTTGGAGGCGTATTATGTGATGTTCCAGATCAACCGGCTGCGTTTTTTCTCGCTCACGGCGTGGGATAAGGTCAAAGACCGGGATTGGCACGAGTCTGTTCAGGAATATATCCGCCGTTTAACGTCTTACAATAAAATTTTGCAGGATTATAAGGATTACGAGCAGTGGTATAACGAAGATAACAACAAAAATCAGGAAAACGGCCGCGTTTTGCATGCGAAGAAAGAACTCGCCCAGGAACAGTTCCGGGGTTTAGAAGGCGTCATCAAATCAGCTCTCACTGTGATCGAGGGAAAATGCTAGCGATCTCTACCGCTTGGAATTACCGCCCCGGCTCTGATATGCGCCAAATGCTTGCTGAGATCAAGGCGACCGGGCTTCATGCCTTAGAATTGGGCTACAAGCTCACGTCATCCGACCTTCAGCAGATCATCCCATTACTCAAAGAATTCGACCTCCAGGTTTCCAGTGTCCATAACTTTTGTCCGCTTCCCGACGATCATCCGTCGCCCCGGCACCCGTCGAATTATTATCGTTTATCGTCTTTGGATGAAACCGAACGCAAACTTGCCGTTAAGTGGACGCAGGAAGCGGTCAATACCGCGGTTAAGGTCGGCGCGCCCGTTGTGGTCATTCACGCGGGGACGGTCGAAATGCCGGAAGAACTTTCAGAAAAAATGTTTAAGAAAATTAAAACCGCCGGCGAACCGGGCGCATTTGATGAATTGCGTCAACGTTTTGTTGCTGAGCGGCAAAAAGCCCGCGGACCATACGTTGACGCGGTGCGCAAAAGTTTACAAGACGTTTTATTTTATGCTCAAGACCGCAATATCAAGATCGGTTTGGAAACACGCTATTACCCCAATGAGATCCCGAATGACCAGGAGATCTCTGAGTTTCTGGCGCAGTTCCATCAACAAGGCTTGTGGTATTGGCATGATGTCGGCCATGCGGAAGCTAATCAGCGTTTCGGGATCTACAACCATTTAGAATGTTTAAAACGCCACGAAAAACAGTTGATCGGTTTCCATTTGCACGGCGTCAATATTTTGCGTGACCATCAGGCGCCGCTCGCCGGAGATTTTGATGTCAGAACCGTCTTCCCGTTTATGAAAAAGCATCATATTAAAGTCATTGAATCGCATGGTTCCGCCACTGCCCCGCAGATCGCGGAAGCCGTTGCGGTTTTTAAGAAGATGGAAAGTGCATTATGAGACTGTATTTAGTCCGCCATGGCAATGCCGAGCAGGGAAGCAATGATATGGTCCGGCCTTTAAGCCGCGAAGGGATCGACGAGGTCAAGAAGGTCGCCGAATTTTTGAAAACACACGGCGTGCAAGTCCATACCGTTTATCACAGTGTCCGTTTGCGTGCGAAGCAGACCGCCGAGATCATCCACGACCGTCTCAAGGTCAAGAAAATGATGATCGAGCGTTCAGGCCTTTCGCCGGATGACGACGTGAGCAGTGTCGCGGATTTTATTGACCAGCAAAAAGATGATGTCATGTTCGTCGGCCATATGCCGTTCATGGGCCGTTTGGTGTCGTTGTTGGTCACGGGTGAAGAGGACCGTAACGTGGTCGCATTCCCGACGGGTGGAGTAGCCATTTTAGAAAAGAAACGCGACCAGCCTTGGCTGATCAGCGGCATGATCGATCCGAAAATATTATAGTTTGGGGCTCGGGTCCTGTCTGCGCCGTCGGCATTTTGTCCTCGCCAGCTAAAGTCTGGCTACGGACAAAACACCAACGGCACAGCCACCCGAGCATAAATAAATATGGACACAAGTGTTCTTACAGTTTCGCAGCTCAATGGGTACATCAAAGATGTGCTCAATATGGGTTTCCCGTCGGGTATTTGGCTTTGTGGAGAGATCCAGGGCTACAATCGCAACCGCGACAAAAGCCATGTCTTTTTTGAACTTTGTGAAAAAGATCCCATTACGAAGGACATCATGGCCCGCATCGGGCTCGTCATTTTTTCCGGCCGTAAAATGTTCATCGAACAAACGCTTAAAAATGCCGAGAACGCTTTCACCCTCAAAGACGATATTGAAGTCAAATTCTTCTGCAAGGTGGATTTTTATCCTCCGCACGGAGCGGTGCGGCTCATCGTCGAGAACATTGATCCGGTTTATACGTTAGGAAAGATCGCGCAGGAAAAACAGCGTTTGATCGCGCTTCTTAAAGAGAATGGGACGTTAGATAAAAATAAAAAATTGGAATTGCCGCTCGTCCCGCTAAATTTGGGTTTGATCACATCGCATGACTCGGCGGCATATAATGATTTTATTTCCGAATTGCAATTAAGCGGATATGGTTTTAAAGTGTTTTGCCGGAACACCGTGATGCAAGGGAAGGCGACGCCGGCGGATGTTTGCCAGGCGATCTTTGAGCTTTCTCGTATCCCGGCCCTGGACGCGATCGTCATTACGCGCGGCGGCGGGTCGATCGCAGACCTGAGTTGTTTTGACAGCCAGATCATCGCGGAAGGCATTGCCGCGTGCCGTTTGCCGGTTTTTAGCGGCATCGGACACGAGATTAACATTACGATCACTGATCTGGCGGCGCATACGTATCAAAAAACCCCGACGGCGATCGCGCAATTCTTGACAGGATTAGTTAAAGGTTTCTTAACATCACTCGAAGAGCGTGTCGTTGCGGTCGTTGATGGCACGAAGGAAAAATTAAAGTCGGAAAACAATCGGCTAAAGAACTGTGCGCTCGATGTGCAAAACGGTACGAATGATTTTTTGAAGCAGCATCATTTGCTTTTAGCCGCACGGCAGGAACAGCTCAAGGAAAGGCCGTTAACGCTCCTGAATAAAGCACTCGTCAGGATCGAGGCCGGCCGAGACGCTTTGGTTAAAGATCTTCGTGTGCGTTTTAAGGCGGAAGATGAAAAGTTAAAGAATTTTAACCGCCTTTTGGAGCTGGCGAGCCCGTTAAATACCTTAAAGCGCGGTTTTAGTATCACTCGTTTATTCGATGGAACGTTAGTGCGCAGTACGAAGCAAGCCAAGCCGGGATCAAAGATCTTGACCGAAGTTTCTGATGGACAATTGAAAGCCACCGTTGAAGGAGGGGGAAAGTGACCGAGATCAAATATAGCAAAGCGATCAAAAAACTCGACGAGATCATCTCGAAGATCGAAGGCGAGGAGATAGATGTTGATGAATTAGCCGACAATGTGAAAGAAGCGGTTGACCTGCTCAAGGTTTGTAAGAATAAGATCGAAAAAGCGCAAATGGATGTGAAAAAAGTTGTGGACGGCTTTAGCGCCGGTGAAAGCGACGATTAACATGCCGCGCGGCCGGTCATCGCATCTTTATAAATTCATCATCGCTGCCGTCGGTATTGCGGCCGCTTTATTGGCGAACATCGCCCGCGGGCCGGACCACCGCGATGCTTTTGTCGTCAAAGTTTATGACGGCGATACCTTTAAGATCGACAGCGGGGAAAAGATCCGCATGATCGGGATCGACACGCCGGAAATGCATGAGAGCGACAAATTGCACGCCGACGCCCGCAAAACGGGTCAGGATGTTAATACGATCAAGGCGCAGGGAGAAGCCGCTTATGAGTTTACCAACCGCTGGATCGCCGGGCAAAAAGTCCACTTGGAATTTGATAAAGATAATCGCGATAAATACGGCCGGCTTTTGGCATACGTGTATTTGCCGTTCCCACGCCCGGCATTATCAAATTCGCCGCGTGCCGGTTATATTGTGAAACTCGATGATAAAAAATGGTATTTTTTGAACGCAACGATCATCCAGTCAGGTTATGCTGTACCGATGACGATCAAGCCGAATGTTACGCATCAGCAGGAATTTGAAATCCTTTATGAGCAGGCCCAGAAATCACGTCTTGGATTATGGGGTGAACAGAATTCTATGAAACCGAAGCGCAAAAAGGCTCATTAATGGATACCGGATCAAAATTAACGGGGGTTCCATTAGAATCGTGGATCGGCGCGGTGATCGCCTTGGCGATCCTTGCCCTTGTTTTTGCGATGATCATCCGGCAATATTGGAACTGGTATCAAAAACGCAAAGCTCATGTCCGCAAGCCGACCCTTTTTGATGTCCGAGAGCTTTTGACGAAGGGCGAAAAGGTAAGGGCTATAAAGGTTTACCGTGAAATTTTTAATGTTGACCAGAGGGAAGCCCAAATAGCCGTTGATGCTTTGGAAAAAAACTTGCGCCCATAGCTCAATTGGATAGAGCACTAGTCTTCGGAACTAGGTGTTGGGGGTTCAAATCCCTCTGGGCGCGTTAATCAAATCCATCTCGGATGGATTTGATTAACGCTTAGATAATTTGAACTTATGGCGAATGCCATAGGTTCCGACCGAGCCCGTAGGGCGAGGGAGTCCCGATGGGCGCGACTATTGATTTTATTTTATGAATTCTTCAAAACAAACTTATTTCATCTCCCGCTTCGTCATTATTTTATCCATTCTGATCGCGGTCATTCTGGGTTTTGCTATTTGGGATATTAACCCCTGGCCGACCGACGCGGAAGTTTATTACATGCCGGCTGCGCTGCGCATTCCCTATAGCCATTATCTTTCCGATATTCATACGACCGAAGGCCTGGTCAATATCCGCTGGCTGCACGGCAAAGAACTCTATGTCGCCGCGATCTCGCTGTTCCAATTCTTGCTTAATGATTTTGAGAGCCTCCGGCCCTTGATGCTCATCGGCCTGATCTCGATCGCGCTTTCAGCGATCTTTATTTTTTATATCAGCCGCCGGTTTTGGGGCGAATGGGTCGCATTATTTTGTTACTTATCGTTTGTTTTTTGTTTGTGGCCGTATATCTATATCCTTTTTGCGAAACACCAAACCTTGGGGTTGATGTTTTTCTTGGCGGCTGTAGCACTGCTCTTTAATTTTACTAAGACCCGTTTCCGGTTTGCCTGGCCTTTTCTTTCCGGGTTGACGTTAGGGCTGGCGTTCTATTCCTCGACGGTCAGCATCATGTATATGCCATTCTATGCGGCCGCGTTCTTGATTGCTCTTTGGCCGGCCTTGAGTGTTTCATGGCTCGAAAGATTCAAATTGATCACGGGTTCCGGATTTTTACTGCTGTCCGGGTTTTTGATGGTCTTTTTCTACGTGAACTTGCCGGATAGTGCTTCCAACATCAAAGAATTCTTTGAGTATGTGCATATCAGCGGGGCGTTCAATCATTTTTATTACAACCAGCCGGCTTTACAGCAATGGTTCCCGCATCAAAATGTCGGTGAGGTGAGGGGAGGCTGGATCTGGATCGTTAATTATTTATTCTTGATCATGCCGGTGCTTTTTCCGCTGTATTTGTTGAGTGTCGTTTATCTGGGTGTTCGTATTATTAAAGGAACGGTTTTGTCATCGCGGTTGGCGATGGGCGGTGTTATTCTGCTCAGCTTTTCGACGCCATTAATGGCCGAGACAGCAAAAGTCGCACAGTACGGTGCAAATTATTTCCCGGCTCTCATCGGGGTTTTGGTCGTTATTTGCTTTGCTGGCCACGACCTCTTGAGAAAAATTGACCTCAAAGATCCGCGGGTTAAGAAATTTGGCGTGCCGGTGATCGCGGCTATTGTTGGCCTGCACGTGATCATCAATACATATTCTTTTGTGAGCGATGTTTATATTCCCCGTATGGCCACGACATTTTTATCCAACAAGATCAAGGAATTGGGTATTGACCGGCTGGCGACGTACCGCAGTCATTTTCACCGTAACCATTTTATTTATTGTTTGAATGCCCAGTTGCGTGAGAAGCTCGGCTGGGTCGGCATCAAATCGTTAGGCCAGCTCAAGTACGGCGGTTATGCCATTGTCCCGCCTCCGACGGGTGATTCCATTTATGTCGCGTCCTCGACCTGGTACAATAATTATGACGATGATATTGTCCTTGTTCAGCTCTTAAGAAATAATCTTTTGAAAGATTGCGCGGTCGCGTCGTTCCGTACTATCGCCAACAGTCGCATCTGGCAGCAGGAAGAAGAAATTTTGAGTTACCGTAACCTGATCTTGGGCCACCGTTTTCCTGATGATCAATTCGGGCGTGTTTGGCTGATCGATTCCGAGAAGGTCAAGGCGGTCGAAAGTCAACTTATGCCCAATGAAGAAGAGATGCGGCTTTTGAGCGGGGATATCAACAATATCGGGACAAAGGAGAAATTTTCGATGTTCGAAGGGCAGCGGTTCGGGACACGGGAAGCGGCTGAGGTTAGCCATATTGTCAGCCGGCTTTGGAAAAAAGGTAACCCGCAGGACGAGTTGATCATGTCGGTTTATGATACTGACCCCAAGGAACCGATCTGGCTGCCTGTCGGCAAGGATTTTACCTCGCGGCCGCTCAAAGCTTCGAAGATCACGACCACGGCGGAGCAGGGGCTAACGATCTTTACCTTCGACCCGCCGTTGAAGTTGAAGGCCGGGGTCCATTTCTTGGTGGTTTATCGTACCGGCAAGCCGGACGATAAAAATTATTATCAGATCGATAATAAGCGTTTCGCGACGCATTGAAGAGCGTAAAATAAAATTTGTTCCTTTACATCGTTTGAAGATTTATATAATATACCAGCAAATAAATTTTAATAGGTTATGGTTGTAATGCTTTCTGAAACAGCGCTCAAACAAACTCCCCTTTACCAAGAACATGTCCGGCTCCACGCGAAGATGGTTCCTTTCGGCGGCTGGGAGATGCCTTTGCAATATGAAGGGATCTTGGCAGAGTACCACTCGACCCGGCGTGAAGTCGCGGTTTTTGATACGTCCCACATGGGCGAATTCTTTATTGAGGGCGACCTGCGTGAAAGCGGCCTCGACGGCCTTGTCACACAACGGCTGGAGGATTTAGCTGTCGGATCTTGCCGTTATGGCCTGCTTCTTAATGACAATGGTACGGTCCTGGATGATCTGATCGTTTACCGCTTGGCTGATGCCAAATGGATGGTCGTTGTGAATGGTGCCACGATGGAAAAGGATGCGGCTCAGTTCCAGCGTTTCATTACGGCCAAAGGCAAATTTACTAACGCCTCGTTCTCGACCGGAAAAGTTGATATTCAGGGCCCCGGTTCGCGCGACCTGTTGGCAAAGTTCATTAAAGGGTTTGAGCATTTAACGTTTTATACATTTTGTGAATGTGATGTTTTGGGGCAGAAGGCGATCGTTAGCCGCACCGGATATACAGGGGAGTTAGGTTATGAAATTTATTTCCCGTGGGAACGTTTGCCGGAATTGTGGAACAAGATCTTATCGCTAGGCGCTAAGCCTGCGGGCCTCGGAAGCCGCGACGTCCTCCGATTGGAAATGGGTTACAGTCTTTACGGCCACGAATTGTCAGAAAATATTTTACCGCTCGAAGCTGGTTTGGAACGGTTCATTGATTGGGACAAAAGTTTTGTAGGGAAGGCGGCACTGCAAAAAGAAAAAGCCGCCGGCGTTAAGCGCACGATGGCCGCGTTCACCTCGACGAGCCGCCGTTCGCCGCGCACAGATTTCAAAATATTCTCTCCCGAAGGGCAGGAGATCGGGATCGTGACGAGCGGAACATTTTCGCCGGCTCTGGAACGCGGGATCGGTTTAGGTTTGATTGAGACAAAATTTGCGAAAAAAGACCAGAAAATATTTTTAGGATCGGAATTTAAGAACGCTTTGGAAGCGGTGACCACATCGCGGACATTTTATAAACAAGGAACACTACGTAAATAACTCTTGGAAGGAGCCGGGCAATGGAAGTGATGGACGATTATTATTACACCAAAGAACATGAGTGGATCCGTATCGAGGACAATATCGCTACCGTCGGGATCAGCGAATACGCTCAATCGGCTTTAGGTGATATCACCTTCGTCGAATTGCCCGAGATCGGCATGGAGGTCGAGCAGTTCGAGCAGTTCGCTTCCGTTGAATCCGTCAAAGCGGCGAGCGATATTTACTGCCCGATGTCCGGCAAGGTCATTGATGTCAACACGGAGTTAGAAGATTCTCCGGACTTGATCAATCGCAACTGTTATGAAAAGGGCTGGATGGTTCAGATCGAATTGTCCGCTCCGGAAGAAAAAACGAACTTGATGACCGCGGCTGAATATCAGAAATTCCTGGAAAGCTTGGAGTAAAAATTGAATCCCTATATTGCAAATACGGAACCTGAGATCAAAGAGATGCTTTCCGCTGTCGGCGTGAAAAGCCTCGATGACCTTTTTGCGGACATCAAGCCGAACCAAAGGCCGAAAAGCTTCAATATTCCGTCGGGAAAATCCGAGATGGAAGTTGTCGAGCACATTCGCCGTTTGTCCGATCAAAACCGCAGTGACTTGACCCTTTTTATCGGCGGCGGTTATTATGACCATTATGTTCCTGCCGCGGTTGCTGCGTTGATCTCTCGTGCAGAATTTTATACCGCCTACACGCCCTACCAGCCGGAATGTTCACAAGGGACTTTGCAGGCGCTCTACGAATATCAAAGCTCGATCTGCGGCTTGACGGGCATGGAAGTGGCCAATGCCTCGATCTATGACGGCGGCACGGCCCTTTATGAGGCTGTCATGATGGCGATCCGTATCACGGGACGCAAACGTATTGTCATGGATGGCGGGGTCAGTCCGATCTATCGCACCATTCTTCGTACATATACAAGTAATCTCGATATTGAGTTTATTGAAACTCCCGTATCGCACGGCCAGGCCGACCGCGATGCGATTTCTAAGAATTTTACCGACGACACTGCGGCTGTCATTTTGCAGAACCCCAATTTTTTCGGCGCGATCGATGACCACAGCGACATCATTGCTCAAGCGCATTCGAAAGGGATCTTAACCATCGCCAGCGTTTATCCCGTCGCTTTAGCGCTTTTGAAAACACCGGGCGAAATGGGCGCGGACATTGTCACCGGCGAGGGCCAGAGTTTAGGCTTGTCTTTAAATTTTGGCGGGCCGTATTTAGGATTTATGGCTACGAAAAAAGAATTTATCCGCAAAATGCCGGG
>JADLGJ010000098.1 GCA_020849375.1 Candidatus Omnitrophota bacterium
AAGATCAACTTCACGATCTTCTTTTATAACCCGAATATTCACCCCAAACGTGAATATGAAATCCGAAAAGAAGAGAATGTCCGCTTCGCGCAAAAGATGAATATCCCATTTATTGACGCGGATTATGACCGGGACAATTGGTTTGAACGCGTGAAAGGAATGGAATTTGAGCCGGAAAAAGGAAAACGCTGTAGTTCGTGTTTTGACATGCGTTTTGAACGAACCGCTCTTTATGCCCACGAAAACAACTTCAAGGTTTTCACGAGCAGTTTAGGGATCTCCCGCTGGAAAGATATGAACCAGATCAATGCGTCAGGCGTCAAAGTTGCGGCGCGTTACGAGGATATGGTTTACTGGACATATAATTGGCGCAAGGGAGGCGGCGCGGACCGCATGTACGAGATCGCCAAGCGCGAAGAGTTCTACCAACAAGAGTACTGCGGCTGTGTTTATTCGCTGCGCGACACCAACCTCGCCCGGGCAAAAGCGGGGCGGGAACGGGTCGAAATAGGGAAGACGTATTACTCAAATAATTCTTAATACTAGTACACTGTCATGTTTAATCACCAATTCTTGTGTTTACACTGGCAATTCGTAGTCGACAAATGTAGAATAAATAACATTTATTAAATAATTAATAGTGCAAACCGCAGTTTGGCGCATGAAGAATAAAGTCCTTCAAAATAAACACGAATGAACCATAATAATTTAGAAAAGAATTTTTCCTCCCCGCTGGATTATCTTGCCTTGACGTTGTGTATCCTGACGGCTGTCTTATGGGCAGCTATATTAATCATTAAGTATTATTCATTGAGTTATTTTGATTGGGACCTGGCAATTGCCAATCAATCCATGTGGCAATTGCTCAGAGGCAGTACGTATAGCTCTATTTTAGATTTCAATTTAACCGGTTCAAATTGCCGGTGGGGGATTCTTCCGTTATATGCGTTAATACCGCATCCCTTGACACTTGTGATGCTCAAGGTCTTTTGTTTTGTTTGGACGGGGTGGTTAATTTATCTAGTAGCTAAAGAAAAATTGGACAAGATCAGCGCGATCATTTTTATGTTCTTATATTTTACTTTCCCGGCAAATATATTCTCGATGATCTATGAATTTGCCTTTGAGGGTTTGGCCCCCCCATTCTTAGTTCTATTGATATATTCTTTCAAAAAAAGGAAAACCGCGATTTTCTGGTTGGCAGCAGTTATTTTGATATTAATTAAAGAAAATTTGTTATTGATCGTAACAATGATCGGGTTTCTTGGACTTTTTAGAAAAGGGAGCGATCGGCTCAAGTGGGGTTTTCTCCCGATAATCGTCTCTTTGTTGTTTTTGTTCCTTTTAGCCACCAATTCAATACCTTTCTTAAAGGGAGTACCGCAAAATATTTATATGGTCCGCTATCAACATTTGGGTAACGGAGCGATAAATATTTTATCAAATCTAATTTTGCATCCCCACGGGACGTTCAATTTAGTCTTCTCTAAAGAAAACATTGATTATCTTTCGAGGCTCTTTACCCCTGCTTTTTCCGTTTTCCCTCTCGTAAGCCCTGAAATCTTATTTTTGATGCTTCCTGTTTTAGGAGGGCACCTCTTATCCGGGTTTGGGCCTGAAAAATCGATCTTGTACCATTACGGGGCAAGTATGGTGCCGTTCATCATTCTAGCCGGCATTGAATCAGCAGGGAAGATCAAGAAAATATTTTCTTCAAAACCTAAGATCGCGCAATTACTCGTGGCAGGGGTTTTTGGGATGCTTTTCATCAGCCATGTGCAGAACACATTAGGATATACTAAAGAATATAAGGCACGCACCGTGTGGAACGCAGATAGTTTTACATTTGAGCGATGGGCTCTACTAAAACAGATCCCTGCAGGTTCTCCCGTCATTGCAACATTTTCATATATGCCAGAGTTGTCAAATCGAGAAAAACTTTATTCTTTCCATAAGGTCTTTGATGATGAGTACCAAGTTTTGGAAGCTATGAAACACGCCCCGCTTAATACCGGACGTATTTTCGTTGTTCCTGATGATGTTCGATATGCTATTGTTGATTATGATGATTTCTTTTTGCAAGCGCACCGCAGATCAGATCCTAAGAAATTAGATGAACGCATCAATGATTTCCTTGCGGCTCATTCATGGAGAATTATTGGGAAAGTTCAAAATTCATTCCTTTATTTTAGGGAGTAAGCCGGGAGGGGACAATGAATATAAAAGATAAAAAAATATTGGTGACCGGAGCTGATGGGTTCATTGGAAGCCATTTAGTCGAAACTCTTATTAATAAAGGGTGCGACGTTCGTGCATTTGTTTATTACAACTCCTTTAATAGCTTAGGCTGGCTTGATACCCTCCCGAGTGAAAAATTAAAGAATCTCGATATTTTCTCCGGTGACATTCGCGACCCGAATGGGGTGGATCAAGCCGTTAAAGGCTGTGATGTGCTATTTCACTTAGCCGCTCTCATTGCGATCCCGTATTCTTACCAATCACCGGACTCTTATGTGGAAACAAATATCCGCGGCACTTTAAATGTCCTCCAAGCAGCGCGTACCCATGGAGTTCAGAAAGTTGTAACGATTTCCACCAGCGAAGTATACGGGACAGCCCAATATGTCCCAATCGATGAAAAACATTCACTTCAAGCCCAATCTCCTTATAGCGCGACAAAGATCGGAGCTGATGCCATATCCACCAGCTTTTACAATGCCTTTAATCTTCCGGTGGTAATCGCACGCCCCTTCAATACTTATGGCCCGCGGCAATCAGCGCGAGCAGTTATTCCTACGATCATTTCTCAAATAGCATCCGGCGCTTCGGAGATACAGATCGGTGATACAACACCCACCCGCGATCTTAATTATGTCCTGGATACTTGCAAGGGGATGATAGAGCTTGCTGAATGCGACTCTGCCATCGGGCAAGTCGTTAATATCGGGTCGCATTACGAAATTTCGGTCGGAGAAGTTTTAGAAAAAATAAAGAAAATAATGAACAGCAATGCCGTTGCCACTGTTGACCAACAGCGTATCCGCCCTCCAAAGAGTGAAGTCCAGCGCCTTTGGTGTGACAATTCAAAAATACGAAGCCTTACCGGTTTCAAGCCGGATCATAGTCTCGATGATGGCCTCAAACTAACCGTCGAGTGGTTTATGCAACCGGAGAATTCAAGAAAATATAAACCGGAGGTTTACAATGTCTAAGTGTGCAATAATTCTTTCTGGTGGACTTGGCACACGACTAAAACCTTTTACTGAGGTTATTCCTAAGCCTCTTCTTCCAATTGGAGAAAAAGCTGTTTTAGAAATTCAAATCGAACGGTTAAAGAAATACGGGTTTGACCATATTTTCTTGGCCACTAACTATAAAGCAGATTATATTGAACATTTTTTTGGCGACGGGTCACGATATCACGTCAAACTTGAGATCAGCAGAGAAGATCGCCCGCTAGGAACAGCCGGTCCGGTTCGGCTTCTAAAAGAACGGGTGGGGGACTCATTTATTGTCATGAACGGGGATATTTTGAGCCTTGTCGACTTTGATAAATTATTTAATTTTGCCAATTCCAATAAAAGCCTTTTAACGGTAGCCATCAAGAAACTCATCACTCCCTATGCCTTTGGTAATATTTACTTTGACGGTGACCTCGTAACAGGGATCGAAGAGAAGCCCGATATTGTTTCTTATGTCCTTGCCGGCATATACGTCATGAAGGCCGAGATCATGGATCTCATCCCAGAGAACGAATATTTTGGCATGGACACGTTGATCAAAAAGATGCTAGAGCTGAAATTGCCGATCACGAAACACGAAATTACTGAGTACTGGCTTGATATTGGGCAAATTAAAGATTACGAAAAAGCCCATGGAATTTATAAAGACTACTTCTCTAAGGACGAATGACAATGGATTACCAAATCCCTCTGTTTGATCTAAATTTTGACGATGAGGAAGAGAAGGCAGTCGTAGAAACATTACGGTCTAAGTGGATCTCGCTCGGCCCAAAAACAGAGGAATTAGAGAAAGAATTCAGCAACATGCTGTCCTGCAAGCATTCGCTGGGGGTAGCGAACTGCACCGTAGCTCTTCACTTAGGTTTATTATTGCTGGGGGTCAAGGAAGGGGATGAAGTTATTACCCCTTCACTCACTTTCGTTGCGACCGTCAACTCGATCCGCTATGTCGGCGCTACCCCTGTCTTCTGCGATATTAAAGGGCTGGACGACCTAACGATCGATCCCGACATGATCGAAACCCTGATCACCCCCAAAACAAAAGCCATTATTGTTATGCACTATGGCGGCTTTCCTTGCGACATGGATCGGATCATGCGAATTGCCCAAAAGCATAATTTACGTGTCCTGGAAGATGCCTGTCACGGGCCACTTTCCGAATACAAAGGACAAAAATTAGGGACGATAGGCGACATCGGGGCCTTCAGTTTTTTCAGCAATAAGAACATCAGCACCGGCGAGGGCGGGATATTAGTCACTAATACACCAGAGTATTTTGAAAGAGGGAAGCTTCTTCGGTCTCATGGCATGACGAGTTTATCTCACGAACGCTCTAAGGGACATGCCACAAATTACGACGTTGTTGAATTGGGATTCAATTACCGGATCGATGATATTCATTCTGCAATTGCCTTAGTTCAGATCAAAAAACTTCGGGATGACATTAAGGGAAGAATCAATGTCCGTAAGCGGTATCTTGCAAATTTAAGTTCGAACGAAAAGATCATCATCCCATTCAAAAATAATTTAGAGTTCGCATCAAACTACATTTTTCCCATTATCTTAAAAGATTCTACTGTCCAAAAGCGAGATGCAGTACGCAACCAATTACATGAAGCGGGGATCCAAACCAGCGTCCACTATCCCGCTGTTCATCGTTTTTCAATATACAAAGAATACAATGCGCAGTTAAAGAACACAGAATATGTTACAGATAATGAGATCACGTTGCCGATGTACTCAAAACTTACGCACGAGAAGATATATTATATTGCTAATGTGATCAACAAAATACTTTAGGAAATCAAATGAAAGTAACAAACATCTATCATCAGGGGAAGTTTTTATCCGAGAATGATTTAATGCCGCCGGAAGAGTGCTGCCTATTTTGCCGATCAAAGAACAAAAAGATCGCAGCGGTTATACAAAAACAACCTGACGTCGATTTATTTGAGTGTTTGGAGTGTCATGCTGTTTCAGCGTCCCGAATGCCATTCAAAGAAGTTCTAGATAAATATTACAGCTATTATTACGACAACAATAGCTCTAAAGTTACAATGGGGAATATCACTAAGTTTGCTAAACATATTTACTACGGGTTCCCCAATAACTTCGAAGGGAAAGAGTCTTTTTCTATCCTTGACTTCGGCGGAGGGAATGGATCTATTTCTTATGCTTTAGCCAAAGATTACTTGTTAAAAACCTGCAAGAATATATCAATTTCCGTAGTTGATTATTCGGAGACGATGCGATCTGAAGTCCCCGATATCAGCCTAAAACATTATTCGTCTTTATCTCAGATTGATGTTGAGAAATTCGATCTGGTCCTGGCAAGCGCTATCATCGAACATTTCCCTTATCCAAAAGAGGAGTTAACGAAATTGTTCTCTCTTCTAAAAGAAAACGGCTTATTTTATGCAAGAACCCCCTATGTGCTGCCACTCTTGAGATTGTTAAAAAGATTTGGGATCGAAATGGATTTTACTTATCCCGGGCACCTGCATGACCTCGGGCAGGATTTCTGGAACAATATCACCAATAAATTATACCCTGATGAGAATCTTAAAATTATTAGATCGAGGCCCTCGATAGTAGAGACCTCATTTAACCAGGATTTCATTAAAACCTTACTGGCTTATATCTTTAAATTCCCCTGGTATCTATTCAGAAGGTTTTATGGTTACGTCGGAGGATGGGAGATCTTTATTATTAAAGATTCCATAAAGAAATGACACCAATGGCCGATCAAGAAAAATCATCTCAAAAAGGAAAAGCCATCATTATCAATGGCGCAACACGGGGCTTAGGCTTGGCCTTAGCGAAAATTGTTGCAAATAGCCCCGATTTTCATGTAATTTGCCTCGTCCGAGACATGAATCATCTGTCCGGCTTAGAGCCCATCAAAGACCACATCGATATATTGGAATGCGATTATTCAAAAATTGAAAAAACCTGCGGTTTTCGGCAATTTTCACAAATGGGTCCAGACAAATACTCACATGTCTATTTTATTAATAATGTCAGCGACTGTCTCCCCGTCGGGCGATTAGGCAAACTTGACCCTGCCGAGATCGCAAAAAGCATCACCGTAAACATAAGCTCCAATGTCATTATTCTCAACAACTTCCTTAATATCATTCTCCAGAACAATGTCGGGGCTTCGATCCTGAATATCTCCTCGGGAATCGCTCAGAATCCTGTTGCGGGGCTCGGCCTTTACGGACTGGGGAAAGCCGCCATGGACTATATGGCGACGGTCCTTAAAAAGGAAGCCATTGAAAATACTGTCCGGGTCTCTACGTTTTATCCCGGGGGGATGGATACGGACATGCAATCAAAACTTCAATCGCAGCTGAAAGCCAGTGATGATCTGAAAAAATTTAATTATGATGCGATCTATGATCAAAAGATTTCATCGCCGCTGAGTGTGGCAAAGATCATCCATGATAATTTCTTGATCGGTGACAATGGCTGGCAAAAAGCAATATCAAAAAAATACGATTATCCTGATTCGTAGTTCCTATTCGACAAAAGGAAAGAAATGAAAGCCATGAAAATTCTTCTCATCGGAGGAAAAGGAGGCAGTGTATCCGAAGGTATTTATAAATGCCTCCAGATGGCGGGGCATAAAGATATTACTTTACTCGAATACACCCCCAATGCCGCCTTAATATACCGCATAAAAAAATATATCCTTTCGGATCGCGATCCAGACGATGGCTATCATTATGTGAAAGAACTTATCAAAATTTGCCATTCTCACAACATTAACGTCATCGTCCCCGGGGCTACCTGGGAAGCAAAAGTTATTTCAAATTTCTATAATGACTTCACCAAGAACGATATTACCTGTTTAGTAAATAACTTTAATGTCATCGAGACCTGCTCAGATAAAAGAAAAACCTACAAATTCTTATCAACACATGGCATCGGCACACCCAGGACTTTCACAAATATGAACGAGTCCTTAAAATCACTGAAAAACAAAACCGGCTTGATCATAAAGCCAGTTTTCGGAAGAGGGAGCCAGAATATCTACAAAGCTTCCAACGTTGCTGAATTAAAGGCCATTCTTAATTATTTCGATGTTATGCATACTCCTTATATTATTCAAGAATATATTCCCGATGATCATCAGGAATATACCGTCGGCGTCCTTTCAGATAAAAAAGGCCTTTCTGCACGGTCAATTGTTATGCAGCGTTTTTTATGGGGCGGGGCGACAGGTTATGCAAAAGTCATTAGACACGGGGCTATTAATAAGTTTTGTGAAGATTTAGCTTTTCAAATAAGGTCAACCGGCCCGTTAAATATTCAACTTCGACTCGATAAAAACAAAAAACCTTTGGTTTTTGAAATAAATCCGCGGTTTAGCGGGTCTGCCCCCATGCGAGCTTTAGCCGGCTTTAATGAACCCGATATCCTGCTTAGGAATTTCCATTTAGACCAAAAATTCAAAAAGACTTCAATTCGTGTCGGCAGCCAGTATTACCGGGCCTTTCAAGAAATTCAAATACAGCCAAACTCAAGGACAGGGAAGGTCATAAACTTTTTATAATGCGTATCCTTGTTTTTTCAGACGTCCATTCAAATGATAACAACATTCAAAAAGTCTTTAAAAGCGAGATTTATGACCGTTGTATTTTTGCGGGTGATCTTTTCGGCTATTTTCAGTTTGAATACAGTATTTTTGATGTATTAAAGCATAAAGAAACCGATTTTGTCCTGGGGAATCACGACATTTATTTTATCAGGGAGGCTTATCCCGCACTTTTTGCTAAGCGATTCTCGCATTTGAACAAGGCCATGCTTTCTTCGGAGGAGTACGATAAAAAATACGGCATTTTAAACGCAACACTGAGCCGGTATCCCGATCTGGACCTGAAGTTCTTTGAGAATTCCGACACAACAAAAAGGGTCAAGATCGACAATACCGATATATTAATTTGCCATGGCAGCCCCGACAATCCATTTGATGGGTATGTTTATCCGGACTATGAAGATTTTGAGGGTTTATTCAATAACTACGTTTTCGATATTTTAATACTCGGGCACACCCACAAGCATTTTTGCGTCGAAAAGGCCGGGCGGTATATTATGAACCCCGGCTCTTGTACACTTCCACGCGGGACCGATAAACCGTCGTATTCAATCATTGATACGGCAAACCGGAGTATCTCGATCAATGAAGTGGAGCAGACAATTCTCTTCAAACGCGTTACCAGCAATAAAATTGAGCTGATCTAACAAAGCTTGCTAACCTACAAAAGGGCCATTATGTTTAACATTTCCGTTGTTATTCCTGTTAGAGATGAAGAAAAGAACATCCCCGAATTGATCGACAGGTTAACGTCCACTTCCAACGCGATGGGGAAAACGTTTGAAATTATCTTTGTAACCGATATCAACAAAGATAATACCCTTAATTTATTAGTAGATTACAGCACTAAATATAAGAACATCAAAACCATTAAACTTTCCAACAGTTTCGGGCAGCACATTGCCGTTATGGCGGGGTTGGACCATTGCACCGGAGAATATATCGCGATCATGGACGGCGACCTGCAGGACTACCCCGAGGACATCTCGATCCTATACAATAAGATCATCGAAGGGTTTGATATCGTCTATGCGATAAAGGAAAATAAAAATGCCAATTTCCTCAGGGATATAAGTTCGCGATTATTTAATACAATCATGAGCTATATGGCGGATATCAAGATCAACAGCAATACGAGCATGCTACGAATTATCAGCCGGAAAGCGCTTGAAGAGATCACTAAGTTCCGAGAACATGAGCCGAGCCTTACCTATATATTCAGCTTCATCAGCCTTCCGACCGCAACGATCAAGGCGAGGTCAGGCGTCAGGCAGAAGGGCCAGACAAAATATAATTTATTTAAACTCGTTAATTTTGCCATTTCGTCACTGATCTCCTTTTCCAGAAAACCATTGCGAATGATCTCAAGCCTGGGCTTGATCATGTCTGTTCTAAGTTTTACTTACTTGGCGATCGTTCTATACCAACATTATCTTCTAAAGATCAAGGTCTTGGGTTGGACAACGCTGATGGTCACCATGACTCTTCTTGGCGGGATACAGCTATTAAGTATGGGTGTCATCGGTGAGTATGTCGGAAGAATGTACATGCAAACCAAGAATCGGCCCCTTTATATCGTTGAGAGAAAATACGGAGATTTCTAGGTGCCTATAGCCGCAAATAAATGTGACATCTGCTCTGAAAGCAAATCCGAGATCATTGGGCGAGCGCGGGGCTACGAGATTTTGCGGTGTTCAATTTGTGACTTGGTCTTTGCAAATGTTGTTGAAAGCGACATTGTCCAAGCTTACGAAAAAGATTACTACCAAACGATCTATCACGATTATGAAAGCGACAGGAACATTCACGATAAAAACAATATCCAATTTCTCCAAGATATTGAAAAACACTTTTCCCCCGGCACCATGATCGAAATAGGGAGCGCTTTTGGTTTCTTTCTAGATACCGCCAAGAAAAGAAAATGGGAAACAACTGGTTATGAAATGTCTGAATATGCCAGCATGATCGCCCGCGACAAGTATCATCAGAATATCAAAACCACTGATTTCCTGAAGGATGTTATCCCCAATAAAGTTGATCTCATCGCAATGTTCGATACGATAGAGCATTTACTTAAGCCATCCCACTACATCGAAAAATTCTCTCAAACGCTAAAACCCGGCGGGGGGCTGATCATCACAACAGGGGATATTTCGAGTTTTGTTGCTCGGCTATCCGGGATAAAATGGCGGATGATCTATCCGCCACTGCATATTTATTACTACTCCCCCAAAACAATAACTCGTTTACTCGAGAAATACGGCTTTGAAATCTTGTCAATTACCCGAGAATCAAAATATCAAAACCTCAACAGTATTTTGCAACATCTCTTCGGGATCCCCAAAAAAGTAATTCCCGCTATTCCGATAAGTGTCAATATTGGCGATATCATGCAAGTCATAGCAAGGAAACGTTGATCCTCACCCTAACTAAAGTTGAAACAGCCCCATGAACCTCGCCATCTTCGACTTCGACGGAACGATCACGACCAAAGACAGCTTTGAGGAGTTTATTTTGTTCAGCCAGGGCGGCGCGAAGACTGCCGTAGGCCTTTTTAAGAAAGCGCCGGCCTTACTGAAATACCTTTTCGGTTCAATGTCGAATTCACAAGCCAAAGAAGAGATCTTTGCGCATTTTTATCAAGGCTGGGAAACGATAAAATTCGATATGTATGCCGAACATTACGTTAAGGAACGGCTCCCGCAAATCTTGCGTCCCGCCGCGCTCGAGAAATTGAACTGGCATAAAAAAGAGGGCCACACGATCGTTATCGTTTCGGCATCATTTGAAGAATATTTGAAATTTTGGTGCCAAGAGGAGGGGGTGGCGCTTTTAGCGACCAAGATCGAGGTCAAAGACGGAAAATTCACGGGGAAATTCGCTTCACCCAATTGTTACGGCGACGAAAAGATCCGCCGCATCAAACAAGCCTACAACTTAAAAGACTTCTCTCACATCACCGCTTATGGTGACACAAAGGGCGATCTCCCATTGAAAGAGATCGCCCATGAATTTCACTACAAACCATTTACAAAATAATTACAGCGGCCGTTCGATCTTACCTTCGACCTTCTTAAAATCAACTTTCACATTCGCCGGTTTGCGTCCGAACGACATCCCTAATTGTTCATGATACGCGATCAAAGCCGGATCGACGTGGCGCTGTTTGATCGCTTCCGCGGTCGGCATATATTTAACTTCCTGACCCGTAACACCGACGACCGTGACGCCGCTCATCCCGCCCAACAAGAGAAGGGTAGCACCCGAGCCGACTTCTTTCCCGAAATTCGCATCCATCGGGGACGTATGCCCGCAGCGAACCAAATGGCTGGGAACGACAGCACGGACTTCTGGAGCTTCATTAGCCGCTTTGACATAAAGGCCGTTCTTGATCATAAAATCTTTGATCGCCGGATCAGCTTTAAAACGTTTTCCTAACTGTTGGGCGACATAACTGCCGGAACCGGCTAAACGTTTGTGGCCGAATGAATCTGCGGGAGCATTCTCGTCGACTAATTCTTCACCGTTGGCATTCTTCAAACCTTCCGCGACCACGATCAAATAAGAACCGGCTTTAACGTCACTGTTCTCAACGCGCCACATAAAACGGGCTTTGCAATGTTCATACAGGGCGTCGAAATCCACCGGAACTTCCGGGATCAAAACCGCGTCGGCATCCGCCGCAACTCCGCCGCGAAACGCGGTGTGTCCGGCATAGCGGCCGAAAACCTCGACGGCAAAAATACGGTTGTGCGTGTAAGCCGTCGTTTTCAGATCTTCAACGAACGTGGCAATGCGGCTGATCGTAGAATCGGCACCGACGGAGTAGCTTTGCAGGTCGAGGTCCATCGTTTTCGGAGCGTGAACACATTTGATGCCTTCCGCCGCGAGATCGACCATGACACTGCCGGAATCATCGCCGCCGCTGATGACCAAACCTTCGATGCCGAATTTTTTCAAACCGGCTTTGATGCGGTCATATTTCTTTTCGTCTTCGATCTTACGGATCTTAACGCGAGAGTGGCCCGCTTCCGAACCGGCCAAATTCAAATCAATTTTGTCCAAACGTTCCGGCGTCAGCTCGACTAATTTGTCGAAATCAACGAGATTATAAAGCCCGGCATATCCGTTGGGGATCACGTAACAGGCCGCGCCTTTTTGATTAGCCATCAATGCGGCGCCTTTAACAACGGCATTTAATCCGCCACAATCGCCGCCGCTGGTCAAAACTGCAATTTTCTTCATTTCTACTGCTCCTTATGATCTGTTAGTTGATTAAAAATTATTTTTTCTTAGCACTTGTTAACATTGCTTCTGCGTGAGACATAGAAATATCACTCTGATTTTTGCCGCTCATCATTTCCGCCAGCTCTTTAACGCGTTCGTCTTGATCCAGCGCATTGACCATGGTCAACGTCTTCCCGCCGGAGACTTTTTTGACGACCTTAAAATGGCTGTCGGCGAACGAAGCGATCTGGGGAAGGTGGGTGATCAGAATGACCTGGCGGTGCGAAGCATGCGAAAGTTCTTTCAATTTCTTACCGGTGATCGTTCCGAGCCGTCCGCCGATCTGCGCGTCAATTTCGTCGAAGATCAAAACCGGGATCGGGTCAACCTTGATCAGCGCCTTCTTTAAAGCGAGCATCAAGCGCGCCGCTTCACCGGATGAAACGATCTCCGCTAAAGGCTTGAGGTCAACACCCGCGTTCGGACTGATATAAAAAACGACTTTGTCCTGACCGGAGGCGTGGAATTCATCAGGGAGGATGCGGGCTTCAAAAGACACATGCTCGATCCCAAGATCTTTTAATTCTTTCTCGATCGTTTCCTTCAGAGCAGCCGCGCTCTTTTTGCGGGCGGCCGTGAGCTTTTGCGCGATCTTTTTTAATTCTTTTTGTGCTTCGTCCAATTTTTCACGCAGTTCCGAGCCGCTTTCTTCAAAGTTCATCAACAAACGATATTTTTCTTTTGCAATTTCAAAGAATCGCGCCGCGTCTTCCAGCGTCGGGCCGTATTTCCTTTTGATGTCATCGTAAAGATCATATTTACGGCTGATCTCCGCGGCCTCGGCCGGCTCAAAGGACAAACGGTCCAAATAATCACGCAATTCGCTCAAAAGCTGCTCGCTATTTTCCTGAATATTATTCAAATATTGTTCAAAGACCGCGGCCTGGCTGTCGGTTTGCGTCAAACTGCGAAGAGGGGAGAATGACTTGCGCACACTGTCGGACAAACTGCCGTCCTCGCCCTCGAGGATCTGCAAAAGGGCGGACGCGTGGCTGTAGAGTTTCTCTGCATTGTTGACACGGGTTTGTTCCGCGCAGACTTTTTCATACGATTCCTCAACAAGCGGGACTTGTTCGAGTTCCTTGACCTGATGCGCCAAAAGTTCAAGGTCACGGTCGCGGGACGCCGACATGTCTTCTAAGATAGAAAGTTCTTTTTTGACCTGCAAATATTTGTCATAACTTTCGCGATATTGCTGCTGCGCTGTACCGAAATCCGTCAACTGATCCAGAACACCGATGTGATAGTCTTCCGTAAAGAGAAGCTGATGGTCATGGGCCCCATGAAAATCTATCAAATGATCCCCGAGCTTCTTTAATTGCGCAACCGTGATGTTAAAACCATTGATCTTGATCTTCGTTTTTCCATCGGGGAGATATTGGCGGTTAATGATGAGCTGGTTATCTTCGCCGTTAAGGAATTCTTTGATAACCTCATGCTCCAATAGTTTCTTGTCGTGCAGTTCAAAAACCGCTTCAATGATGCACGGCTTTTGCGTGTCGCGGATCGCGGCCGGATTGAGCCGTTCGCCTAAGGCAAAGCGGAGGCCATCGATCAAAATGGATTTACCGGCGCCGGTGGAACCGGTCAAAATATTGAGCTTGTCCGTGAATTCAACGGTGAGGCGTTCAATCAGTCCGAAATTCTCGATGGTTAACTGTGATAACATAACGCGCTATCATATCAAATAAGTCCAAAATTTGAAATATTCCTGTAAAAATCCGAGTTTTCGGTATAATGGCTTTATTATGCAAAGTAAGATCATTTCTCTAGCTTTAATTCCACTGCTTATACTCTCCTTCACCGGCTGTGCCGTCATCGAAGGCGTGACCAATGTAACCTGGGAAGCGGCGAAATTAACTGGCAGCGCCGTCAAGGGCGCGGTCCGCATCGCGCAAGGAAAGCAGATCGTCAAGCTCCGGCGCGTCGGCAACAGCTTTTTGACCGATACAGTGCTGAACCGGAAAACGCATGCCACACTGATGGTGGATACCGGCGCCAGTAACGTGATGTTGTCAAAAAGGATCGCCTTAAAATTAGGGTACAAATTGACGTCCGCTAAACGCGTCCAGGCCAAACTCGCCAACGGGAAAGTTGTTCCCGGCCGCGTCATCATTCTCAAAGAATTACGCGTCGGCGGGGCAACCGCCACGAATATTCCCGCGATCGTCCTCGAACAGGAGAGCGGGGGGAACTATGACGGGCTTTTGGGCATGTCGTTCTTAAGCCAATTCGTTTTCCAGATCGACACGGTCAAAGGCGAACTCACTCTGCAAAAGCGGTAAAATATTTCAAAAGGAAGGATTTGTTTATTTCTTCAAATTAAGCTATATTAATTGTGTTCCCTTAATTACCCCTCAACTACCCCCGATCAATGTGTGTTTTCTATTACACAAAAAAGCATGTTTGATTTTCTTTATTAAAAGAGAGGGGTAATATGTCCTGCCGCCACCGCAATCGTTTCATTTTGTATTTCACCCTATCAATCATTCTGACTTTTACAATTCTCTCAAACGCTTTTGCCGCCCAGTTTACCGTCTTTAACAAAACTTATACCCGCACAACCGGCCAACCTCATGCGATCACGGACAAGTTCAGTGTTTTGAACCCACAGACGCACTGGTTAATCAGGGTGGAAGAGGTGCAATCCCATGGTAACGACGATATCAATTTTATAATTTATCTCAACGGTAAAGAGATATTAAAATCTCATCACTGCGGGAACAATTCACACACTATTGAAGAAAAGATCACCCTCAAATCCTCCAATACTCTTTCCGTTGAACTGCGCGGGAAGCCCGGCAGCAAGATCAACGTGCAGATCGTTGGGGCGGACTCGAGTCAACCGACGATCAGCTGGTTAAAGCCGCTTGCCAACCAAATTCTGACAGGTGCGTCTGTTCCATCACAATTACAATTAAAGGAAGATATCTCCGGGCTTGATCCCGCGAGTTTGGAAATTTCCTTAGATAACATTTCTGTTCTTTCCCAATTTTCAGCTCTGACAAAACCGACGCTTTCTGAGACGCTGAACGCGAATATACCAATGACAGAAGGATCTCATGCCCTTATTGCCAGGATCAAGAACTTAGCGGGCTTGACGGCCACAAAATCCGTTCTGTTTACCGTTGACAACACTCCACCAGTGATTTCGGCGCTTTTGCCAGCCAACGGAACAACAGTTGGAAATATCCGGCCCGAGATCAGTGCAAGTTATTCTGACCTCGTCAGCGGTATTGACCTGAGTTCTGTAAATTTGAAGCTCGACCAAAACGACGTGACTCAATTATCTGCTGTGACTCCTACGTCCATCACGTTTACGCCATTAAGCGATTTGAGCACGGGTTCGCATACACTTGATCTTAAAATTAAAGATAGAGCAGGTTATTCTGCCACAGCCACGAGTACCTTTACCGCAGTGTCGGATCCTAATTTCCAAGATCAGGACGGTGATGGATACACCCCCAACACGGGAGATTGCAATGATCGTAATCCTTTGATTTATCCCGGGGCCCCGGAAACGCCGCAGAACGGGATCGATGAGAATTGCGATGGAGTCGATTCTGTTCTTGTTCCCAATGTCGTTGGATTGACACAAAACGCTGCGGAGTCCGCGATCGTTGCGGTACGCCTTCAAGTTGGTTCTGTGACGTCAGATAACAGCGAAACCGTTCCGGCCGGCATGATCATGAGCCAAAACCCGGCCGCTGATGAAATTGTTCCAGAGGGGACAAGTGTCGGGTTTATGCTTTCCTTGGGGCCATTAGTCAGTCTTCCGCCCGATCCGGGAACGGTTGCTCCGCCGATCAGTCAATCCGGGCTTACGAATTTCTTTGATCAGACGAAATTTCTTTATACGCAGGTTCCACCGATCCAGACGGGAGTCCAGCCTGACGCCATGGATCCGGTGCGCGCCGCTATTATCCGCGGAAAGATCCTATCTAAAAACGGAAGTCCATTATCCGGAGTCACGGTCAATATCCTTGATCATCCGGAGCTGGGAGAGACACTGAGCCGACTGGATGGGAAATTTGATCTCGCCGTTAACGGTGGCGGTGACTTAGTTATCAATTATAGAAAAGACGGATACCTTTCTTCAAGCCGGCAAATGAATGTGCCGTGGCAGGATTATCTTACTTTACCTGATGTCGCTTTAATTCCGGCCGACACACAAGTCATAAGCGTTGATTTAACATCATTTGCTGATTTCCAAGTCGCCAAAGGCTCGGTGGTCACAGACAGCGATGGCCAGCGTCAGGGTACGATTCTGATCCCGCAGGGAACACAAGCGTACATGAATATTCCCGGACAAGGGACTCAACCGTTAAATGATCTTGATATTCGTATCACCGAATATACCGTCGGGACGCAAGGCCCCGCGGCCATGCCGGCCGAATTGCCGGCAACAAGTGCTTACACGTATGCCTTTGATGTTAACGCTGATCAAGCGGTTGCCGCCGGTGCCAGTGAAATTCAATTTAGTAAGCCGGTCATTTATTATGTTGATAATTTCATCAACTTCCCGGCAGGGTATAACGCTCCATTAGGTTATTACAATGAAAGTAAAGGACAGTGGATCCCGGAGAAGACCGGCCGGGTTATTAAAATATTAAGTGTCGATAGCGGTATTGCTCAGATAGACATTGATGGAAGCGGCCAGGCAGCCACGGAGCAAGCTCTTTCAATTCTTGGGATAACAAATGCCGAACGTCAGCAGTTGGCTTCTCTTTATAGCGCGGACAAATCGCTGTGGCGTGTGGAAATCCCGCATTTTTCGACATGGGACATTAATTGGGGGTTTGGATTTCCTGATACTGCTATATCTCCAGCTATCGACATTATTGCTGCTGTTTTTGCATCAATACAGCCACCGGATTATCATTGCGGCTCGGTTATTGAATGCCAAACGCAAGTTCTCGGCGAATCCGTCGAAGTGGCCGGTACGCCGTTCTCACTTAATTATCGCAGTAATCGCGCCGCCGGACACAAATCCTCTTATACGACACAGATCAATGTTTCAAAGAGTCCCGTGCCTGCAAGTCTTAAGCGAATTGTTTTGGATACCTCGATCGCGGGGCAATACTATCATCAGGAATTCGCGCCACAGAATAATCTGATCGTTCCGTTTACGTGGGACGGCAAAGATGCTTATGGCCGCGTGCTTCGCGAACCGCAGGTCGTGTCTTTTCGTGTGGGTTATGTTTATGACGGGGTTTATACCAACATCACCAACTTCGGCTGGGCTTTGGTCTCCGGAAGTACAACGGGTTCAGGGGTGACTCTCCGTCAGGAAATTACGTCATGGCAAACGGCGACAGATATTCTCGGGGTCTGGGATTCCCGCCACGAAGGATTAGGCGGATGGACCATTGATGCCCATCACATTTATGATCCGGTTTCCCATGTTCTTTATCAGGGAGATGGCTCCCAACGGCAAATATTAAATACGCAGGCCGTCAAAAATAATATTGTTTCAACGATATATCAAGGAGATATTCATCCTCTTGTCGACGTTGGCCCTGATGGAAGCATTTATATGGTCGAACGGGGTCCTGCTGGTGCTGTCGTCCGACGGATCTATCCCAACGGGACTTCACAAATTGTTGCCGGAGGAGGAAACCCGTCCGATGGAATAGGGGACGGAGGGCCTGCAACATCAGCCAAGATCACGATCCTTACCGGGGGCGGCCTTGCTGTTGCTCCGGATGGGACAATATACGTCGGCGAATTCTATACTCCTCAAGGGGAAGGACGTATACGCCGTGTTAATCCGGATGGAATGATCTCGACGTTTGCGGGAGGCTTAAATCCAGATAGCCCTATGGGTGACGGAGGGCCGGCTAGTGAAGCTGCGCTTATATCTATTCGCGGATTAGCTGTGGGAGCAGATGGCGCGCTTTATATATCGGACTATGGCCATGCGGCGGTACGCAAAGTTGATACCACCGGCATGATCTCAACGATCGCCAGTGCGGTTGGCCCGATCGATATTGATGTGGCGCGTGACGGGAGCGTGTATTTCTCCGATTTATTAGCCCCGAGGAATACGCCCCGCATATGGCGTGTTGCCCCGTCGGGCTTGATGACCAAGGTTGCCGCGGCGGATTGTGCCCCGGAGGAAGCAGACTGTTTTCATTTTGATAATAATGAAGCAGCCTATGGCCTAACCGTAGCCCCGGATCAATCGATTTGTTTTGCTTCAACGGGAACTTCTGCCTATTCAAATTTTATTTACCGACTGAACAACAACGTGCTGACAAAGATAGCCGGATCTGATCTGGTTAATAATCCCGTGGTCGAGGGCTTGGCCATCCAGGTCGCGATATCGCCGCAGGCAGTGGCTTTTAGCCCTGACGGAAGCCTGTATTTTGCAAATTCATCTATTTCGTTACAAAAGATCTCTTCCTCATTCCCTGATTTTCAGGTCGATGATATCGAGATCGCTTCGGAGGACGGTTCTGAACTGTATATTTTCAATAGTTCCGGCCACCACTTAAAAACAATAAGCGCATTGACGGGAATAACGCTTTATCAATTCGGTTATACCGCTAACGGCCTCAGCTCGATCACCGACCGAGACGGCAATACAACAACGATCGAGCGGGACGGCATCGGAAAACCGACGGCGATCGCCGCACCGTTCGGCCAACGGACCCTGTTGCGCGTCGACACCAATGGTTATCTCGACCGTGTCACCCAGCCTAACGGGGACACTTATCAATTTGTCACGTCAAGTGAAGGATTGTTGACGCAATTTATTGATCCTCGCAACAATACTGCAAAGTTAACTTACGATGACATGGGGAAATTGCAAAAAGACGAGAATCCCGCCGGCGGTTTTTGGGACTTAAGCCGGGAAAATATTACTAATGGTTTTGAAGTCACGCTCAAAGACGCCCTCAATCGCACCACACTTTATCGGAAAGAATTTTTTGATAACGGCGAAGAGCATCGTTTAACAACATTTCCCGACGGCACACAAAACTCGCAGGTCATCCGTCCGGATTATAGCCGTTCGGCTGTTTATGCCGACGGAACAACGGTTGAACTCGTCCGGTCTGCGGATGAACGCTTTGGCATACAATCCCCGTTGATCAAGAGCCAAACTATCCGCACTCCGAGTGGATTGACTTCAACATTATCAACGTCCCGGACTACCGCATTGTCGAATCCCAATGACTTATTGTCCGTGGTGACTCAGTCAGAATCGGTCAAGATCAACGGGAAAGTTTATAATGCATTGTATGAGGCCGCTTCAAGAATTAAAACAGTCAGCTCTCCTCAGGGCAGAATTGCTACCTCAGCATTTGACAGCTTGGAGCATGTGGTCCGACAGCAGGTCGGGGGGTTCGAACCGGTCAATTATACTTACGACCCAAAGGGGCGGCTCACTCAGTCTTCGCAGGGAACCGGGGCAGATAAGCGGACGCTGGATTTGACCTATACGTCCGATGGATATCTTAATGACATCACCAATGCTTTGAACGAGAAGGTGAGTTTTTCCTACGACCTAAAGGGGCGCGTCGTCAAACAAACCTTGCCGGACGGGCGGTTCATTGAATACACCTACGACGGCAATGACAATGTTTTGTCGGTGACACCTCCGGGACGGCCCAAGCATCAGTTTGTTTATTCCGCCGTTGATCAAGTCGAGAACTATACTCCTCCGCTTGTTTCCGGCGGCGGGCAGACGACCTATCTCTATAATCTCGCAAAACAATTAAAAACGATCACTCGCCCCGATGGGCAGTTGATCGATTATGATTATGACACTGCCGGACGGCTGTCAACGATGACAACTCCGACCGGAGTGACGACGTATTCCTATAGTC
>JADLGJ010000099.1 GCA_020849375.1 Candidatus Omnitrophota bacterium
CTCGTCGTATGATAACGTTGTTTCCCTCGATCTGCACCGGCACAGTCAAGGGCGGTGACGCCGCAATTGGCGACATTGGTCAGATAATCGGTATCGCTGGCGTTATCGCAGAATTCCATGCGGTCAGCTAAGTTGTTATAGGTTTGCTTATCTGCGTTTACGCCGCAGTCGGCATTGTTAGGTAATAAGTGCGGGTTCCCTATCAAGCGCCAACTGGCTCCGTCACAATATTCCATTCTGTCGGTATTTTTACGTTGCGTGCCAGCTTCGGGGGCGGTGCATGCCGCGGCCAAAGCGTTTGGTATGGACAAGGATAAACTGACGAGGGCAGAAAAAATGATTTTTTTCAAAACGAACTCCTTAAGGGGCCAGTAGCGGTTCTTTCGCTTCCAATGATTTTTGCAAAGATTGGATTTGCTGTTGTTGAAAATAAATTTGTTCAGTGAGGATTTCGTTTTTATTCTTCAGTTCTTTGACCGCTTCGATCAACGGCGCGATCAATGCGGGATAATCAACGCCTTTTGAGCCGTCTTGTCCATAAACCGCTTCGGGAAATATTCTTTCAACATCTTGTGCCAGGACGCCCATGTGTTTTCTTTGGTCGGAAGGGTTATCCTTCCATTCGAAAGAAACGCCCTTGAGGCGCGAGATTTTGTCGAGTGAATCTTGGACGGGAGTGATATCTTTCTTGAGGCCGGCATCGGACGTCAGGATCAAGGTCGTGGCTTTGATGTTCCCGACGACTTCCAGTTTTTCGGTCGGAGCTTTTTGATTGATCCCAACTTGCCCCGAACCAGTAACCGTAAAGACGTCGCCGGAGGTTAAGTTTGTAGCATCATTTGCAGTAATTTGAAAGTAAGTTTTTCCGACACCTTTACCGTTAATTTCGAACGATGAAGATGGTATCGGGGCGAGAATGCCAACACTCCCGCCCTGATCACCAAAGATTGTAAAGATTTCATTCTGTAAACCGGTTAACCCGTCGGTAACACCCATCGCCATGTCTGACTGTTGCTTCGAGGCCGCGCTCAATCGATAGGTGGTTTTAATGGAGGCCATTTCGGTAAAAGGAACGTTCGGGCCTTCGATCTTAACGCCGCGAAATGAGATCGATGTTCCTGCACCATTCACAGCGCGCGTGTTTTCTAGAACGATCGTTGAGGGGACCCCAGGGTTGTCAACAGCAACATGCAAAGGCCTTAGGGGATTAGATGTTCCAATGCCCAGATAGGGGGCATTGGCTGCAAGATTGGCGTAGGCTTTGACAGGAATATATTGATCGATCGTTGCAAGATTGTTTTCCGGGTCGGTCCCTGCGGCAACGGTGGACATTTTAATGACCCCGCCGGACAATGGCAACCAAAACCCGCTGGTGCATTGATTGATAATGTTGGCCGGGGTTTCAATGTATAGAGTTCCTTCTTCTTCCCCCGTACAGTTCGCACCGAGAGAAGCGCGCGGGACGAGGCGCAATCGGTCATAAGCGCCGAAAGGTGCGGGGTAATAGGACGTTAAAGTCACGGTGTTGGTCTGCGCCGAAGCACAAGGTGGGAAAATTAAGAATAAGTAAGCGAGAGCGGGAAAGAGAAAACGCTTCATGGAGCACCCCTTTATAATGAGAATTAATATTAGCGATATATAGTATTTAATATATTATAGTCTTTGTCAAGTTTTTAAAACCTGCAAAGTCGTCGGGACATAATATGTTAAGTAAATTTCGGTTTCCTAGCGTTGTCATTCTTGTCTTGGCCTTGGGGGTCGTTCTTTGCTCCTTTTGGCCGTCGCTTTTTAACGGCTTTACTCTTTGGGACGACAATATTTACGTCGCTGAAAATGAAATGATCCGTGACCTTTCGTGGCCGTCCCTAAAAGCCATGTTCACTACGGATGTTTCCCTCAACTACACACCACTGACCAGTTTATCGTTCGCTGTCGAGTATCATTTCTTCGGATATCAACCCTTTGTTTATCATCTCGATAATTTATTGCTACATATTCTTGTTACCGCGCTGATCTTTGTTTTTACGCGGCAAATATCTGCGTCTTTGACCGTTGCGGCTGTTGCGGCTTTGTTATTCGGTATTCACCCGATGCACGTCGAGTCAGTGGCCTGGATCACGGAAAGAAAAGATGTTCTTTATGCCTCCTTTTATATGGCGGCGCTGATCTTTTATTGGCGTTATTTGACGGATAGACGAAAAGTCTTTTATCTCTTAAGTTTAGTTTGCGGATGCTTAAGTATTCTTTCTAAACCGATGGCCTTGAGTTTGCCGTTCGTTCTTTTTATCTTGGATTGGTTTTTTCGACGAAAAATTGACAAGAAGATCTTTTTTGAAAAGGTCCCGTTCTGTTTTCTCATTTTTCCTGTCGCGTGGTTGACGTATTCGCTTAATTCGCGGGCGATCGCTGTCAAATTCCCTGATGCTGTTCTGACGTGGTTGTGGACTTTTGTTTTTTATATTAAGAAATTCCTTCTGCCGTTCGACTTTCTGCCTCTTTACCAGTTACCGCATCCGGTCAAGATCACTCATCCAGAATTCGCGTTTGCTTGTGTTGCCACCGTTTTGATCATCAGCGCGTTGATCCGCTGGCGGCAGAACCGTTGGTTAGTCTTTTCTTTTTTATTTTATTTTATTTCGATCTTCTTCTTGCTCCGTTATGACGACAAGGTTGATCTTTGCATTGTCGCTGACCGTTTTATGTACCTGCCAAGCGTCGGATTTTGTATCTTGCTGGCAGTTTATTTTGAGAAAGCTTTGGGTTGGATAAAGAACAAAAGTGTTTCCTATCAGACAGGCTTTCTTGTCATAGTAATTAGCTGTATTTTGTACCTAGGGAGCACGACTTACAATCAAAGTAAAATTTGGGGTGACGGGATCGCTTTTTGGAACGGGGTTTTGAAACGTTATCCGGATGCGGCGATGGCTTATAATCAGCGCGCATTAGCTTATAAACAGAAGGGCGACTTAGAAAACGCGCTTAGTGATTATACAAAAGCCATTAATCTTTTTCCTGATTATGATTTCGCTTTGACCAACCGGGGCATTTTATATAAGGAATTGGGGAGGTATCAACAAGCTTGGGAAGACCACTCGCAGGCCATTAAGGTCAATCCGGGTTTTAGTGAAGCATATCTTAACCGCGGGAATGTGTTATTTTCCGCCGGAGATTTTAAAGGCGCGGTCGCGGATTATGATCAAGCGATCAAAACGGTTAGTATTTCCGCCCGCCGCGGCTCAACGCCCTACCGTGCCGAAGTTTATAGCCGCCGGGGCGCGGGTTATTTCTTTGCCAAGGAATACGATGTCGCTTCCAAAGATTTTGATCAGGCGTTAGAAATTGATCCCGATAATATTGTTGCTTTGGATAATCGTGCTATTATCTTCAGTATCCGGGGTGAAAAGGATAAAGCCTTAGCCGATTTTAACCGTTCTTTACAGCTCGTTCCGCAAAATCCGGTGAATTATGTGAACCGCGCGCAGTTGTATTATCAAAGCGGCGATCATTTGTCGGCGTTGCGTGATCTTGAAACAGCCCTGGCCATCAGGCCGGATTATCAACGTGCTTTAGATCTCAAAGCTGTTATAAACAAATAATGAAGGAGAAAGACATGAAAGTTTTAGCTTTAGTTGCCATCACGGTACTGGTCCTGGTTTTATTCTCATCAAAAATTTTTGCGCAAGCATCGAGCCCTGCTGTCGCACCGGCAGCCAGTGATCAGAATGTCCATTCGTTCACGATGAAGAACATTGACGGGGAAGAGGTCCCTTTAGCGCAATATAAGGGTAAAGCCCTGCTCATCGTTAATACGGCTTCAAAATGCGGATATACGCCGCAATACGCGGGTTTGGAACAACTCTATGAACAATATAAAAGCCGCGGCTTTGAGGTCTTGGCTTTTCCTGCGAATAATTTTATGAGCCAGGAACCAGGCTCGGATCAGGAGATCAAGAGTTTCTGTTTGTTGAAATATAAAACGACCTTCCCGGTCTTTGCCAAAAGCAGCGTTAAGGGAGGGGATATTAACCCGCTGTACCAATATTTGACAACACAGGCTGGTTTTAGCGGCCCGATCAAGTGGAACTTTAACAAATTTCTCGTCGACCCCGATGGAAAAGTCGTGGCGCGCTTTGACTCCGGTGTCGAGCCGATGTCCGCGGAATTGGTCGCGCAGGTCGAAAAGGTCCTCCCGTGAACAATGCGATCCTTTTAATTTCGTGCCTGGATAAAAAAGGCATTACCGCCGCCGTGACGGCATTCGTTTTTGAGAACGGTGGGAATATCATTGATGCTAACCAGCATATTGATGAGCAAACTAATACTTTCTTTATGCGTATCGAGTGGTCGCTCGCCGGATTTAAAGTTCCGCAAGGGAAGATATCTGATGTTTTTAGAACGGTTGCCAAGACATTCGGCATGACGTGGCATTTGTATTTCTCCGGCGAGCGAAGCGAGAAACCGCGCGTTGCCGTTTTTGTTTCGCAGCATTTACATTGTCTCTATGACCTTCTGTTGCGGCACAAAGCCGGACAATTGCCCTGCGATATTCCTCTCGTCATCAGTAATCATCCTGAGGCAAGGTCCGTTGCCAAAGAGTTTGGGATCAAATTTGCCCTTATTCCGGTAGATGTGAAAAATAAAAAACAGCAGGAAAAGAAACAGATCGGGTTGTTGTTGAAGGAGCGTATCGAGCTGGTCGTTTTAGCGCGTTATCATCAGATCTTAAGTGCCGATTTCGTTTCCCGTTTTCCCAAGCAGATCATCAATATTCACCATTCTTTTTTGCCGGCCTTCGTCGGGAAAAGCCC
>JADLGJ010000100.1 GCA_020849375.1 Candidatus Omnitrophota bacterium
AATATGCAGGCGCAGGATTTTATCGACCGTTACTTCAGTCGTTATCCCGACGTTAAGAAATTCATGGATAATGAGATCGTCAAATGTAAGAAACTGGGTTATGTCACGACGATCCTCCATCGCCGTCGCTATATCCCGGAGATCAACAGCCCGAATATCGGGATCAGGCAATTTGCGGAACGCCAGGCGATCAATACGCCCGTGCAGGGTTCGGCCGCTGATTTGATCAAGTTGGCGATGATCCAGATTGCCGCGGAGCTGGAAAAGGGGAATTTTAAATCGCGGATGATCATTACGGTCCATGACGAACTTGTTTTTGACGCGGTGCCTTCGGAAGAGAAGAAGCTCGTACAAATGGTCCGTACACGTATGGAAAACACGATGCCGTTGAGCGTCCCGATCGTCGCAAGCCTTAAAAAAGGCAAGAACTGGCTGGAGACGGAAAAGATCTTATGAAGATCGCTTTTTGTTCATCTGAAGTTGTTCCTTTTGCCAAGACCGGCGGTATGGCTGATGTCTGCGGGACATTACCCTTGGCGTTGGAGAAATTGGGGCAGGATATTGTTATCATTCTTCCCGGTTATAAATCAATTGACCGCCGGAAATTCGGATTTACGCAAATTCTGGAAGATGTTTCACAGTCCACCGTCGGCAGAAATATTACGGTCTATTTAATTGAACATGAGAATTATTTTGGCCGGGCAGGTCTTTACGGTGACGAACACGGCGATTACCCCGATAATTTGGAGCGTTTTGACTTTTATTGCCGCCGCACGCTTGAGCTTTTTAAAGAGTTGAAACTCAAAATTGATATTGTTCATTGTCATGACTGGCAAACGGCATTGATCCCCGTTTATCTGAAAGAAAAATTGAGCGGTGATGCGGTTTATAAAAAGATAAAAAGTATTTTATCATTGCATAATTTGGCGTATCAGGGCCATTTTCCGGCGGATGATTATAAAAAACTTCCTTTTGGAAATGCGGTTTTTCAGAAAGCGTTCGAATTTTACGGCAAGACGAATCTATTGAAAGCCGGCATTGTTTACAGCGACGTGGTCGCTACGGTCAGTCCGCAGTATGCTCGCGAGATCCAAACGAAAGAATTCGGTGCCGGTTTGGAAGGTGTCCTGCGTGCCCGGGGAGAAAGTGTGATAGGTATTCTCAACGGCTTGGATTACAACACCTGGGACTCTCGCCGCGACCGTAATATTGAATTTACTTTCGCGGCTGAGGATATCCGGCCGAAAGCGAATGACAAGGCTGCCCTGCAGAAGAAATATAAATTACCTGTCCATGCGGATGTCCCGGTTTTCGGTTTTGTGAGCCGCTTGTCGCATCAAAAAGGGGTTGATCTTTTAAATAGCGCGATGGCTGAGATCATGAAGATGGATATCCAGTTGGTTTTTCTCGGTGTTGGAGAAGGGAAATATCATCAGATGATCAATTCCTGGGTCAAACAGTATCCGCAAAAGGTCGGGGCTAAATTAGTTTTTGATGAAGAGTTTTCGCACGAAGTTTATGCGGGGTCAGATTTCTTCCTGATGCCGTCGATCTATGAACCGTGCGGGTTAAGTCAGATGATCAGCTTGCGGTATGGAACGGTTCCGGTCGTTTACCGCGTTGGCGGTTTGGCCGACACGATCGTTCCGCATGACCAGGGTGGCAACGGTTTTGTATTTACAGAATACACGGCTGTGGCGTTTTGCGAAATTCTAAAAAAAGCGATGGATGTTTATCGCGATAAGGAAAGCTTCAGCCGGATCATCAATGAGTCGTTTAAAGCGAATTTTTCGTGGGAAGACTCTGCACGTCAATACGTCGGTCTTTATCAGCAATGCCTAAAAAATTAAAAAGAACGCTCATTGTCGGTGTTACGGGCCAGTTGGCGACCGGTAAATCAACGGTCGCGGCGATGTTCGCTGAGCGCGGCGCGGCCGTGATCAACGCCGACCTTTTGGCGCATCGGGCGTTACGTCCTCATGGGGCATGCTTTAAGAAAGTTGTCCGGGCTTTTGGGAAAGATATTTTAAAAAAAGGCGAGATTGACCGTAAGGGCCTTGCCGAGATCGTTTTTTCTGATGAAAAGAAATTAAAGAAATTGGAAGGGATCATTCACCCTTTTGTCATAAAAGAAACACGGCGACAGGCCGAGTTGTTCAAGAAAAGCGGGAAGAGTATTGTGGTTTTGGATGTCCCGCTTCTCTTTGAATCCAAAATGGATAAGGGAACAGATCTTTCGGTCGTGGTGAAAGCTAGCCGCGCTGTACAGTTGAAAAGGATCGCTCAGCAAAGACGGATGGAGCAGTGGGAAGCGTTACGCAGAATGCGTGCACAATTCTCGATGGCCGAAAAAGCCCGTCGGGCTGATATTATTGTGAATAATGGAGGAACACTTGAACGAACAGAGAAGCAGGTAACGAAAATTTGGGAAATGTTGCAGAGAAGATATTAAAAAAACACAACAACATAAGGAAAGAGAACATGCCAAGATCAGCAAAAGAAAAAAACAACGACGAGGGATTTGAACCGGCCAAGCCGGTGTCGAAAAGTTCACCGGCGGCTTCTGCCGAAAAAGAGAGAAATGGCGACGAAGATGTCGTGATCCCTCCCGGCGGCAATCAGATCGATATTACCAAGCTCAAAGACATGAAAATGTCTGATCTGACCAAGCTGGCCCGCGAAACCGGGGTCGAAAACCCCAGCGGCTTGAAAAAGCAGGATCTAATATTCAAAACGCTCCAAAAACAAGCTGAAAAAGAAGGGTTGATGTTCGGCGAAGGTACACTCGAGATCCTTCAGGAAGGTTTCGGCTTTTTGCGCAGCGCTAATTACAATTATCTTCCGTGTCCGGATGATATTTATATTTCCCCGTCTCAGATCCGCCGTTTCGACCTTAAGACCGGCGACAATGTGAGCGGCCATATCCGTCCTCCTAAGGAAGGCGAAAAGTATTTTGCGCTCTTGAAAGTGGAAGCGGTTAACTATGAAAACCCGGAAAAGAGCAAGGACAAGATCTTTTTTGACAATTTGACCCCGCTTTATCCGCGTGACCGCATCAAACTGGAAACGGTCGGGACAGAGATCTCCACCCGCGTCATGGACCTCTTCACGCCACTCGGAAAAGGACAGCGTGCTTTGATCGTTGCCCCGCCGTACAGCGGTAAAACGAC
>JADLGJ010000101.1 GCA_020849375.1 Candidatus Omnitrophota bacterium
GAACCAAAAAAGAAAGCCGCGCCGGCCCCGACCGACCCGGAATTGATCAAGATCGATGCCATTATCAATAAGAACGTGCGTCCGTATTTACAAATGGACGGGGGAGATCTGCAGTTGATCGCCCTGAACGGCAATGTCCTGATAATCAACTATCAAGGTGCCTGCGGGTCATGCCCCAGCTCGACGATGGGGACACTCAAAGCGATCGAGAATCTTTTGCGCGATGAGTATAACCCTGAGATCACTGTTGAACTTGCGGTATGAACCTGAGCAAAAAACACTGTGTTCCTTGCGAAGGGATCGGACAACCCTTAAGCAAGGAGGGTGCTGAAAAGTTACTAAAAGAGCTACCCGGCTGGGAATTGAGTGCTGACGCCAAGAATATTTCACGACAGCTCAAAATGAGGAATTTCATGGCCGCAGTCAAGCTCATCGGACGGATCGCCGAGATCGCAGAAGCGGAAGACCATCATCCTGACATTCATTTAACAGGTTACCGGAATTTACGGGTCGACCTCAGCACACACGCACTTAAAGGCTTAAGCGAAAACGATTTTATCGTCGCGGCCAAGATCAATGAATTGCCGCTGGAATTAAAAGCGTGAGGACAAAATTATGTTAAAAATCAACCGCAAGATCGAATACGCCCTGATCGCTTTAAAGCACATGAGCCGGAAAGCTCCTGGCCAGCTCACGTCGGCAAAAGAGATCTGCGATATTTACCACACGCCGTTCGACCCGACGTCACGCGTACTTCAGATCATGACACAGCACGAGATCCTACGTGCTGAACAAGGCGCCCACGGCGGTTATCAAATATTAAAAGACCTGTCCAAGGTCAGCGTCGGGCAATTAAGCGACATGATCATCGGGCCGATCCAGATCGCCAATTGCTTTCATGGCAATTATTCGCATTGCGAATTGACCCATTCTTGTAGTGTCATCGGCCCTATGCTGAACTTAAACGAAAAGATCAGCCAGTTGTTCCATAGCCTCAGGGTCACCGATCTTATTGAAACACATCACACCGCAGAAAGATCGATCCGCAAAAAGCCATTCATGGCCGGATCCGATAAAGAATAAAGGACGAAAATATGCCTAAAGGCGAAGAAAAAGCACTGAATGAAAAGACGATCCAGGAGAACGCACTGTCGAGCCGGGATTACAAATACGGTTTTTATACCGACATTGAAGTTGACCGCATCCCAAAAGGGTTGAACGAAGAAACCATCCGTTTGATCAGCACAAAAAAACATGAGCCGGAGTGGATGTACGAATGGCGCTTGAAGGCTTTCCGTCACTGGAAAACATTGACCGAGCCGCATTGGGCGAATTTTGAATACGGGCCGATCGATTATCAAGCTTTGAGTTACTACACTGCGCCGAAATCGAAAAAAGGCGGGCCTATCGGCAACATCGACACCACTGATCCGGAGTTGATCAAAACATTTGAAAAGCTAGGGATCCCGTTATCCGAACAAAAACGCTTAACCGGCGTTGCCGTGGATGCTGTTTTTGACAGCGTCTCCGTCGGGACGACACACCAGGCCGAACTCGCGAAAGTCGGGGTCATTTTCTGTTCCATGACCGAAGCGATCGAACAGCACCCAGAACTCGTAAAAAAGTATATGGGGTCAGTTGTTCCTTATTCCGACAATTTCTTTGCCGCTCTCAATGCCGCGGTCTTTAGTGACGGGTCGTTTTGCTATATTCCAAAAGGTGTCAAATGCCCGCTGGAACTCTCGACCTATTTCCGCATCAATGCCGCAGAAAGCGGACAATTTGAACGCACCCTGATCGTCGCCGAAGAAGGTAGCTATGTCAGCTATCTCGAAGGTTGCACCGCGCCGATGCGCGATGAAAACCAATTACACGCCGCGGTCGTCGAATTGGTCGCCCTTGATAATGCTGAGATCAAATATTCGACCGTACAGAACTGGTACTCCGGAGACAAAGCAGGCAAAGGCGGGATCTACAATTTTGTCACCAAACGAGGGAAATGCGCCGGGAAAAATTCTAAAATTTCCTGGACGCAAGTCGAGGCCGGTTCCGCGATCACCTGGAAATATCCGAGCGTCATTTTGCAAGGCGATAACTCTGTCGGGAAGTTCTACTCGGTCGCATTAACGAACAACCGCATGCAAGCGGACACCGGGACAAAGATGATCCACATCGGAAAGAACACCAAGAGCACGGTCGTTTCCAAGGGGATCTCGACGGATGAATCGAACAACAGCTACCGCGGGATGATCAAGATCATGCCGTCAGCGGAAGGGGCACGCAATTTTTCACAATGCGATTCCATGCTCATCGGGAACAAATGCAGTGCAAATACCTTCCCGTATATTGAAGTCAAAAACAACAGCGCCGTTCTTGAACACGAAGCTTCAACATCCAAGATCAACGCCGACCAGATCTTTTACCTGCAGTCGCGCGGGCTTGACCTTGAAGGCGCTATTTCGCTCATCATCAACGGATTCTGCAAGGACGTTTTCAAAGAACTCCCCATGGAATTTGCCGTCGAAGCGGTTAAATTATTAGAAATGAAACTTGAAGGAAGTGTCGGTTAGTTTAAACGATCCCAAGAAGAGGACACAGTAAAAATATGATAGAAATTCGTAATTTACACGCAGGCATTGAAGGAACCCCAATCTTAAAGGGGATAAACTTAACCATTAACACCGGCGAAGTCCATGCCATCATGGGCCCGAACGGTTCAGGAAAAAGCACGCTGTCCAAGATCATCGCGGGGCATCCCCAATACGAAGTCACCGAAGGCGAGATCATTTACGAAGTTAACTTCAAAAAGATCAACCTTGTTGACCTTTCTGCGGAAGAACGCGCCCGCGAAGGGATCTTCCTCGCGTTCCAATACCCGGTCGAAATCCCCGGGGTCAACACGGCGGTCTTTTTACGCGCCGCTTTTAACGAGATCTGCAAGCACCAAGGTGTTCCGGAAATGGACCCGATCGATTTTGACGAATACATCCGCTCCAAAATGAAAACTTTGGACATGGACGAAAAATATATCAGCCGCGCGGTCAACGTTGATTTCTCCGGCGGGGAAAAGAAGCGCAACGAGATCATGCAAATGGCGGTTCTCAATCCGCGTTTTGCCGTTCTTGACGAGACCGACTCAGGCCTCGACATTGATTCCATGAGAATTGTCGCTGACGGGGTCAATAAACTACGCAGCAAGAACAATGCGATGTTGGTCATTACCCACTATCAACGCTTGTTAAATTATATTGTTCCTGACTTCGTTCACATTCTTCAAGACGGCAAGATCGTCAAATCGGCAGGAAAAGAACTGGCCTTAGCCGTTGAAGAAAAAGGTTATGACTGGATTAAGGAAGGGAAATAATGTTGACCATTTCTACGAAAGAAAAAGAAAAGACCTCTCCGCTCATCACAGCGGTACAAAAATATACTGTAGAATTAACCAAATCGTCTGCAGCGTCATGGTCAAGCCAGCTTCGCCAGAAAAGTTTGAACAACTTTTTGACGCTGGGTGTGCCAACCATCAAAAATGAAGACTGGAAATATACTAATCTTTCCGCCTTGTCTTCGATAAACTTCAAACCGATCGCCCAGGGAAAATTCTCTTTTCAGGCCGACGTGAAACGCTTGATCAAAGCGGATGAGATCACGCTGGTTTTCGTCAACGGGCTGCTCGAGGAAAACTTATCGAATCTCGGCGCGATGCCTAAAGGCTTAAGTTTACTGTCGCTAAAAAAAGCTCTCGCAGAACGCCAAACCGAGATCGAGAATCTTCTAAAAAAATATGAAGGTGTTTTTGAGCCGGCGTTCATTTCTTTAAACCGCGCGTTAGCCAGCGACGGCGCTTTTATCCATATCGCCGACAAAACCCATGTCGAAAAAGTTATTCACATTATTCATGTGACGCAAACCGCAGAACCGGCATTAACGACACCGGCAACTTATATTTTCCTCGGAAAATCTGCAGAAGCAACTGTATTGGAAACACACGTGGGCTATGCCGACAGTGTTTATTTAGCCGCTCCGTTAACTGAAGTGTCTCTCGGCCAAAACGCGGTCCTTCATTACTGTAAAGCGCAAAGCGAAAGTTTAAAGGCCTATCACGTCGGCAATACACGCGTATGGCAGGAACGCGATTCGCATTTTGACGGATTCGCTTTAATGAACGGGGGAGACATCACCCGCAACGACCTCGATATCATTTCGAATGGCGAAGGCACATCCAGCACGATGAACGGTTTTTACGGCGTCAATGGCAAGCAGTTCGTTGACAATCATTCGAGCATGGACCATCGCCAACCCAATTGCACAAGCAACCAGCTTTATAAAGGAATCTTGAACGGCTCGTCCAATGCGTCTTTTAACGGTAAAATCTTTGTTCGCCAGATCGCGCAAAAGACTAATTCGTATCAACTCAATAAAAACCTCGTGCTCGGGGCCGACTGCAAGGTCAACACCAAGCCGCAACTCGAGATCTTTGCCGACGACGTCAAGTGCACGCATGGCGCAACGATCGGGCAAATGAATGAAGAGGAAATCTTTTACTTACAATCACGTTGTATTTCAAAAAAGACTGCGATCAAACTCTTAGCACATGGATTTGTCGGAGACATCATCACCAAGATCCATAATCCTTCAATTCAGGACAAACTCAATATCCTGCTTGAGCCGACTTTTGCAGCCTTGGAGTAAAGCGATGGCGAAGCCCCAGCTGTTTGACGTCAAAAAGATCCGCAAAGACTTTCCTAATCTTTCGGTGAAAGTGCACGGCAAGACGGTCGTGTATCTTGATAATGCCGCGACCACGTTGAAGCCCCAAAGCGTCATCGACGCAACCGTTCATCATTATTCCGCTGAAACATCCAATATCCACCGCGGTGTCCATTACCTTAGCGAAAAAGCGACCGCCGAGTACGAAAAAACGAGGGAGAGCGTGCGCGCGTTCTTAAACGCCGCCAAATCTTCCGAGATCATTTTCACCAAAGGCACGACCGATTCGATCAATCTCGTAGCGCATAGCTATGGTCGCACCTTTCTGCAAAAGGGCGATGAAGTCATCATCAGCGAAATGGAACATCACTCTAACATCGTTCCCTGGCAGATCCTGCGTGAAGAGAAGGGGATCGTTCTCAAAGTGATCCCGATGAACAATAACGGCGAGTTCAGCGTCGCGGATTTTGAGAAACAGCTGAGCCCGAAAACTAAATTTGTTTCACTCGTTTACATCTCGAATTCTTTGGGGACTATCAATCCCGTCGCCGAGATCATCAAGATCAGCCATCGCCAAAATATTCCGGTCCTCATAGATGCCGCGCAAACAGTCAATCATATGCCGGTTGACGTCCAAAAGTTAGATTGCGATTTTCTCGCTCTCTCCGGGCACAAACTTTATGGCCCGACGGGCGTCGGGGTTCTTTACGGCAAGACCGACCTGCTCAATAAGATGCCGCCGTATCAGGGCGGGGGAGACATGATCTCGTCCGTCACCTTTGAAAAAACAACCTACAATGTTCTACCGTATAAATTCGAAGCAGGAACGCCGAACATCGCCGGAGTCATCGCCCTTAAAGCGGCGATCGATTATATTAATTCCATCAGCTTTGAAAATATTATGCAGCACGAACAGGAACTGCTAGACTACGGGACAAAAGTCCTGACCAAGATCCCGGGACTACGGCTGATCGGGACAGCAAAGCACAAAGCCGCAATCCTGGCATTTGTTTTGCCCAATATTCACGCGCATGACCTCGGGACACTCGTTGACGAAGACGGCATCGCGATCCGCACCGGCCATCACTGTACCCAGCCGGTCATGAAACATTTTGGCATCCCGGCGACATCGCGGGTATCATTAGCTTTTTATAACACCAAAGAAGAATTAGACCTTTTGGCCGCTTCTGTCAAAAAAGCGATCAAAGTCTTTTCCCCAAAACTATGAGCGACAACAGCCGCGCTGAACTTTATCAGCAAGTCATCTTAGAGCACCACCACAAACCGCGTAATTTCGGTGAAATGGCGGACGCCACGCACGACGCCGAAGGTTACAATCCTTTGTGCGGCGACCATCTCCATATTTATTTGCACGTTGACGACAACAACCTCATCGACAATGTCATGTTCAAAGGCGATGGCTGTGCCATTTCCCGGGCGTCCGCGTCAATGATGACCGTTGCCCTCAAAGGCAAACCCGTCGCAGAAGCTAAAACCCTTTATGAAGAATTCCACCAATTGATCTTAGGCCACCTCAAGCCCGAAAAAGACCCGAACCAGTTAGGAAAGCTCGCGATCTTTTCCGGGATCTGGCAATACCCATCACGCGTCAAATGTGCCAGTCTTTGCTGGCACACCATGAAGGGGGCTTTGGATAAAACCAAAAGCGTCTCCACTGAATAAAATGCCGCAAACAAAAAATTCTCTCTTTGACACTTTTCAACGCCCGATGCAGGATCTCCGTATCTCGGTGATCGACCGCTGTAATTTCCGCTGTTCCTATTGCATGCCTGACGCAGAATTCGGCAAACACTATTCTTTTCTACAAACTAAAGACTGGCTTACGTTCGGCGAGATCACCCGGCTCACAAAGATCTTCGTTTCTCTCGGTGTCAGCAAAGTCCGCTTAACGGGAGGAGAACCGTTATTACGTCCTGACCTTCACGAACTTATCGGACAACTGTCTACGATCAAAAATATTGATGACCTTGCCTTAACGACTAACGGTTCATTTCTGGCCGGACAGGCCGCTGATCTGCAAAAAGCCGGATTAAGACGTCTAACCGTCAGCCTGGACAGCCTTGATGAAGCAACATTTAAGAAATTAAGCGGAGGGCGCGGCTCACCAACCGAAGTCCTTTCCGGGATCACAGCGGCAAAACAAGCCGGCTTTCGAAACATCAAAATCAATGCCGTGATCCAAAAAAACATTAACGAACATACTGTGCTAGATCTCGTGGATTATTCTCGCTCTTCGGGACACATTTTACGTCTTATCGAATACATGGACGTGGGAAACTGTAATCACTGGGAGTCAACCGCGGTCGTTAAGAGCAACACTCTCCTCGAACAGATCAACGCCCAATATCCGATTGAGCCGCTGGAAGCGAATTATTACGGCGAAGTTGCCGAACGCTACCGCTTCAAGGACGGGCAAGGGGAGATCGGTTTTATTTCGTCCGTCAGCCAACCGTTTTGCGGGACCTGCACACGACTACGTTTATCCACCGACGGTAAACTTTACACCTGCCTTTTTGCCAGCCAAAGCATTGACCTAGCAACACCGCTACGAAACGGGGCGACCGATACAGAACTGACCGCACTCATCACAACAGCATGGCATAAACGTGCCGACAAATATTCTGAAAACCGTTATTTGTTCAGATCAATAGATCGTCAGGCGCCCAAAGTCGAGATGTTCCAGATCGGGGGGTGAACTCCTTAACCATACCATCGCAAAGATAATTAACAAAAATGTTGAGCCTAATCATGCATATGTTAATATGCTTAATAATAAGAAAGTCGGCCTAAATCATTAACTGTTAAGAAAGGAAATTTATGAAAAGTGCACGCGGTTTATTTTTGATGGTAACACTGCTGGGATTATTCGCATCGGGTTGCGCCACAGCGGTTCCAGTGGGTTCGCTCTATACTGATATCTCAACTCCGCAGTTAATTGGCGATGGTGATGCGAATTATTCAAAAGTTGGTCAAGCGACATCGAATTCCTATTTCGCATTAATTGCCGTCGGGGATTCAAGCATTGAAACCGCTGCGAAGAATGGCGGCATTACCAAGATCAAGTTTGTAGATTATAAAGCGAATAATATTCTCGGGATCATTGGGACATACACGACTTACGTTTACGGTGACTAATCGTAGGCCAGGAAAAAAGTTCAGCAGGTCGGCTGGGGGATAAACAGTCGGCCTGCTTTTTTAGGATTCCCCAAATTCCCTCAAACAAACATCACATAGTCAATCACAACCATCGGGGGGCGCATGTACGACTCACTCAGAAAAATCTTTTCTCTCGCCTTATGTTTTATCTTCTTGTTTACCCAAACAGGGTGTTCCTTCTTGATGGGGTCGCAACAATCAATTAGTGTAACTGCCAGCGAGCCAGACGCTGACATATTTATTAACGGCCAACTAATTGGAAAAGGGAATGTTGAAACGATGGTACCAAGAAATCAAAATGTTTCCCTAATGGTTAAAAAAGATGGATACTATCCTGCCACAAGAAATATCGGTACCAACCTGAGCATGGCTGGCGTTCTCGACATGATTGGAGGATGCATTATATTGATACCTTTTATTGGTTTAGCTGCGCCGGGGGCATAAGAGTTGAGCCAAAACAATATTTCATTAAGTTTACAAAAAGAAAAATAATATTTAAACTTGGCATTTAGCATCTAAAGTACACATGTTTTCTAGACCTCCAAATCAAAAAAGCCCATCAGAATTTGATGGGCTTTTTATTTTACTCAAGATTGCTTTGACTTCTGCGAATTCTCGCAATGACGATTTGTTACCAAATAATATTCTTTTCGCTTTCCTTCACTCCAGGCAATTTCCCGACAAAACGTACTTCCCGGACAAGGTCCAGATCAAAAGCTTTTTTCGCCAGAGCCGCCATCTTCTGCGAAAGTTCATAAACATCACTCGCACGGCAATCCTGTCCTTTAACAATGATGTTGGCGTGTTCTTCAAAGATCCGCGCGCCGCCCACTGACAAATTCTTCCCACCGGCTTGCTCTAAGAACCAGCCGGTCGCCTGGCGTCGTTGCGCTTTTGACGTCGGTTCAATGTTACGGAAAAAACTGCCTGCACAAGGATATTTCTTTAGATCAGGATGTTTTTCCCAACGAATCTTTAAAAGCTCGTCGCGTTCTTTCAACAAAATGACACGATCAGCAGGACGGACCGAAAAGACCGCCGAGACCACAATGTCGCCGGTTTCTTTCAAACGTGAATTACGGTATGTAAAACCAAGCTCTTGTGCAGTGGCTTCATGCTTTATCCCGGCAGAAGAGAGAAGTGTCACGGATCTTAAAACATCACCGACCTGTTTTCCAAAAGCGCCGGCATTACCAACGACAGCGCCGCCGACCGTCCCGGGAATACCGCTCGTATAATTGAGGCCTTCCAATCCATGCTCAGCCGCATACAAAGCCAGCTTATCCAAACTCGTGCTTCCCGACACCGTGATGTCATTGGGCGTGTGGGAGATCAAAGGTTGAAGACTGACGTAGCGGACGACCGCACAATTGATTCCTTCGTCGGAAATCACCAAATTCGACCCGCCGCCGATCAAAATAAATAGGATCTTTTGTGCAACGAGAAATTTGACGGTGGCTTCCAATTGTTCTGGTGTCGAGCAAGAAAAGAAATAGGGACAAGGCCCGCCCAATTGAAATGTTGTCCATTTCCAGAGGGGAGCGTTATGCTCAATGATGACACCCAATGCTTTTAGCGGAGTGAAATCCGGGGTCATGATTTCGCTTTCGGGTGGGACGCAAAATAATGCTGTAGAGCTTCTGCGCCGTTATTGACCGACCAGACATTCGTGACGCCTTCATCCTGCAAGCGTTCAACACAGGTCAAACTGCGCATCCCATGCGCACAGTAGATCAAATACTCCTTGTCCTTGGCGAATTCAAAATCCCAATCCCCGAAATGACTAAAAGGGAGATGAACACTTTTGACATTCTTGACAGGGCTCAACTCGACCTCGCTCTCCTCCCGGACATCAACAAAGGTATAATTCTTGATCTCGGCCGGCGGGATCGAGTCAATATCGAGAGTAAAATCTGATTCTTTTGGGGAATTCATATAGTTCTCCTTTTTGATCATCGTCATGGATGGATGCTCGGAGCATAGCGGGCATTGTGAGGAACGGAAATGTTTAATTTTATTCACATCATAATTCTTAAAGTTGAAGATCAGAACATCGCCGCGTAAACGGTCAGGCAACTGCAAAACCCATTTCACGGCCTCCCACGCCTGCAAATGCCCCATCACATTCGGGACAACACCGACGACCCCGGCCTCAACGCAATTGCCGACACAGCCGGCCGCGGGCATCTCTGGCCAAAGGCAACGCAGGCACGACGTTCTTTCAACCGCCGTAGGCTCCTTTGCCAAAGGCTCCTTTGGAGGAGGGGAATACGCCCGAATCTGCCCTTCAAATTGATAAATGCTCGCCTGAATTAATGTTTTCTGATAAAGGACCGCGATATCATTAAGCAGAAACTTAGCCGCAAAATTGTCCGTGCAATCAAGGATGATATCAAATCCGGCGATGACATCCTTAAAATTATCGGTATTTATTTGCAGGGCATATTTTTCGATTTTAATGAAAGGATTCAAAGATTGTAGTTGCCGGGCGGCAAGGCCGACCTTATTTTGCCCGATATCCGCGGCGGCATAAAGCGACTGGCGGTGCAAATTGCTAGCATGAAGCTTATCAAATTCCGCGATCCCGATCGTCCCGACCCCGGCTTGGGCCAGCGACGTCAAAGCGCTGCTTCCTAAACCACCGGCACCAACGACGAGAATACGACTAGCTCGCAATTTTGCCTGGCCGCTGCTGCCGATCTCCGACAGAATGGTTTGCCGTGAATAATATTCCTTTTCGGTGACCTTAGCGGAATGTTCCTGCTGACAGTTGACCCAATGCGTACGGCCATCGGCCAAGAATTCTTTTTTCCAGATAGGGAGGCGCTTTTTCAATTCATCAATGATATAGCGGCACGCCTTAAAGGCTTCGGTGCGGTGCGGTGCGCTTACGCCAACCCAAACGCTCATTTCTCCGACGGATAAACGTCCGGTGCGGTGCAGGCAAACGGCATGAGTGATGCCGAATTCGCTCTTTGCTTCGTCAACGATCTTACGGGCTTCGCTTTCGCAAAGCGGCGCTAAGGCTTCATATTCTAAGGCAGTAACTTTCTGCCCGTCATGATGGTCACGCACCCAGCCCTCACAACTCGAGAAAGCTCCGGCCGCAGGGTCGCGTAATTCTTTTATAAAAGGGGTGACGTCAAATGGTTCAGAGTAAAGTTTGAACATAAGGGTGGAGTATTAGTAAGTAACTTTAACAATGCCGGATTTGATAACACACTGACAGCCCAGGCGGTGCTTTTGGTCCATGCCGAGGTCTTTTTCTTCCTGATTCAGTTCCCCGAGATTTTCTGCGCCTTCTAGGATGTCGATCTGGCACGTCGCGCACACGCCAGAGTTACAGCTAAACGGGATACCGGCCTTTTCACACACTTCCGCCATTTGTGTGCCGTCGGGAACTTCATATTCAATGTTATCAATAAATAGTTTTGCCATTTTTAAATGGTGGGGAGAGGAAAGACAATATTCTTTTCAGGGTTGTCAAAAGAATGCACGACAGCGCTGGGGTACGAATGCTTGATCTTATCAACAAGTTCGTCAACGATCCAACGGGGGACAGAAGCGCCGGAACTGATCCCGACCTTTTTCTTCCCTTTAAGTTTATGAACATCAAATTCCTCGGCACGGTCAATGATATAACTTTCAACGCCCTGGTTCGCACCGGTTTCGCGAAGACGATTACTATTGGAACTGTTAGGTGAACCGCAAATGATAATAATATCGCAACTTTTTGCCAAGTCTTTGACCGCATCCTGGCGGTTCTGCGTCGCATAACAAATATCGGCGCGGGGAGGAGCGATCAAGCGGGGGAATTTTTCTTTAAGCTTTCTAATAATACCAGCGGTTTCATCGACAGAAAGTGTCGTTTGTGTCAAATAAGCGACTTCCTCTTCGGAAGAAATGTCGAGCTTATCAACATCCTGTTCGGTTTCAATAATATGCAGCAGGTCGTGGTCGACATAACCAGCCGTCCCGGTCAATTCCTGATGGCCTTTATGGCCGATCAGAACGATCTCATAATCTTTCTGCGAGAATTTGATCGCTTCTTTATGGACCTTAGTAACGAGCGGGCAGGTGGCGTCAACAAATTTCAGGCCGCGCAATTTTGCTTTTTCAATGACGTAAGGGGGAATACCGTGCGCGCTAAAAATGATGCGGGCTCCGGAAGGGACTTCATCAATAGACTCAACAAAAACCACCCCGCGCTGCTTAAAGTCCGCGACAACATAGGTATTATGCACGATCTCGTGATACACATACAGTGGCGCGCCGTACTTTTGCAGCGCTTTTTCAACAATTTCTACCGCGCTGGCCACCCCGGCACAAAAACCCTGTGTTTTCGCTAAAAATATTTCCACTTTTCTTAGTCCTTATTGGTATAATATCGGCTTAAATATCGCCAATTATAACATCAGTATTTAAAATTTAAAAGCAACTTATGGAACTCATTAAACGCCGAAAAACACCTACCGTCACTGTTGGGCATGTCAAATTAGGCAGCCAGTATACGGTCGTCATCCAGTCAATGACCGACACAGCGACGGCCGACAGCCAAGCCACATTTAAGCAAACCGTGGAATTGATCGAAGCCGGCTCCGAACTAGTCCGTTGGACGGTCAACGATGAAAATGCCGCCAAGGCTGTCCCGGAAACGATCAAAATGCTGTGTGCAAAAGGTTACCGAACACCGATCGTCGGAGACTTTCATTTCAACGGCCACCGTTTACTCGCAAAATTCCCTGAAACCGCCAAAGTCCTCGATAAGTATCGCATCAATCCGGGCAATGTCGGCAAAGGTCAATTACACGATGATAACTTTGCCACCATCGTCAAGATCGCGATCGAACATGACAAAGCCATCCGCATCGGCGTCAACTGGGGCTCTCTCGACCAGGAACTTTTAACGGAGATGATGGACAAAAACGCCAAGCTTAAGAATCCAAAAGACGCAAAGGACGTAACGTATCAAGCAATGATGGAAAGCGCGTTACGCAGCGCTGAGTACGCCCGCAAACTTGGCGCCAAAAAAGAAAAGATCGTTTTGAGCGTAAAAATGTCTATCTTGCAAGATATGGTGACCGTTTATTCTAAATTAGCCAAAAAATGCGACTATGTTTTACATCTTGGATTGACCGAAGCCGGCGGTGATGTACAGGGCATTGGCTCCAGTTCAGCGGCGCTCGCGATCTTATTGCAACAGGGTATCGGCGACACGATCCGCGTTTCTTTAACTCCGCAACCGAATGTCAGCCGCGCCCGCGAAGTGGAAGCCTGTAAAGCGATCCTGCAATCCATGGGCCTGCGTTATTTTGCCCCAAGCGTCACGAGCTGCCCGGGCTGTGGGCGGACAAGCAGTAATTTCTTCCAGTATCTCGCCAAAGATATTAACGAACACATTACGCGGCAAATGCCCCGCTGGAAGAATGAATTTCCCGGCGTAGAAAAATTAAAGATCGCGGTCATGGGTTGTGTGGTCAACGGCCCCGGTGAAAGCCGCCATGCGGATATCGGGATCAGCTTGCCGGGAGCCAGCGAAAAGCCGATCGCACCGGTTTATATAGACGGAAAAGAGGCAGTGACGTTAAAAGGGGAAAAGATCAAGGAAGAATTCATCGTGATCTTAGAGGACTATATTCAAAAACGGCTTAGCCGGAAGGCTCCCTTTGGGAGCAAATAACTAAACGGCAACTGTCAAACGATTCAACGTCTTAATGTAAGACAAAACTTCTTTAGCGTGTTCTGCAGGTTTAACCTTCTCGAAGATCTTCGCAATCTTCCCTTCTTTATTGACAATAAACGTTGTACGACAAATACCCATGGTTTTCTTACCGTAGACTAATTTCTCACCCCAGATGCCGTATTGGCGGCTAACATTTGTTTCGGAATCGCAAAGCAAAAGAAAAGGAAGGTAGTATTTCGCGACAAAGCGCTGGTGTGAATGAAGGTTATCAGGACTTATCCCAAGAACAACGGTATCACTTTCAAAAAGATCATCCATCACTTCACGAAAACCGCAAGCTTCTTTAATGCAGCCCTCAGTGTCGTCTTTCGGATAAAAATACAGGACTACGTTCTTGCGGCCGTAATAATGTTCCAACGAAACCTGGCGGCCATTACTGGCAACGAGTGCAAAATTCGGGGCGATCGACCCAACTTGCGGTTTATTCATAAATTTACTCCTTAATTGAGACGTGCGTCAGCACGGATCAATTAACCCTCTTTGGGGTTAGTACGGATTCCAGATCTTTTTTTGCGGATCATAGATCACTTTAACCAAAGCCTCCGCGGGCATCGTATCTTCGCGCGGCCAGGCGGTCATTTCCAATTTATTCCCGTCAATATCATAAAAATAGAGCGACCAGGACTTATCACGTTTCTTTGCGAAAGCGATCTTAACATCGTTCGCCTCAAGCCGCTTGATCATGCCGTCAAAATCCTGGGCTTTCACGCGAAATGAAAAATGGTTAGCGCCGAGGCCTTCTTCTTGAAAGGGATGTTTTTCCGTAAAGTTCTTGGCCTGGATCAAACCGATCAAAGCACCGCCGCAATCCAAAAAATATTCAATGCCCGGTTTGGATGGTTCACGTTGAGTGACCTGCAGGCCTAAAACCTCAGTATAGAACTTTAAAGTTTTGTCGAGATCCTGGACATTGATCGCGACATGGTCAATTCCCAAAATGAGGCTCATAAACCGATCTTTCTTTCAATTTTCCTATTTTTAAAAGTGACATATTCCTGATATCCGGCGGCGCGGGCTAATTCCAACGCTTTGTCAAAATCGGCACCGACTTCTTTCGGATTATGGGCATCCGAACCAAAGGTCAACGGAATGCCTTCCTGGCAATAAATTTCTAAAGCTTTTAACGAAGGATACATTTCATTGACCGGCTTTCGCAAACCAGCGGTATTGATCTCGACCGCGACGCCGCAAGCTTTAAAAATTTCTGCGGTTGCCATAATCTCGGTGGTCATATCTGAAGCAGGGCGAGCGCCGAACTTTTTAACCAGGTCAACGTGCCCCATAATATCAAAAAGTTTTGATTGTGCGCTCAGACGCAAAAGCTTGTAATAATCGCGATAAACCTGATCGATATTTTTGCCGTTCCAAGCGGTGCGGTCATTGGGATTATCAAAACCCCAAGCCCCGATAAAATGAACGGAGCCGATCACATAGTCATAGCGGTAGGCAGAAAGAAATTTACGGGTGTCTTCCTCGTGGCCAACAATGAAGTCAGCTTCTAAGGCGACCTTGACCGTAAGCTTTTTTTCAAATTGCTTACGGACATCCTCGATCATTTTGTGATATGTGGGCAGTTGGTCCATACGCATCGCGATCTTAGGGTCAGCGTAGGCAAACATAGGGGCATGATCAGAAAAACCGATCTCAGTGAGGCCAGCTTCGAAAGCGCGCATCGCATATTCGCGCGGTTCTCCCACGGCATGGCCGCAGAGAGGGGTGTGCATGTGGTAATCAACAACGGGGATAGGCATCGCTTTTACAAACTCTCCAAATGTGTTGGAATTATAGCACGTTAGTCAATTTTGTTAGTAAAATATTTTTCGAGTGGACGTCAAAACCGTCACTTGACCGTCGGGAATTGGTTTTGACTTTAACATACGGCTATGTTAATATTTCTGATTATTAAAAATCACGAGGGACGATATGGATCAATTCTTTAAGAAATTAATACAAGAAATAGGCGAGGATACTGAGCGTGAAGGTTTACGCACTACCCCAGTACGTGCCGCCAAGGCCTTTCAATACCTCACCAAGGGTTATAAAGAAGACATCAACAAAGTGGTCAATAACGCCATTTTCGAATCCGATAATGACGAAATGATCATTGTGAAAGATATCGAACTTTATTCGTTATGCGAACACCATCTCTTGCCGTTTTTCGGCAAATGCCATGTCGGCTATCTTCCGCAAGGCAAAATTATCGGCCTTTCAAAAGTCGCGCGCATCGTTGACGTTTTTGCCCGCAGACTGCAGGTCCAAGAAAACCTCACCAAACAGATCGCCGAAAGCATCATGGAAGTGACTAACGCACAGGGCGTGGGTGTTGTCATTGAAGCCCGGCATTTATGCATGATGATGCGTGGAGTCGAGAAACAAAACTCGGTCATGAAAACATCCTGCATGCTCGGCCAATTTCGCAGCCAGAATTCAACCCGTACCGAATTCTTAAGCTTGATCCGCTAATGCCTTCTAAAACCACAAACTCAAACGGCACCGTGCTTATTACCGGTGGCTCAAAACGCATCGGACGAACCATTGCTTTGCACCTGGCGCATTACGGATATTCGATCGCCCTTCATTACCATTATTCCCGGAAAGACGCGGAAGCCCTCGCCAGAATAATCCAAACTTTACAGGTCCGTTGCGACATTTTCGAAGCCGACCTTGAGGATGCCAAGGCCGTAGCGTCCCTGATCCAGCAAGTCCGCAAAAAATTCCCGGACCTGCAGTCGCTCATTAACAATGCATCCATTTTCGAAAAGTCAACTTTACGGGCAGGGGATATTAAAGATTTTGATCAGGAGTTTGCGATCAATCTCCGTGCGCCATTTATCCTGTGCAGCCAATTTGCCAGCCTTAGTAAGGAAGGGACGATCATCAACATTCTTGATACCAATGTCTCGAAAGACAAAGGCGGCCATTTCTCCTATCTTTTAGCCAAAAAATCCTTAGCGGATCTGACCCGCTTAGCGGCTTTAGAGCTCGCTCCAGAGATCCGGGTCAATGCGATAGCACCCGGTCTGATCTTGCCGCCAGAATCCCAAGGGAAAGAATATTTGGACAGGCTGGCCAAGAATATCCCTTTAAAACGTAAAGGCGAGCCAACGGATATTGCTAAAGCCGTTCAGTTTCTACTCGAAAACACCTATATCACCGGCCAAACCATCTTTGTGGATGGGGGGGAGCATTTAAAATAATGGCTACGATCCGCATCACCGACCTTACATTAGAAGCCATTATCGGCATCAACAGCTGGGAACGAACGACCAAGCAAGAGGTCATTATCAATATTACCCTAGATTTTGATTCCTCGAAAGCCGCTAAAAGCGACAATATTAAGGACACTTTAGACTATAAAGACTTAAAAAAGTCTATCATGACCCTTGTCGAAAGCTCCAAATTCATGCTTTTAGAAAAACTTGTTGAACGCGTGTTGGACTTGATCATGAAAGACCCGAAAGTCCTTAAAGCAACAGTACGGATCGACAAGCCGCGCGCCTTACGCTTTGCCAAATCCGTTTCTATCGAATCCAGCCGCTCTAAAACCACGCAATCCCCAAAAACCCGCAAGCCGCTTTAAGCTCTAAAACACGCTCATTCGTGTCTTTTTGCAAACAATTAACTCAATAAAGAGCAAAAAAAAATACCCCCCTTCGTAAACCTTTATTTTTGCCCTGTTTACAATCCTTGCCTCCGAAAATAATTTTGCTTTCAAATATGGCACTATGCTATCCTTGTCCTCTATCAAATGAGGATAAAGGTATGTTTAAAAAACTGTTAATGATAACTGTTTCTGCTGGGGTCTTTCTTGGGACGCTGTTTATCAACACCACGAATGACCACGCCGCCAATATTCCTTTCGACAAAGGGATCATAGCTGGCCGTGCGTCTTGGTACTCCAAGACCGATGCCGGTATTAAGCGCCATACTGCCAATATGGAAGTTTTTGATGATACGGGCCTGACAGCTGCCATGTGGGATGTGCCGTTCAATCAAAAAGTACGTGTCACCAACATCGAGAATGGCAAGTCGATCATCGTCCGCGTTAATGACCGCGGGCCGCATAAACGTTTAGTCCGCAAAGGACGGGTCATTGACCTCACCAAAGCCGCTTTTAGAAGGATCGGCGGGACGAACAAAGGCCTCATCCGCGTTCAAGTCGAATTCCTGTAATACGTCACCATTCAAATCCCCTATAAAACCATCAAACTTTAACAACCGTACTTTTATTTTTCAATTTTAACTTGCAAAATCATTTCTGATTGTTATCATAACGCTGTCAATTGAAGGAAAAAAATTTACGGCTATGAAATTCAAAAACGAAACGGTTTTGATCACAGGAGCTACACGCGGCATTGGCAAAGCCATTGCGCTTGCTTTCGCAAAAGAAGGGGCGGATGTCGCCTTAGTCGGGCGAAATGAAGCCGCTTTACAACAAATCTCCGACGAGATCAAAGCGTTAGGCCGGGAATGCAGTTTTTTTGGCTGTGACGTCGCAAATTCGCAAAATGTGCAAGAAACCGTTAATAAAATTCTTGACAAACATTCGCGCATTGATATATTAGTTAACAACGCAGGCATCACTCGCGATAATTTATTGCTCAGAATGAGCGAAAACGATTGGGATGATGTCATCGGAACGAACTTGAAAGGCGTTTTTAACTTCACCAAAGCCGTTTCAAGGGCCATGCTGAAGGCGAAGAAGGGCAAGATCATCAGCATTGCTTCGATCATTGGAATCACCGGCAACGCCGGCCAAGCAAATTACGCAGCAAGTAAGGCCGGGATCATCGGTTTCACCAAATCGGTCGCCAAAGAGTTAGCTTCACGCGGGATTACCGCTAACGCGATCGCCCCGGGATACATCGAGACCGAAATGACAGGCCAGCTTAAGGACGAGTTGAGGGAAGGCATCCTGAAAATGATTCCCTTGGGTCGATTAGGGACTGTCGAAGATGTTGCAAACATAAGTTTATTTCTCGCCTCAAAAGAGGCGGATTATATCACAGGCCAAACGATCGTTGTTGACGGTGGTATGGCGATTTAATTACAGGGATCATAAAGGAGGCATTTGTATGTCCGTTGAAGACAAAATCAGATCCATCATTTCTGAGCAGCTCGGTGTCAAGCCGGAAGAGGTTACCCCCCAAGCATCGTTTATTGATGACTTAGGCGCGGATTCACTTGATACGGTCGAGTTGATCATGGCCCTCGAAGAAGAATTTGGCGTTGAGATCCCGGATGAAGATGCCGAAAAAATGGCAACTGTTGGTGATGCCATCAAATATATTGAAGAAAAAGCTCCCAGCAAGTAATCTTCTCTATATATAGCATTACGGTACAGGGTAATTTAGCATGCCCCGATAATTTTATCGGGGCTGCTTTCTAATAGGGGATATCGTAAAATGCAGAAAAGACGCGTTGTTGTTACAGGGATCGGGGTTATTTCTCCCTTTGGTGTCGGGAACGAAATTTTCTGGAAGTCACTGCTTGAAGGCAAAAGCGGGATCCGTCCCATCACGCATTTTGACGCCACCCAATTTGATTGCAAAATTGCCGGGACCGTTATCAACTACAATCCCCTAGACCACTTTTCCACTAAAGAAGCTCGCCACCTTGCACCTTTTGTTCAATACGCTGTTATCGCATCCCGCGAAGCCGTGGCTATGGCGAAACTCGACCTCAAAAGCATTAACCCGGAAAGAATGGGCGTTATCATCGGTTCAGGGATCGGATGCCTCCATACCCTCGAGGAAGAACATACAAAGCTGCTCAATCGCGGGCCGTCTAGAATTTCACCGTTCTTTATTCCTAAAATGATCATCAACGAAGCAGCCGGTCAAGTTTCGATCGAAACCGGCGCAAAAGGCCCGGCGACTTGTGTCGTCACCGCCTGCGCTAGCGCGACGAACGCGATTGGTGATGCTTACCGCTTTATTCAATATGGCGATGCGGACATTATGATCGCTGGTGGTTCTGAATCTGCGGCAACACCTTTAGGTATTGGCGGTTTCTGTGCGCTTAAAGCTTTATCTCAAAGGAATGACGCACCAGAAAAGGCGAGCCGGCCCTTTGACCTCACTCGCGACGGCTTCATCATGGCCGATGGCGCAGGGATCACCTTGCTGGAAACATTGGAACATGCGAAAGCTAGAGGAGCGAACATTTTAGCGGAAGTTGTCGGTTATGGAAGAACATCAGACGCTTTTCACGTCACCGCACCCGAAGCAACAGGTGACGGCGCATCGCGCGCGATGAAACTCGCGCTTACCGAAGCAGGAATTCAGCCAAAAGACCTCAGCTACATCAATGCCCATGGGACATCAACATATCTCAACGATAAAGTTGAAACCCTTGCCGTGAAGAATGTATTCAAAGAACACGCAAAACTGATCCCGATCAGCTCGACAAAATCAATGACCGGCCACTTGCTCGGGGCTGCTGGCGGGGTTGAGTTTGCGGCCAGCGTCATGACCATCCGCGACAACATTATCGCTCCGACGATCAACTTGGAAACCCCGGACCCGGAATGCGATCTTGACTATGTCCCGAATCACGCCCGCAAAGTGGCTATCAATTCGGTCATGTCCAATTCGCTAGGGTTTGGCGGGCACAATGCATCGATCCTGATCAAGCGTTTTAAAGAATAACACCTTCCCAAAGGAAGCCTATCGGTCCCGCAGGGAGCCTAATCGGCCTCCGCAGCTGAATATTCACTTTAGAATTATTTGTGATATACTACATTTTTTAAAATTTTAAATTTATAAATAAAAGGGAAGACCCATGAAAAACTATAAGATCGCGGTTATTGGCGGCGACGGAACAGGCCCAGAAGTTGTCAAAGAAGGGTTGAAAGTCCTCGCGGCGGCCTCGCAGAAATTCGGATTTAAATACCACGCGCATGAATATGATTTTGGCGGAGCGCGCTACCTGCGCACGAAGGAAGTTTTACCGGAATCCGCTGTCCCGGACTTAAAAACGTTCGATGCGATCTATCTTGGTGCGATCGGCCATCCCGACGTGAAACCGGGGATCTTGGAAAAAGGGATCTTGCTGCGCCTGCGCTTTGACCTTGATCAATATATTAACCTCCGTCCGGTCGAATTATATGATGAAAGATTCTGCCCGCTGAAAGACAAAAAACCGGCTGATATCAATTTCACCGTCATCCGCGAAAATTCTGAAGGCCTTTATAAAGGTTTGGGCGAATTCCAGAACAAGGGGACAAAGGATGAAGTCGCGATCCAGGTCTCGCACAACACCCGCAAAGGTGTTGAACGTTGCATCCGCTATGCTTTTGAATACACGCGCAAATACGGCAAAAAAAAGAAGCTCACGATGTGCGGAAAAACCAACGTTCTCACTTTTGCTTGGGACCTTTGGGAAAGAACTTTTAATGAAGTCGCCAAAGAATACAGCGATATCACCACCGATTACGCACACGTTGATGCGACCACAATGTGGTTCGTTAAGAACCCGGAATGGTTTGACGTCATCGTCACGGACAACATGTTCGGTGATATCATCACCGACCTTGGGGCGATGATCCAGGGCGGGATGGGTATTGCCGCCGGCGGGAATATTAATCCCGAAGGCGTTTCGATGTTCGAACCGATCGGCGGATCAGCCCCGAAATACACCGGCAAAAATGTGATCAATCCATTAGCTGCCATCGCTGCCGGTGCTATGCTTTTACGGCAAGTGGGTGAGACAAAAGCGGGTGACGCGATCGAGAATTCTGTTAAAACCGTTTTACGTACTAAGCTTAAGGATCTTGCAGCTGGCAAAATGGGTTATTCTACGACGGAAGTCGGCGATCTTGTTGTCAAACATTTATAACAAGGACTTAAACATGAAAAAGTATAACGTAGCCGTAGTTGGCGCTGGAGCGGTCGGGGTTGAAATGTTGCGCGTATTGCGCCAACGGAATTTCCCGGTCGGTAAATTAAAAGTTTTAGCCCGGAGTAACCGCGACATCACGGTAGATGGGCAGGTCTATCATGTCGAGCCGATCACACCGCAAAGCTTTGACGGGATGCAGATCGCTCTTTTTGCCGGGACTGAGGGAGAAAAAGGTGCGGCGGTAACTTACTCCGAAGAAGCGGTCAAACGCGGTTGTATCGTCATTGATAACGGCGCGGATTTCCGCATGGAAAAAGATGTTCCGCTCGTCGTCCCGGAAGTTAACGGTAAAGATGTCAAGCAGGCCAAGAAAGGCCGCGGCATCATCGCGAACCCGAATTGTTCAACGATCCAAATGGTCGTGGCCTTAGCCCCGATCCACAAAATGTCAAAAATCAAGCGCGTGATCGTTTCCACTTATCAGGCAGCATCCGGCGCAGGCAGCAAAGCCGTGGATGAATTGTTCAGCCAGACCAAAGGCGTCCTCGAAGGACAACCGGCACGCCCGGAAGCCTTATCAAAGCGGATCGCTTTTAACGTCTTTCCACATATCGGTTCTTTCGCAGAAAATGATTTCACCAGCGAAGAATGGAAATTGATCTTAGAAACACAGAAGATCATGAATGACAAAAAGATCCTGGTTTCCTCGACGACGGTCCGCGTCCCGGTCAAAGTCGGCCACAGCGAATCGGTTTATTTGGAAACGACAAAAGCACTCGACATCAAAAAAGTCAAAGCAGTTCTCGCAAAAGCTCCTGGCATTATTGTTATTGATGACCTAAAAACATCGAGTTATCCGATGCCGATCGACTGTGAAGGCAAAGACGAGGTTTTTATCGGACGTATCCGCAAAGACCCGCACAATCCTAAAGGTATTTGGTTATGGGTTGTCGCTGATAACTTACGCAAAGGGGCAGCTTCCAATGCCGTCCAAATTGCGGAAGAGTTGGTCAAGCAAGCGCTCGTTTAACGCATGCGCAACATCAAGGTCACCATTGAATATAACGGTACAAATTTGTCGGGCTGGCAATACCAGCCCGGCGAACGTACTGTGCAAGGTGACATTGAAAAAGCCCTCAAGATCATTTTCAGAAAAAATATCCATGTCCAAGGTTCAGGCCGCACTGATGCCGGTGTCCACGCCGTCGGACAGGTTGCAAATTTTAAAATCGATTCGCCGATGAAGCCGGAGGAGATCATTCGCGCTTTAAACGGAAATCTCAAAGATGACATCACAGTCATTTCCGCGGAAGATGTTGCCGATCATTTTCACAGCCAATACAGTGCGAAAAAGAAAACCTATCGCTACACGATCTTGAATAGGCCGACACGTACAGCGATCGACAAAGATTTTGTTTGGCATGTTCAATATAAGACCAATGTTGCCGCGATGCGCAAAGAAGCAAAATCCCTGATCGGCAAACATAATTTCCTTTCCTTTACCGCGACCGACCCGGCTAAAAAAGGGAAATTAACCGCAAAAGATACGACACGGACGATCACGGCTTTAGACATTCAGAAAAAAGGGGACATCATTACCATTGAAATTACGGCGAATGGTTTTCTTTATAAAATGGTACGCAATATCGCAGGAACGCTCCTAGCCGTAGGAACCGGAACGCTGCCGCAAGGGGCCGTTAAAAAGATCCTTAAAGCAAAGTCCCGTCTTGCCGCACGGGAAACCGCGCCGGCCAAAGGGTTACAGCTGGTCAAGGTCGAATATTGACAGTATTTTGAGTTATTTTCCCCTGTGAAATATCTATGTGAAATATCTATTGACAGAATAGGGAACGGATGCTATATTTTTTGGACTTTTTAAGACACACTATGAAACGGAAAATATCATGAAAATCACAAAAACATTTTTACCCGATTTAGCAACCGCCGAAAAGAAGTGCTATGTCTTCGATGCGGCCGACCAGATCTTGGGCCGTGTTGCTGCCAAAGCTGCTCATTATTTACGCGGAAAACACCGCAAAGATTATACCCCGAATTTTGACAGTGGCGATCTCGTGGTCATTATCAATGCCGACAAGATCAAGGTCACCGGTAAGAAATTGACGGACAAAATTTACCAACGTTATTCCGGTTACCCATCAGGGCAACGCCGGGTCGCCTTAGGTGATCTCATGAAGATCGCCCCGACCCAAGCGATGCGCGAAGCCGTTGACAGCATGATCCCCAAAGGACCGCTCGGCAATGCGACCCGCAGACGCTTAAGAATTTATGTCGGTAACGAAAATCCACATACAGCACAAAAACCAATTGTTGTTACAATTTAAAAGGAACTTTAGAAATGGTTGAAATCGTTAAATACGCAGCAACAGGACGCCGCAAATGCTCGATCGCCCGTGTCAGTTTGACACCGGGAACCGGCAAAGTAACGGTGAACAACCGTCCATTTGAACAATATTTCGTCCGAGAAACGGACCGGATCAGTATTTTGGATCCATTCAAAATGACCAATATCGAGAACAAATTTGATATCACCGCTAGCTGCAACGGCGGGGGGATGTCCGGACAAGCCGGCGCGATGCGCTTAGGATTGTCCCGCGCTTTAGTGCATTTTGATGAAGCTTCCAAACCGGCTTTACGTAAAGCCGATATGTTACGCCGTGACCCTAGAATGAAGGAAAGAAAAAAACCTGGCCAAAAAGGAGCTCGGAAGAAATTCCAATGGGTTAAACGTTAACACCAAAAATATACACAGTTTCATAAAAAACCTATCTTGCTCCTCGATAAAAGAGTTGACGAGATAGGTTTTTTAATTTATATTCGAATCTCAAACCAAAAAGCGAAAACACTATGAAAACAAACATGATACGAGCAGGAATCGTGGGGATCAGCGGGTACACCGGCCTTGCTGTTTTAGAAATTTTATTGAAACATCCGAACGCTCGATTGACCTATATCAGCGCGCATACGACCCAAGGGCCGGTAGGTGAGATCTGGCCGCAATTAGCCGGACGTACTGACCTCATGTGCGAAATTTTTGACGTCAAAAAGGCCGCTGCCCAGTGCGACGTTGTCTTTTTGGCCGTTCCGCACACCTCATCCATTGACATCACGCCGAAATTACTCCAAGCCGGGAAGACCGTCATTGACCTTAGCGGCGATTATCGTCTTAAAAATGCAGCTGAATATGAAAAATGGTATGCCCACAAACACACCGACACCAAAAATCTGAAAACAGCCGTAGATGGTTTGCCGGAACTTTACCGCGAAAAGATCAAGGGTGCAAAACTGCTTTCCAATCCGGGATGTTATCCGACAGCAGCAATTTTAGGTCTATTGCCCGCAGCAAGCACGCTGTCTGACACGATCACCTCGATCATTATTGATGCTAAATCGGGGGTCAGCGGAGCAGGCAAAAAAACTTCACCCAATCTCATGTTTTGTGAAGTGAACGAGAATTTCAAAGCCTATAAAGTTTTGGCTCATCAACACAGCCCGGAAATTGAGGCTTACATCAATAATGCCGCCGGCACGAATCTGGCGCTGACCTTTACCGCGCATCTGTTGCCGATCAACAAGGGCATCCTTGAAACGATCTATATTCAAGTTAATAAAAAAACAACGGCTGAGAAAGTTCATTCGCTTTACAGTAAGTTCTATAAGAATGAACCGTTCGTCCGTGTCCGTAAACTCGGCGTCCAGCCGGAACTCAAAGATGTCGTTGATACGAACTTTTGCGATATCGGTATCGCGGTTAATGAAGTAGGGAATTTGATCATTATCACCAGCGTCATTGACAACCTTATCAAAGGCGCAGCCGGACAAGCGGTGCAGAATTTCAACATCATGTACGGCTTCAAAGAAACGGAGGGACTGCTATGAAGATCCTTCCAAAAGGTTCTGTCACTTCGGCCAAAGGCTTTACCGCAAACGGCATTTCAGCCGGGATCAAAAAGTCCGGAAAAACCGACCTCTCGTTGATCGTTTCCGAAATTCCCTGTCCGACCGCCGGAGTTTACACCAAGAATTCCGTCAAAGCCGCCCCATTGACATTAACGGAGAAATATTTGAAAAACGGCATCAGCCAAGCTGTCGTTTGCAATAGCGGGAATGCCAATTGCTTTACCGGCAAAAAAGGTTATGCCGTCGCCGTGAATACCGCTAAACTCATCGCTAAATTGATCGGGATCAAGGCGGAAGACGTCATCGTTGCTTCCACCGGAATCATCGGCAAGCAGCTTCCTTTTGAGAAGATCAAGAACGCCGCCCCGACACTCGTTAATGGTTTAAGTACGGCCAAAGGGCATCAGGCCGCGCTCGGCATTATGACCACGGACTTGATCAACAAAGAAATTGCTGTTGAAGTCACACTCGGCGGGAAAAAGGTTACGATCGGCGGCTGTGCCAAAGGTTCCGGGATGATCCAGCCTGACATGGCGACGATGCTCTGCTTTATTACCACCGATGCCGCGATCGACGCGAAAACATTAAAACAAGCCTTAGTTTACGCGACCGACCGTTCATTTAATTGCATTAGCGTTGACGGTTGCATGAGCACCAATGACATGGTCAGCGTCCAGGCCAATGGGTTTGCCGGCAATAAAAAGATCACGTCGCAAAACGCCGATTATAAGAAATTTACGGAAGCTTTGACGTATGTTTGCACCGATCTCGCCAAGAAGATCATTATCGATGGGGAAGGGGCTACGAAATTCATTGAGATCAAAGTTGTTGGTGGAAAAAATTATGAACAAGCCAAACGCATCGCCTTGGCGATCGCCAACTCCAATCTCGTCAAAACCGCTGCTTACGGCAGCAATCCCAACTGGGGGCGCGTCGCCGCAGCCGTCGGGGCTTTGGGCCTCGGGGTCACGGAAGATAATATCAAGATCACATTCAGTTCATTTGTCGAAAAACATATTAAAATTAACGTCTTCTTAAAATTGGGCAAGGCCAGCGCGATCGTTTTCACATCCGATCTTTCCCACGATTACGTAGACATCAACGCGAAGTACAACTAAGCCATGCAAAACGTCATCGAAAAAGCCGGCGTCCTTGTTGAAGCGATCCCGTACATTCACGCGTTCCGCCGAAAAGTGTTCGTCATCAAATACGGCGGCAGCATCCTTGACGATGCCAAGATCCGAAAGAATGTCCTCGAAGATATTGTGTTCTTAAGCTACGTCGGTATCCGTGCGATCATCGTCCACGGCGGTGGGCCGCATATCAGTAAGCGCGTCAAGGAACTTGGCGGGGAAGCGATCTTTCATGACGGGATCCGTGTTACAGATTCAAAAACCCTACAAATCGTCAGCGAAGAACTGGGTAAACTCAACCAACAGATCGTTGACGAGATCAAAAGTCTCAAGGGCGATGTGACCGGACTCAAAGGCCACGAGAACATTATTTACGTCGAAAAAAAGAAATCGTCGCGCGATCTTGGGTTTGTCGGCACCATCACCAATGTTGAAAAAGAAGCGATCGAAAAGCATTTACGCGAAGGGCATATCACGGTTGTTTCGCCGATGGGGATCAGCACGGAGCAACAGGCGCACAACGTCAATGCCGACGAAGTCGCCGGAGCGATCGCCGCTTCACTGCAGGCGGAAAAGATCGTTCTTTTAACGGATGTTCCCGGTGTCCTGGCTGACCCGAACGACCGTGAATCATTAATTTCCAGCTTAACCGTCAAACAAACGGAAGAACTCATCACCAAAGGCGTTATTGCCGGCGGGATGATCCCGAAAGTCCGGTCATGCACCGGCGTTTTGACGGGCGGCGTTAAAAAGGCCCACATTATCGACGCGCGATTACGTCACGCGTTATTACTTGAGATCTTTACCGATAAAGGTATCGGAACACAAATTCTGGCGGATGAATAATTGATCTAGCCGGGAAGTTATTGGGTCCCGAGCGAGTTTGGCGAGCCCTCATTGAGGGCGAGACACTGTTTGAGCGCGGGATCCAATAACTTCCCGGCAGAGATAAAACCATGAAAAAACAAGACGTTTTCGACAATTACGACAAATATATCCTCGGGACATACACCCGAGTGCCTTACATTTTTATCAAAGGCAAAGGCTCTATTCTGACCGACATCGATGGCAAAACCTATCTCGATTTCTTTCCCGGCTGGGGCGTCAATAATGTCGGCCACTGTCATCCCAAGGTCATGTCCGGCGTGCGCGACCAGATCGGCAAGCTCATGTTTGTCGCGAACAACCTCCATCATTTGCACCAAGCCAAGCTGTCGAAAGAGATCATCAGCCATGCATTTCCCGGCAAAGTTTTCTTTTGCAACAGCGGAGCCGAAGCGACTGAAGGCGCGATAAAGTTCGCCCATGCTTATGGTAAAGGAGATCGTTTTGAAATTATTACAATGCTCAATTCGTTTCACGGTCGAACCATGGGAGCCATCAGCGCGACAGGCCAGACCAAATATCAAGAAGGTTTCGCGCCGCTCGTCCCGGGTTTCAAACACGTTCCTTTCAATGATCTCGATGCTTTAAAGAAAACGATCACTGATAAAACCATTGCTATTATGCTTGAGCCAGTACAAGGCGAGGGTGGAATTAATATCGCTTCCAAAGAATATATCCAGGCGATCCGTAAAATTTGCGACGAGAAAGATATTTTACTCATCTTTGACGAAGTACAAACCGGAATGGGCCGCACCGGAGAAATGTTCGCGTTCAAGCATTACGGAGTGACGCCGGACCTGATGACGCTCGCAAAATCATTGGGCGGCGGCTTACCGATAGGCGCGCTCGTCGTGAAAGATAAGTTGACCGGCGTTTTAAAACCCGGCATGCACGCGTCAACATTCGGCGGCGGGCCGGTTATTTGTAAAGCAAGCCTCGGGGTTTTCAAGGCGATCAAAAGCGAAAATATGCTCAAAAATGCCAAGGTGATGGGGGCATATTTAGTCGAGAAACTCCTAGAACTCAAACAAAAATTTAATTGCATTCTCGAAATTCGTGGTCTAGGATTGATGATCGGTGTTGAGCTTTCTCTCGAGGGAAAAACACTCGTAGAAGAATGCATGAAAAACGGTTTGATCATTAACTGTACTCAAGGAAAAGTCCTGCGCATCATGCCGGCTTTGAACGTGAATAAAAAACAGATCGATAAAGCCATTCGCATACTGGACAAAGCTTTCGAAGCAACTATTTCTAAATAAATGAAACGCGACTTTATAAGCCTCAAAAGTTATACCAATGCGGAGCTTGCCAAGCTCCTTGACGATGCGTCACGCCTTAAAAAAGCAAAAAACCGCATCACCAATGATTTGAAAGGCAAAACGATCGGCCTGATCTTTCAGAAGCCGTCGAACCGTACCCGCGTCTCCTTTGAAGTCGGTATTCACCAACTCGGTGGCAACTGCATCTATCTCGGTCCGGAAGAAATTAACCTCGGAAAACGAGAAACGACATCCGACGTTGCGCACACCCTTTCACGGTACTTGGACGGTATTGTCGCCCGCACATTTTCACATCAAGACGTTGTTGAGTTAGCCAAATTCTCTACCGTTCCGGTCATTAATGGTTTGACCGATCTTTCGCATCCGTGCCAGGCGATGGCCGATATGCTCACCATCAAGGAACATTTTGGCAAGCTCAAAGGCATCAAGATGGCCTACGTCGGCGACGGCAACAATGTTTGCCATTCCTTAATGATCATTTGTGCCAAGCTCGGCGTGCATTTGACGGTCGCGCATCCAAAAGGGTTCGCGCCGCTCGATAAAGTGTGCGATGCCGCAAGCGAAATGGCGGTTGATACGAAAGCAAAGATCACGGTGACCACTGACCCGAAGGAAGCGGTCAAAGGTGCCCAAGTCATTTACGCCGACACCTGGGTGAGCATGGGGCAGGAAGAGGAAGCCAAAAAACGCTTGAAAATTTTTGAGAATTATCAGATCAATAGCAAGATCACTGCGAGCGCCGATAAAAAATATATTTTCATGCACTGCTTGCCCGCGCACCGCGGACAGGAAGTGACCGAAGACATCATTGACGGCCCGCATTCGGTCATCTTCGACCAGGCGGAAAACCGCTTACACGTTCAGAAAGCCGTTTTACTGCGTTTATTAGGAAAGGGAAAGAAATGAAAAAAGTTGTTTTAGCATATTCGGGCGGGTTAGACACGTCCTGTGCGATCAAATGGTTACAAGGTAAAGGTTATGATGTCGTTGCGATGATCGCTGACGTCGGGCAGGGAGAAGATTTTGATGTGATCAAAGAACGTGCCTTAAAGACGGGCGCCAGCAAGGTCCACGTTTTGAATTTGCAAAAAGAATTTGTCAGCGATTATGTTTTTCCGGCCATTCGTGCGAATGCGCTGTATGAAAATAAATATTTGTTAGCCACAGCGCTTTCCCGTCCGTTGATCGCCAAGCATCAAGTGGAGATCGCGCACAAGGAAAAAGCCACTGCGGTCGCTCATGGATGTACCGGGAAAGGGAATGATCAAGTCCGTTTTGAGACCACGATCCGCTTATTGGATCCGTCTTTGGAACATATCGCGCCGGTGCGTGTCTGGGAATTCAAGACCCGCGACGAAGAAATTGATTACGCAAAAAAGCACAAGATCCCGGTCAGCGTCACCAAGAAAAGCCCGTACTCGATCGACATCAACCTTTACGGACGCAGCATCGAATGCGGGGTTTTAGAAGACCCGTGGGCCGAACCGCCGGAAGAGATTTATCATTTTACCGTCAGTCCGGAAAATGCTCCGGCGAAAGCGACCTATATTGAAGTCGATTTCAAAGACGGGACTCCGGTTTCGATTGACGGAAAAGTTTATGAACCGCTCGAGTTGATCAAGAAACTCAACGAGCTCGGCGGCAAAAATGGGGTCGGACGTGTTGACGCCATCGAGAACCGCTTGGTCGGAATCAAATCCCGCGAAATTTATGAAAATCCGGCTGGCCTGATTTTGTATCTCCGCCACCTTGAGCTGGAATCGCTCGTTTTGGATCGCGAAACCGCTCACTATAAGCAATTAATCTCGCCGAAATACGCGCAACTGATCTACAACGGTTTATGGGAAACGCCGTTAAAGAAGCAGCTCGACGCATATGTCAATGAAACGCAGAAAAATGTGACGGGGACAGTTCGCTTAAAGCTTTACAAAGGAAATTGCATTGTTGTTGGACGCAAATCGAAATTCTCCCGCTATAAGTTGAAATTAGCGACGTATGGTTCAGAAGACGTCTACGATCAAAAAATGGCAGAAGGCTTCCTGAAACTCTGGGCAATGCCTTACGCCTAGTTTTTACTTAAAGCGTAAATTCGAGTAACCTTAGGCCAAGAATTTACGCAATCCAGATGAAAACAAGCAGTCCTAACGAGGCTCCGCCGAGGTAGGACGCGAGGTCACAATGGCAAAAAAACTCTGGGGTGGACGATTCAGCAAAGGAACTCATAAACTCGTTGAAGAGTTTACGAATTCGATCCACTTTGACCAAAAGTTGGCCAAATATGATGTCATTGGTTCTCTCGCCCACATCGATGTTTTAAAAAAAGCACGCCTGCTCAATAGCTCTGAACATTCAAAGATCAAAAGCGCCTTAAATTCTATCCTCAAAACAATCGAGAACGGTACTTTCAAAATTGATCCAGCATTTGAAGATATCCATTCCTATATTCAGCAACTCGTCGAAACCAAGGCAGGGAAGGCCGGATTAAAACTTCACACTTGCCGTTCTCGCAATGACCAAGTCGCCTTCGACGTCAAAGCCTATACGATCGACAATCTTTTCATCACCCAAAAACTCGTGGATGATCTGACGATCGCGCTTAGTAAGCTGGCTTCCAAGAATAAAAACATTGTTCTTCCGGGCTTTACTCATTTACAGCACGCGATCCCGGTCGGCCTTGCGCAATACCTCGGCGCGTACGTCGAAATGCTCAACCGTGACCATGTCCGACTTTATAATGCCGCTAAGAATATCCGTTTGACCCTGGGCGCCGGTGCTTTGGCGGGGACATTCATTCCGTCGGCCAATTACAATTTAAAGAAATATAAAGTCCAATTACACAGTATTGAGTCGACCAAGAATTCTTTAGATGCTGTCAGTGACCGCGATTTCGTCATTGAAAGCTTAAATGCACTAGCAACGACTGCGATGCATATTTCGCGCTTGGCCGAGGATATGATCCTCTGGACAAGTAAAGAATTCGATTTCATTGACATTGATGACGCATTTTGTACCGGCAGTTCGCTCATGCCGCAAAAGAAAAATCCCGACGTCCTCGAACTCGTCCGCGGCTATACTGGCCGAATTTACGGAAATTTAGTCAATGTTCTTACAATGATGAAAGGCCTGCCGCTGGCTTACAATCGAGACATGCAACTGGACAAAGAACCTTTGTTCGATTCGTTTGAAATCATACAAAAAGAACTTGCGGTTTTGACCGAACTCTTTAAGAATGTCTCCTTCAAAAAAGCTAATATCGATGCGCAACTCGCCGACGAATCGCTTTACGCGACCGACTTGTCCGATCATCTCGTCCAGAACGGCGTCGCCTTCAAAGATGCACATAAGATCATCGGCCATTTGATCCAGCACAAATTAAAGAACAATGTCGAAATTAAATCAATGAGCGACACGGAATTAAAGAAATTCCATCCCAAGCTTACTGCAAAAGCAGTTAAGCTCATCATTGATCCGAAGCATTCCGTCCAATCAAAAAATCTGTTAAAAAATAAGGTTTGCGAACATGCACGATTTCAAATTCAAAAAGAATGAATTGTATTGCGAAGATGTTAAGGTCGCGGATGTGGCCAAAGCGGTAGGAACGCCGTTTTATCTTTACAGCCACAACACACTCGTCGATCATTTGACTAAGATCCAAAAAGCTTTTGCAGCCGTTAACCCTACCGTTTGCTTCGCGATGAAATCGAATGGCAACTTGGGCGTCTTAAAAACGCTCGCCAATTACGGCGCGGGTTTTGACATCGTTTCGATGGGCGAACTCAAAAAAGCGATGAAGATCGGTGCTGATCCTAAAAAGATCGTTTTCGCATCTGTCGGAAAAACCGAAGAGGAGATCGCGATCGCGATCAAGACCGGGATCCTTTTCTTTAACGTTGAATCCGTCCCAGAATTAGAAGAGATCAACCGCATCGCCAAAAAGATGGGGAAGGTGGCACCCGTTGCTTTGCGCATCAACCCCGATGTCGCCGCGGCGACCCATAATCACATTACGACGGGGACACTGAAAAACAAGTTCGGAATTGACCTTGCCTCAACCAAAAAATTGCTCAAAGAGCAGAAAAAGTTTAAAAATATCAAGATTTCCGGCCTGCATATTCATATTGGTTCACAGATCGTAACCAGTGCGCCGTTCATTGCCGCGATCAAAAAAGTCATCGAATTCTTAGAAAGCTTGCGCAGCGAGGGAATTCATATAGGATATTTGGACATCGGCGGCGGGATGGGGATTATTTATAAAGACGAAAATCCGCAAACCGCACAGAATTATGCCAACGCGATATTGCCGTATTTACTCAAGACTGGTTTAAAAATTGTCATGGAACCGGGCCGCTTTATCGTGGGGAATGCCGGTATTTTCGTCACCAAGGTTTTGTATTTAAAAGACAATGGTTTTAAGAAATTCTTGATCGTTGATGGCGGGATGAACGACTTGATCCGCCCGTCGCTATACGGCGCATATCACGAGATCGTTCCGGTCAAAACGACAACCGCCAAAACGGTTAAAGCCGATGTGGTTGGCCCGATCTGTGAAAGCGGCGATTTCTTAGGCAAAGAACGCGATCTACCCGCGCTCAAGAAAGGTGAACTATTGGCCGTCATGAGCGCCGGAGCTTACGGTTACGTCATGTCGAGCAATTACAATGTCCGCTGCCGCGTTCCCGAAGTTCTCGTTAAAGGCAAAGAATTTGCCGTGACGAAAAAACGCGAAACATATTATGACCTGCTCAAAGGGGAAACGGTTCCAGGTTTCTTAAAATAAAATGAAGAAGAATATCAAATTCACAAAATTGGTCGGCGCAGGAAATGATTTTATTGTCATCGAAGCTAATAAAGCTCTCGATTACAAAAAACTGGCGCTCAAGGCCTGCCATCGCTCCGACGGCATCGGTGCGGACGGGATCCTTGTCTTGGATAAAAGCAAAACCAGCGATTACCGCATGCGCATTATCAACGCCGACGGTTCAGAAGCGGAAATGTGCGGTAATGGCGCGCGCTGTATCGCAACCTATATTGTGAACCGCAAAAAACCTTCAAAGAAATTATTTTCCATCGAAACGCTGGCCGGAGAAATTCTCGGCGAAGCCAAAGGGGAGATCGCACGCGTCCGTTTGAGCGAACCCAATGATTACCGCCCTGGCATTCCTTTGACTTTAAACGGGAAAGACATTCATGTTCACTATATTGATACCGGCGTGCCGCACACGATCGTTTATGTTAACGGTTTGGCCGGCATTGATGTTAACAAGATCGGCCCGACGATCCGTTACCACAAAGCTTTCGCGCCGCGCGGGACCAACGTCAACTTCGTCGAACAGAATAGTAAAGATCTAGTCGCTGTCCGCACCTACGAACGCGGGGTGGAAGCCGAGACACGCGCCTGCGGGACAGGAAGCGTCGCCGCCGCGATCGTTTCTTATTTGCAAGCCAACCCGGGAACGTTACAGCGCGACCAGAAAAAAGCGGTCATGAATGTTTTGACACAAAGCGGGGAAACGCTCGAAGTGACGTTCGATATTACCGCGCAAAAAATTACGAATGTTTGGTTAAAAGGCAGTGCCAAATTCATCGCTGAGGGTAATTATTATTTTTAACTATCCTGACTCCTTGCAGGAGTTCAGGATTAAAATTTGAGCAATGAAGCAAGAATAGGCTCAAATTTTAAGGAGGAAACGACAAAAAATGTTCAAAGGCTCTATCGTTGCGATCGCCACACCGTTTAAAAATGGAAAAGTTGATGAACCGACATTAAAGAAGCTCGTTGAGTTTCAGATCAAGAGTGGCACCAACGGTATTGTTCCTTGTGGGACAACGGGCGAATCCCCGACGTTAAATAACGCAGAGCATGCACATGTCATTGACGTTTGTATCCAAACCGCCAAAGGCCGCGTTCCGATCATCGCCGGAACGGGTTCCAATTCTACCGCCGAAGCTGTTGCCTTGACCGAACACGCCAAAAAAATGGGCGCTGACGGTGTTTTGCAGGTCAGCCCTTACTACAATAAGCCGACGCAAGAAGGCCTTTACCGCCACTTCAAGGCCGTTTCCGAGTGCTCTGATCTTCCGATCATCCTTTACAACATTGCCGGCCGCACCGCGGTCAACATCGAACCGGCAACTGTCGCCCGCTTGGCCCGCGATTGTAAGAATATTGTCGGGGTCAAAGAAGCTTCCGGTTCGCTCGACCAAATGCAAACGACCAGAATGCTCTGCCCAAAAGATTTCATCCTTCTATCCGGCGATGACGCGCTTCTGCTTCCGATCATGGCGATCGGCGGAAGCGGCGTTATTTCGGTGGCCGCGAACATCGTTCCGAAAGATATTCTCAAAATCATTTCCAGCTTCAATGCCGGGAAACTCGACGAAGCGCAAAAGGCCCACTACAAACTGTTGCCTTTACTCAAGGCCCTGTTCATCGAAACGAATCCGATCCCAGTCAAAGCCGCGATGGCCCTGATGGGCTTATGCTCACCGGAGATCCGTTTGCCGTTGTGCGAAATGTCCAAAGGCAATCACGAAGTTTTGAAAAAAGCATTGAACGATTACGGTTTAATAAAGTAACATCTTTCGGGTAACACGAAGTGAAAGGAACATATGATCCGTTTAGCCGTTAGTGGTTCTCTGGGACGAATGGGCCAGCGCATCACCGCCCTCGCGCTCGCCGACAAAAAATTCAAAGTCACAACCTTATTGGAACGCCCGGGCACAACCGGCGCCGTAGAAGGCATCAAGATCAGCCCATCGAATGAATCGCTCAAAGGCTGTGACGCCTTGATCGAATTCACCACACCGGACGCGACCATCGCCAATCTCGCGGCCTGCGTCAAGCACAAGGTGGGTATGGTCATCGGCACGACCGGCTTGACCGACGCCCAAAAAAAAGAGATCAAAAAAGCTTCCACTAAGATCCCGATCGTTTTCTCATCCAACATGTCGGTCGGCGTGAATGTTTTTTTCAAGATCTCTGAAATGCTTTCTGAAAAAACGCCCGACACCTACACGGTCAACATGACCGAAGCGCATCACATCCACAAGAAAGACGCGCCGTCTGGGACCGCTAAGACCATCGCGGAAGTCATTGAAGCGGCTTCCTCCAAAAAAGTGAAAAACATCAAATCGATCCGCGAAGGGGAGATCATCGGCGATCACAAGGTCATTTTCGAAAGCGCCGAAGACACTATTATCATTTTTCATCACGCCAAAAGCCGCGACATTTTTGCCAAAGGCTCGCTCGTCGCCGCAAAATTTTTGAAGGGCAAGAAAAAAGGTTTATTTAACATGCAGGACGTTTTGAAATTGAAATAAATATTGTTACGGGTCCTGTCGCTGCGGGACTCTACCGCCTCGCCAGCTAAAGTCTGGCTCGTCGGCAGAGAACTCCCCTCCGCGCCACCCGTACCAAGCAACTCGTTTTCACATTAGGATAAACTACAACATATTTCACTTACAGAGGACACTATGACCGTGGAAACCGTATTTAACATCGAATTTTCAGACCGCCTTAAAGAATTACCTCCATATCTTTTCGTCGAGATCGACAAAGCCAAACGCCAGGCACGTGCCGAAGGCCGCGACATCATTGACCTCGGTGTCGGCGATCCGGACACCCCGACCTTGCCGCACATCATCCAAGCGCTGCAAAAATCCGTGACGGACCCGGCCAATCACCGCTATGCCTTCGACGCGGGATTGCCGTTGTTGCGCACAGAGATCGCCGCATGGTTCAAAAAACGTTTCGGCGTTGAGCTCAACCCTGACACTGAAATTTATCCTTTGATCGGTTCAAAAGAAGGGCTCGCACATTTGCCGCTCGGGATCATCAATCCGAAGGACAAAGTGATTTTGACCGATCCCGCTTATCCGGCGTACCGCGCGTCCATCGCTTTTGCCGGTGGGAAGATCCAAAACCTTCCCTTAAAAGAAGGTAACGGCTTTTTACCTGACCTGAAAAAATTAGCTGAGATCAAGGACGCCAAAGCCATGTGGGTCAACTACCCGAACAATCCGACCTCCGCGACCGCGAACCTTGAATTCTATAAAGAACTCGTTGCGATCGCAAAGGAAAAGGGGATCATTTTGGTCTCGGACATGGCGTATTCAGAAATTTATTTCGACGGCGAAAAACCGCCGAGCATCCTTGAAGTCGAAGGGGCTAAAGATATCGCGATCGAATTCCATTCCTTTTCGAAAACGTACAACATGACCGGCTGGCGCATCGGCTGGGCTTGCGGAAATCCAAAATTGGTTGCCGCGCTAGCCAAGGTCAAATCGAATTTTGATTCCGGTATTTTTCAAGCGATCCAGGTAGCCGGTGTCACCGCATTAAGAACGAAAGAAGAAGAAATTGAAGACCTTCGCCGGATGTACCAGGAACGCCGCGACCTTTTGATCAATGGTTTACGCGGGGTTGGCTGGAAGATCCCGCCGCCCAAAGCCGCGTTTTACGTCTGGGCGCGTTTACCAAAAGGGTATACATCGTCGATCGAAACCGCTTCGCGCTTTTTGCAAGAAGCCAATGTCGTCGTTACACCAGGGATCGGCTTCGGTGAAGCCGGGGAAGGCTTCATCCGCATGACGATCACGATGCCCAAAGACCGTTTGAGTGAAGCGATCGCACGTTTAAGCAAGATCCTTTAATTTATGCCGACAGTTTATTTAGCTTACGGGTCCAACATGGGTCACCGCCGTCAAAACATTAATGATGCGGTCAAGCTTCTGAACAAAAACGGCATTAAAGTCACGACTGTTTCCAAACCGATCGAAACCAAACCGATCGGCGGAGTTCCGCAAGCGAATTTTCTCAACGGCGTAATGGCCGCTGAGACGAAGTTAGCCCCTGAACAACTGCTTAGCCAGATCAAAATGGTCGAACAAAAGATCGGGCGGGTCAAAAATCTAAAGAACGGCCCGCGTCCGATCGATATCGACATTCTTCTCTACGGTAATTTAAAGATCAAGACCGACAAATTACAGATTCCCCATCCGGAAATCACACAAAGAAGTTTTGTCCGCAACCCGTTAAAAGAGATCGCGCCGCACTTACGATTGCCCTGACACCATTATGAGAATCGCAAC
>JADLGJ010000102.1 GCA_020849375.1 Candidatus Omnitrophota bacterium
GTATCAATTGGTCTGATATCGAATCGTTAAGTAAAACGGGCATCAACTGGAATGATATCGGCGAGTTGTCTGATAGCGGCATCAATTGGCTCGATATCGACATCTTAAGCGGAGCCGGTATTAACTGGGGAAATATCGGTGACCTTTCTGTCGCCGGGATCAATTGGACCGACATCGATAGTTTAACCAGCGCCGGGATCAATTGGGATAATATTGGCGAGCTTTCTGTTGCGGGTGTGAATTGGAGTGATGTTACGGTCCTTTCTGATGCCGGGATCAACTGGGCGGATATGCAAGCCCTCAGCTCTAGTGGTATAAATTGGGTCTCGGTCAATGATCTTTCTGATTCGGGTATTAATTGGACGGATATTTATGAGATGACAGCCTCAGGGATCAACTGGCTCGACATCAGTATGTTGAGCAGTGCCGGGATCAACTGGAATGACTTGGACATGTTAAGTGACGCCGGGATCAATTGGTCGGCTATCGATAAATTAAGCGACGCGGGTATTAATTGGACGGATATAGGTTCAATGTCCGCCGCCGGCATCAATTGGATGGATGTCGGAGCGATGAGTGCGGTCGCCATTAACTGGGCTGATATTTCTTATATGTCCGGTTCAGGTGTTAATTGGGCAGATATCGGATTAAGCAGTGTGTCCGGGATCAATTGGGCAGATCTGGCATCAATGACCGCCGCGAATATCAATTGGTCGGATATTGCCTACTTGGCCGCTAATGCCCGCACGCTCGTCAGCAATGTCGCTGCCATTTTAAATGCGGTCAACACGATGAATTCATTGATCGGTAGCGCTTCGGATATTGGGACGACTAGTTTGTTCGGTATGGCGAATACTATTCTTTCCACGGTCCAGGACATTGAAACCGGCGGATCTTCGGAGACGATCAATTCCATCTTATCGCAAGTCAACACGATCACTTCGGCCTTGGGTACGACAACTGATGCATCAACAGAAGAATCAGTATTTGGTAAGATCGCGCAAGTTGTTGATTATGTCGATACGCTGGAAACGTCGGTGGGTGCTACGGGAGATACGGAATCATCCAACACGATCTTCGGGGAATTGTCCAGGTTGGCGGCGATCAAGGCCAATGTTGATAAAGCTAAAGGTAGCGCGGAAGCGGCCTTGGGCGAAGCGCAAGGTGTCCGTACGGAGTTAGGCGCGAAAGGCCAAAGCGAAACCGCGATGAAGTCTTTGGATAAGCTTAAAGAATCTTTGCAGCAATTGCAAACCGCAACTTCGCAAATTTCTGAAAGTCAGCTCGAGACCGGTAAGGTTGCGCAAGAAATGGTCGGTACGCTTGCCAATTTCGTCAACGAAAGTAACAAGGCTGCGGGCTTAGGCGGTAGCGGGCTTGATGTCCAACCGTTGACCGAAGAAGAAGCAACTGACCAGCAAAAGGTCTACGGCAAGCTTGATGAAATTAACGCAAAACTTAACGCTCTCAAAGAAGCGACTGAAACCGACGGGGTTGTTGTCAAGTCCTGGTTTGAAGGCGGTTCTTAAGCTGTAATAATCCATGAGAAATTATAATTTTATAAAAATTTATTTGTTGCTTTTGTTGCTCCTCATCAGGCCTGCGGTCGTGTCAGCCGGAGAACTGTCCCTTAATCTTATTGCGATCAATCCTTCTGAAACCGAAACCAAAGAGATCGACGTCAAGTATTATTTACCTAAGGAGCTGGAGCCCAGCGATGTTATTGATTCTGGCCAGTTAAGGGTTGATTATGATGTTGATAGGGCGGTTTATTATGTCAGCGGCAAAGTAACATTTTCGCCGAAAGAATCAAAAACTTTTAAGATCAGGGTCAACGATGTTTGGATGATCACGCCCGAAGAGATTGCTGTTTTGAAACAAAACATGAACGGGAATCTTTCCCTTGTTGAGAAGAATCCGGACCTTTACCCTAATGCGAAACGTGAAAGTGACAAGCTTGCTGAACAATTGGATATTATTCTGACTCAGCAGCAGAGTTATTCTGAAAATATTGAGCGCCGGATCGAGCAGTATCGCGCTTATGCCGGTATCGTTGAGAAGATCCGTAAAAAGATCTACGATCCCAATTTTCTGGAAAAAGAAGCTCAGACCGAGGATGACGGGGACGCTGGAAAAACTGTTAAGCTTGTCTTAGAGGTTCAGAATCCGTCCAAAGAAGAAGAGAAAACGGTCAAGCATAAACATTTCTTGCCTGAAGAAGTACGTGAAGAAGATATTGTGGATAAGCAGGGTTTTGATGTCCGCTTCGACGAGAAGAAAAATAAATCCTACCTTTCAAAAGAAGAACTTTTTAAGCCTGCTGAATCAAAGAAGTATGAAATTGTTATTAAAGATATTTGGCGTTTCCCGGTCGCAAAACTTGACCCGATGGAGAAGAGGGCCGAGGCGGCTATTGAGGAAATGAAGGATTCAGCTTATGCCGAGAGCGGGCAATATCTTTATGAAAGTTTAATAAAGCAGCTGAAATTGATCCGAGACACACAGGACCAAAATTTACCTCCGGATCAGCATATCGGGATCTTCCGCACCAACCAAAAGCGTTACGAAGATGTGAAGCAATCTGTTGAGCGTCTTGAGCAAATGCTCGCTATTGTCCGTGCTAAGAAACTTGAAGAATTGGAAGGTAGTAAAGTTAAGAACATTTTGAAGCGTTTACAAGCTTTGCGTGGTTTGCAGGCCTTGTCCGAAGCGATCTTCAAAAAAGGTATTTCCGTCACGATGACATGGCGGATCATTTTCGGATGTATCATCTTTATAGCGGTTTTCACAACGGCGCACTTTATTATTTGGAGCCGGCGTTCCGGCCGAATGGCTGACGGGATAAAGCCCGGGGAAGAGATCAAGGTCGTCCCTAAACCTGAGCCTCCTAAAAAAGCATAAAACATATTAAGTTTTCTTGAATTTCTCATTTTTGTCTTCGATTGTTTGGTATAATTACCACATCTTAACAATCAACAGTGTTTTCTAAGGCGATCTTAAAGATATGGTAGAACTTCGTTACACAGAAGAGGGTGTTGTCCGCGTTATCCGTGGGTGTATCGTTATTGTTGAGGGCTTTAAAAACTGCATCAATGGCCAAGTTATTCGGTTTGGTTACGGAACGATGGGCATTATTGTCGGATTTGATGAAAGAGAAGCGCAAGTCCTCATCATCCGCCAACAGGTCAACCTCAAAACTGGTGACAAAGCGCTGGCTTCGCTCGAAGCTTTCAATACCCCTGTCGGTAATAAATTTATCGGACGCATCATTAATCCACTCGCAGAGCCTTTGGATGGTTTAGGAACACTTGAGACTGACGGCATGCGCCCAATTTTCGTCGATGCCCCGTCGATCCTCCAGCGGAAAGTTCTTGACCGCACCCTTGAAACCGGCATTAAAGTTATTGATTCTATGATCCCCGTCGGTTTTGGCCAGCGCGAGTTGGTCCTCGGCGATAAAATGACCGGAAAGACGACCGTCTGTACCGACGCCATCATGAATCAGAAAAGTACAGGAGTTATTTGCGTTTATTGCGCGATCGGTAAAGCGCGATCCGCTTTAGGTAAAGTCGTGCAATTGTTTATGAACAATAATTGTTTCGATTATACCTGTATCGTTGCGGCAACGGCTTCAGCTCCGCCGGGACAACTTTATCTTTCTCCGTACGTTGCTTGCGCGGTCGCCGAATATTTTATGTACCAGGGTAAAAATGTTTTCGTCGTCTTTGACGACTTGACCAAACATGCCTGGGCTTACCGCGAAATTTCTCTTTTGCTCGGACGCGCTCCCGGACGTGACTCTTATCCCGGCGATATTTTCTACCTTCACTCTAAAATGGTCGAGCGGGCTGCCTACCTGACGGATGATCTCGGCGGCGGCTCAATGACACAGTTCCCGATCGTCGAAACATTGGAAGGGGACTTGACCGGTTATGTCCAGTCCAATCTCGTCTCCATGACCGACGGACAGATCTATTTAAGTACTCCGCTTTTCGGGGAAGGGCAGAAGCCTGCCGTGGACTTAGGTTTGTCGGTCTCCCGCGTCGGTAGTAAGGTGCAGTGGCCGGCCATTAAGAAGTTGAGCGGGCCGCTCCGTTTGGAATTCTTGCAGTACCGCGAAGTTCTCCGTGTTTCGAAGTTGAAAACGTCCGGCGGTTCTGATGAAGCGGAAAATCAGCTTAAGTCCGGCGGTATTCTGACCGATATCCTTAAACAGGAACGTGATAATCCTGTAAAATCCGAAACGCTCGTGGTCATCCTTTATGCGTATTCGAAGAAGTATTTACATGAGTTGAGCTTAGAAGAAGTTAATATTTTTCAAAAAGAAATTTATGAATATTTTAATAAACGCCAACCGGAAATGTTGCAAAAACTCCGGGAGAAACGTGCTTTAGACGAAGATATGATGAAGATCATTGATGCAGTCATGACAGAGTATGTCAAAGAAGTTTCTCTTAAGCGGCCGAAAGAAGACGCGGAAACAGAAGATTCGCAGGTCGGGGTTGATACGCTTGATAAGGCCACTTCGAAAAAATAGAGCGAGTCGGTATGGCGCAGTACAAATCAACTTTCAAGATCTCGATCATGACGCCGGAGGCGTTGTTATATCAGGGGCAGGTGGAGAGCGCGTTCTTTACCGGGGACCAGGGAGAGTATGAACTTTTGCCGTACCATTACCCGGTCCTTGGGATCCTGACCAAGGGAAACATCATCGTGAATTGGCGTGAGGCCGTTCCGATCAAATTCGGCCTCGTGAGGTTCTTCGCTAATGATTGCATCGTTCTCGTCGAAGAATTAGAGCGCCTTCGTCCGCAGAACAAGAAGAAGGGCGAGGATATCGCGCTCGAAGACCCGGATGCCACACACCATGTTTAAAGGCAGGTTCGAAAATGCAGTGGGCTGAAACACTTTTAATTGTCTCGATCATGTTGATCGCGGTTTTGGGGCCGTCGATCGTCATCGCTGTTTTGGGGTATGCCGTTATCAAGGCCTTAAGCCGTAACCCTTCCGCGGCTTCCAAGATCTTTATGGGCATGCTTGTCATGCTTTTGTTTGTGGAAGTTATTTCGATCGTTGCGATCTTGATCATTTTCCAGCTTTTCGGGAAATAATGAGAATTTATGGCATCAACAGCGTTATTCTTCATTTTGATCTTTTATATTCTGATGCTTATTCCCTGTCTGGGGGTCGGTTGGATCGGTTATAAATTGATCACTCGGCTCGGACGTTACCCGAGTAAGACACCGGCGATACAAGTTGGGATCATGCTTAAGTTGATCATCGTTGAAGTCGTTTCTTTAACATTGATCTTGTTGATGTTCAAGATATTAGTCGCGGAATAGTTTTTTTAGAGAGGAGATCGTTGATGGACATAGGAATGTTATTGATCAAAGCCGTTGTCGCCGGGATGGTTTTTGTGGCGATCGGCGGTTTTTTTATTTGGAAGTTCAGCAAGGATACGATCGATAAGGACCTTAATCGTTTAAACAAAGAAACGGAAGCGGTCCGCGGTAAGCAGGTCGAATTAAATGCCAAGATCAAAGAAGCCAGCGAAGAATTAACAAAGCGCAAAGCCGAAGCGGATGCGCTTGTCGCTAAAATGACCGAAGATGCTTCGACCAAAGCCAAAGAAGAACGAGACAAGATCGTTGCTAAGGCCCGCGTCGAAGGCGAAGAGATCATCGTTAAAGCCAATAATACAAAAGAAGATATCCGCAAAGCCATCGTCAAAGATATGGATATGAAAACTATTGATGTGACGGCCTTGGTTTTGGAAGAAGTTTTAGGAAAAAAAGGTAAACCTGCCCTGGATGAAAGTATGATCATTGAATTTCTTGAGGGTTTAATGAAAATGGACATGGAAATGATCGGTGAAGAAATTAAGGTTGCGGATATTATCACGGCTTCACCGCTGTCTGATGCTTTGAAGAACCGTTTGAGTGACGCATTGCAAACGAAATTAGGGCGATCGGTCGCGATTAATCAGAATACTGACCCTAAGATCTTAAGCGGGATCATTCTCAAGTTTGGCAGTCTTAATATTGATGGAAGCCTGGCGACCATGGTGCGCGAAAATGCTATTGCCATGAAGGAAAAGATCGAAAAAGGCCTGCTGAAAATTTAAACAAGGAAGCAAAAGGGTTGAGGGGTTTGAATAATGGGTAAGGCAATGAAAATCAAGCACGATTTGGACGACATCACGGAGCTCGTCGAGATCATTCAGGTTCTGAAGGACGTCGCTGATACCAAATTCCATGATCTGGCCAATCGTAAAGACCGTTTTGCGCGTTTCGGGGAATCCTTCGTTGAGTTTTTTCGCATGATCAGTTTGTCAACGGTGCGCCATCCGCTGGTTTCAAATGATAATCCGAAGGTCGGCATTGTTGCGGTCACGTCCGAAGGCGGTTTCATGGGGGACTTAAACGCTAAAACGATCCGGCACGTTATGGCTGAAAAGGAGAATAACCCCAACAGTGTTTTAATTGTCGTTGGTCGTAAAGGGGTGGAGCGTTTACGGCCGGTTCAACCGGAGATGAAAACATTTATTAATCTCGATGAGGTCGGCCTTTATGAAACAGCTGTGCAGATCAAGGATTATGTCATTCAGGAGATCATGGAAGGCCGACTCGGCAAGATCCTTGTTGTTTACCCGTGGTCAAAGAATTTCAATTTACAAAAGCCGCGCACCATTAAGATTTTGCCCTGTGATGAGCTTTTAACAAAGCAGGCTGAATTCGTCGACAGTATTGAATCGGTCATTGAGGAAAGTGACCCTGTCGATATTATCGGATACCTCGCTGACATGTGGGTGGTCTGTCGTATTTATGAAGTTTTGCACGACA
>JADLGJ010000103.1 GCA_020849375.1 Candidatus Omnitrophota bacterium
GCCAGAAACTTCTGGAGCTCTTGCGGGCGGGCGAACAAAACCAGGTCCTTCTTCTCCACCGAGCCCTGCGTCTCAACAGCGACCTTAACGTCTTTGTCTTCCAAATATTTCTCGATCTCAAACATACTGTTCAAGAAATGCTCGAATGCCGCTTTAGTGTCACCGCTTACGCCTTGCGGAAAACGAAAATCATAATTATCCTTTGTAATACTTTCGCCGACGGGATCAACAACAAAGCCCGGATGGACCGTGTAAAGCGGAATATCCATCTTCTCCGCAAAATCGATCGCGTCTTTAATGAACGCAATGCTTTCTTTGCGGACCTTCTCGTCGGATGACGAGATGTTAAGGACCAACCGTCCCGGGTTGGGCGGGAAGAAATTATGTGTTACAAATTTTGCATCATAATGCGCGACGGTCGCGACAATATTTTCTTCGTGGTTATGTGTAGAGCCCAATTCGATATTCTCAATACCCTGATCTAATAATGATTCGATCGCGTTCTCGACCGATGTCCCGTTAGGGAAAACTGATGTTGAAACATATGCTGGCATATTACCCCTGACTTTTTAAATTACGGATGACTTTAGCTGGAACACCAACGGAAATGACATGGCCCGGCATATCATCAATAACGACAGCACCGGCCCCGATGGTGGTATTTTCGCCGATGGTGATCTTCTCGACGACCGTACTGCCGATCCCGAGATAGGCAAACTTACGGATGCGCACATTCCCCGAGATATTGACACCGGGATTGATGTTCGCAAAATCTTCAATGATCGTGTCGTGCCCGATCGTTGCCCCTGCGTTAAGCAAGACACCATCCCCGACGCGGGCATGGACCTGCGCGGTGACAAGCGGATAAATGATCGTCCCCTCACCGCAGGAAAAATCATCGGCCAACACCGCGCTCTTGTGAATAATGGCGGGCAGTTGGAGTTTAGCTTTTTTGACCGCGGCAAAGATCTTTTCGCGGATGGACGGTTCCCCGACGGCGACAACAACGGCTTTGACGCCGAGCTTCTTGGCTTTGGCCCAAAATTCCTTTTCCGCCATGACCGCGACCCCTTCGATCTTCTCGACCTTAGGGCTCACGTCAATAAAACGCACGACCGTCAACTTTTTGTTGGCTTGCACGAATGGCAAGACTTCGCGGGCAAAACCGCCGGCACCAAAAATAACTGTCTTTAATTTAGCCATTATTTCCTCTCTAAATCTTTTAATAAAATAAATTCATCGGCGGTCATATCGCGCTTCACCCGGCGACCGAGAAGTCCCGCAAAATATTTCGGCGCCAAACCTTTGGCCGGACGCTTCACACAAAGATTTGTTGTAGTTAGGCGCTCGCCTTTTTTGAGGTCCGTGCGCGCGACGACACTTTTGCGCAATTTTACACGGTTCTCGGTTTCACACGCGAGCGGACGCTTTTCCGCGCTGCCCAATAATTTCTCCGTCTGGCGGATCAAACGAACCATTTCCGCCAATTCCTTTGGCTCCAAAGACGCGCGGTGGTCAGGGCCCGGTAAATTTTTGTCGAGCGTAAAATGTTTCTCATACGAAACCGCACCCATCGCGACCGCAGCGACCGGGACATATTCATCAGGGATATGGTCGGAATACCCGACGGGAACGCCAAATTCTTCCGCCAAGGTCGTCATCGCACGCAAATTACAATCTTCTAATTTTGTCGGATAATTTGCGGTGCAATGATATAAAACCAACTCTTTACAGCCGGCTTTTGCGAGCGCCTGGACACTTTCCTTCACTTCCGCAAGCGTGCACATTGCAGTGGAAAGTAAAACTGGCTTCTTGGTCTTGGCTAGATGGACGAGCAGAGGAATATTATTGGCGTCGGTTGAAGCGACTTTAAAAGCGGCGACCCCGAGTTTGTCCAGCAGATCGGCACTTTCTTCATCATATGGCGTGGATAAAAACAAAATGCCTTTTTTACGGCAATGATCGATCAAAATTCGATGAGCTTTAGCGTCCAGCTCCTGCGTTTTCAAAAGGTCGAACCAGGACCCTTTGGCGCCGGTGGTCTCGACGTGATACGTAGACTTAGGCGCGGTACGGGTATTGAGATTTTCAGCTTTGAAGGTTTGGAATTTAACGGCATCAGCCCCGGCGGCTTTCGCGGCATCAATGAGCCGCTTGGCCATTGCGATATCGCCGTTATGGTTAACGCCGGCTTCCGCAATGATAAAAACGGGGTTTTGGGCCCCGATCGTGAACGGCCCGACACGGAAAGACTTTTTAAAAGCCATGAGAGTTATGAAATTTTTGCGGTTTTCAAATGTGCGAACTTTTCTAAAGCCGCCTGAAGCGTTTCAATGACATAGTCCTGGTCGTCTTTCGTGATCTTAAAGTACAGCGGCAGACACAAAACCGAAGAAGTCACTTTTTCGGTGACCGGACAATCATAATGCTGATATTTTTCATAAGCTTCCTGCTTATAAACCGGAAGCGGCCACGAGACGTTGGCTTTTACACCCTTCTCGAGAAGAAATTGTTGGATCGCATCACGGTTATTGACCAAGGTCGGGAACAAGAACCAGGGATGTTCACAGTCCGGTGAAACATACGGCAACGTAATGCCCGGAACGCCAGCCAAACGCTTCAAATAATACTCTGCCCCGGTGCGGCGGGATTCCAGAACAGCCGCAATACGTTTCGCGGACGTTTGCGCCAAACCGATCGCGGCGTGCAAGTCGGTCATACGGTAATTAAACCCGACGAGTGGATGATAATATTTCTTCTTCGGGTCTTCTCCCTGCCAGCGGATAATGCGGGCTTTCTTGTAGTAATCTTCATTGTTCGTAAACAGCATCCCGCCTTCGATCGTCGAAAAGATCTTAGCAACGTGAAAACTGGTGATCGCAATATCCCCGAACGAGCAGAGCTTTTTCCCTTTATAAGAACCACATAAACCGGGAGCGCCGTCTTCGACGACCGCAAGCTTATGCTTCCGGGCGATCGCGTTGATCGCATCATAATCCGCGGCATGGCCGGCGTAGTCAACAGGAATGATACAGCGTGTTCTGGGCGTAATTAATTTTTCGATCTCTTTCGGGCAGATCGTATAAGTTTTGGGGTCAATATCGGCAAAAACAGGCGTAGCATCTTGATAGCAAACCGCATTCGCGGTAGCGATATAGGTCATTGCCGGGATAATGACTTCGTCGTCGCGTTTGACGCCGACGATCTTAAGGGCGATATCCAAGGCCGCAGTTCCCGTGCTGACCGCGACGGCATACTTAACGCCGACATATTCGGCCATACGCTTTTCAAATTCTTCGACTTTAGGGCCCGAGGAGAACCATCCAGTCTCAAAAACTTCGAGAACCTGCTTCTTCTCATCTTCATCGTAATAAAATTTTGACCACGGGATATCTCTCACTTCAGTTCTCCATTAATTCCGTTTTTATAATCTTTAACAAAATGTTCGATCGTTTCTTCTTCCGTCGGGACTTTAATGCCGGTTGCGTCGCTCAATTTTCTGGTCTGCAAGGACAGGTCCGGGGCTCTTCGGGCTTTGAACGGAAAATCTTTGATCGAAGAAGCATTGATCAAACTTTTTCCATAACCTAACTTTTGCGCCAGCGTGTCCGCAAAATCGTAGCGGCTTAAAGCCGTCGAACTACCAAAGTGATAGATCCCGCGCAGGTCTTTCTCGATCGCGACGCTTAACAAAGATGCCATATCGCAGGTATAAAGCGAGCTAAAAAAAGAATCCGTAAAACCTTTGATCGTCCGGGCTTTCGCTTCCTTGATCACCCGCTCCGCAAAACAGATCTTATCTTGGACGTTGAAACCAAAAATATTCGTCCGTGCGATCAAAACGTTCGTCAACCGGGATGTTTCCTGCTCGCCGGCCAACTTGGTCTTGGCATAAACATTGACCGGATTGACCGGGTCGGTTTCCGTATAATTCCCTTTGACCCCGTCGTAAACAAGGTCCGTCGAGATATAAACGAATTTGCTGTCCTTTGCGGCCGCTTCGGCCAAATTTTTAGTCGCGGTGACATTCCCGCGCAAAGCCCAGTCCGGGTCCTGTTCGCATTTGTCCACATCAACGGCCGCTGCCGCGTGAACGATCACGTCCGGATGAAAATCTTTTAAAAGAACACGTACCGCAGAGGGGTCGGACAAATCAGTTTGTTTCGTTTTGATCCCGTCCAGCGCCCACGCATGCTGATTGTATATTCCTAAGATCTCACAATGTTCCCGCCAGCAAAACGCCAAATTACTTCCCAACAACCCGCTGACACCGGTAAGTAGAATTTTTTTCATAATAATTTGAACCCCTTGAAATCTTCTGCTTCCATGTTCAAATTATTATCCTTGATTCCGGCAGGAATCAAGGATCTAACGCGGCACATCGGCCATTGACCAGCGGGACTCTTCGATCTCATAATCCTTATGGATCTTTTCGGTCAGGTCACGTAATTGCTTGACCGTTAACCAGCTGTCATTCCCGTCGCTGGTGTAACGAAAACTTTCGGCACAATTCTTTCCCCCGCCTTTTTTGCCTTTAGCCAAAAGGACTTCGCGGCGGCCGGCATCCGGCTGAATAATATAGCATTGCTTAAATTCGACGGAGTTGCGCGCTTCATCTTCGCTGATCAATGTCTCATGAAGCTTTTCGCCCGGACGGATCCCGACGAAATGCAACTTACATTCCGGCGCGATCGCTTCCGCAAGGTCGGTGATCTTCATAGATGGGATACGCGGAACGAAAATCTCTCCGCCTTTGGATGTTTCTAAAGAATTGATAACGAAGTGGACCGCCTGGTCGAGGGTGATCCAAAAACGGGTCATGCGTTCATCGGTGATCGGCAAAACGCCGGTAGCGGCACGTTCCTTAAAGAACGGGATAACCGACCCGCGGCTGCCGAGGACATTCCCGTAACGGACGACCGCGAACTTTGTTCCTTCATGTTCGCTATAAATATTCGCGGCGACAAAAAGTTTATCGGAACATAATTTAGTGGCGCCATAAAGATTGATCGGATTGGCAGCTTTGTCCGTCGAGAGGGCGATCACTTTCTTGACCTTATTGTCCAAAGCGGCTTCGATCACGTTCATCGCACCGAGGACGTTGGTCTTGATATATTCTTCAGGATTTAATTCAGCGGCGGGAACTTGTTTGAGCGCGGCGGAGTGGATAACATAATCAACGCCGTTAAAAACCCTCATCAAACGGTCGCGGTCACGGACATCGCCGAGGACATATTTCAGGCAGGGATATTTCACCGGGCTGAAGGTCTGAGCCATTTCAAATTGTTTTAATTCATCACGGCTGAAAACGATCAATGTTTTGGGTTTATAGTGCTTAAGAACGATCTGCACCATTTTTTTGCCAAAAGAGCCGGTCCCGCCTGTGATCAAAATATTCTTACCGTTGAGCATGGTCTTCGCTAGCTTATAAGTGTTTGAGAATAATATAGTTACGAATGATTGCAAAGAATACGTGAAATTCTTAAAGCGCGATTTCCTTGCAATTTGAGACCCATTATAGAATTCGCACGCCGAGTGTCAAGGAATAATTCCGGCATTAATTGTGTTAAGTTTTATTGTTTTTCCACAGGACTTCCGCTAAAATCAGGCAACGATCAAGCCCTATGCCAACTCAAAAACACACAGCATCCCAGTTTCCGCTCCTCCTTTGCGCTTTCGGACTTCCGATCCTATACTGGATCTATCTTCTGTATACAGCACAGACCGAGATCAAGTGGGATTCCTTCGATTATGAACATCTCGGACAAATGATCACTCTTCAAGGCTGGGCCGAATTCTTCAAGACCGGGCCGAACCGAGAACCGATCTATCCGCTCCTCATTTCATTATGTATGCGCCTTGCCGACGGGTTGCATGTTCCGTATTTAAAGGTCCTGGCCGCACTGCAGTTCGCTTTGCTTTTTTTAACACAACTTTTTAGCTTTAAAATCTTACAAAAGTTAAACGTTAAGCCGGCTGTCAGCGCGCTCGCCGTCTTTTATATCGGGATTTCTCCAGCTTTGGTTAATTGCGCCCTAAGCTTATACTCGGAGATCCTCATCATCGCGCTCATCCCAGCGGCTATTTTAATTTTCAGCAAAATTTTCAATAGTTTCTCTACATATAACCTAAGCCGTGTTATTTTCGCCGGAATCGTCATCGGCCTGACCTTGATCGCGCTCACCTTTGTCAAAGGCATCTTTGAAATCGCGGGCCCGGCGATCATTCTCAGCTCACTCTTGATCAGCAAGCGCATCGCAAAAAAACCGGACGCGTTCAAACGTTATCTCATTATGATCCTCGCAGGATTATTCACGTTTTATGCCGCCATTTTTGCTTACAAAGCCGCGAATAAACACTACAACGGCAACTTCACCTTGACCAACCGCGGCGCATGGGCGTTCTACGGTTTTGCGGCACGACGCGTGGAGCCAATGCCCAAAGAACGCTTAATGGCCGGCTTGGCTTTCATTCCCGGTGAAGGCGCGTGCAAAAAATTTTACTCTGAAGAACAATGCTACTTCTGGTCGTTCTACACATCCGACAATTTTTCGATCACGAAATTAAAAGAACTGATGGCGCAGGGCTACGAAGGCGAGGCGCTCGACAAAGAACTGATGCGCTTGTCTGTCGAGAAGATCACAAGCGCGCCGCTGCAGTACACGGTCTTGACGGGACTGGAAGGTTTCAAGGTCTTATTTTGGGAAACGAC
>JADLGJ010000104.1 GCA_020849375.1 Candidatus Omnitrophota bacterium
GTCGTTTCCACGACGAGCAAAACAATAAAAAGCGGGGTTGCAAATTTCTTACCTTCTTTAATAACAAAAAACTTCCCTCCCTCAAAATCATGCGTGACCGGCATAATTTTACGGAATAACTTAAGGACAATATTATTTTCCGGATGGATTTCCTTATCTTTTTCCAATGCCATTTTAATCCCAGTAAAGATCAAGAACGCGCCGAAAATATAAATGATCGCGTGAAAATTCTTGATCAAAGCGACGCCGCCGATAATTGCGATCGCGCGCATGACCAAAACACCTAAAATCCCCCAAAAAAGAACTTCATGCTGATACTTCTTCGGAACTTTAAAGTAAGAAAAGATAAGGATAAAAACAAAAAGGTTATCGATACTGAGGGCTTCTTCGATCAAATAACCTGTCAGAAATTCAAGGGCGGCCTGCTTGCCCATATAGAAATAAACTCCGACATTAAATGCCAGGGCCAAAGCGACCCAAAAGGCGCTCCACAAAAGGGCTTCTTTGACTTTAATCTCATGATGTTTGCGATGAAAAACAAAAAGATCAAGTGCAAGCATTGTCAATACAAAGAGGTTAAAACCTCCCCAAAGCAAAATCGTGTTCCAATCCATTTTTATATCCTTTTGATGAAGGTGAGGAATAAATAATGCGATATTGTAGCAGTGGGCGGCAGTAGCGTCAACGGCTTGATCATAAGGTTTTTGAGGCCAATGGGGAGATTCCCTGACGGCGGGAAAGGTGAAAAAGCTAATTCTTCACCTTTTTAAACTGTAACGACCGGCGCACGACCGAGTTTAAACGGTATTTTCTCGTTGCCGGCGTATGGTACTTAAGCCAAGCCAAAGCGTAAAAAACGATCCAATGATCAGCAGCTTTTTGAAAACCGATATCATAGCCGCATTTCTCACTTTCGATCCAGCGGTAGCGCTCGATCTCATTGACCACACCGGTCTTTCTTAAGAGCTTACGTTCATCAACCTGTGGCATATGCCTTCCTCCTTTCGATAGTGATTATTTATGGCAGTTTGAAAGACAATAATTGTTGAGGGGTATTTCCGTTGCCTTTAACAAAATCCGGCATAAACATCGGCGGATTGATGATCGGGGTCAACTCGAGGATCTTAAAATCCATCCCCCGCATATCTTGCATAAGGAGTTCGGGGATCAACACCGCCCCCCAATCCGTGTTATCGTGCCCCTGGACTTCCAAATTCTTCTCGACCTGCAAATCGATACCACCTTTGTTCTTTGCTGCTTCCTGATGGCTCTCCACAGCTTCCGCGGCCACGGCACTCACCTGTTTATGACCATTCCCATTCACATTATTATTTTTCCAGAACCGAGACTGGATCTGTTGGTACAAGAAATAACCCATGATCACCGTCGGGGAAAATATCCCCAGGACATAAGAGAAATAATAGAACGCCTGCGACCAAACGCTGTCGATCCGGCGCTTGTTTTGCAATATCTGCATTTCGCCGTGAGAAGAATTCTTCTCATATGATTCAATGATCTTAAAATATGAATTTCTTTCTCTCTCCATGGCATTATTACCGTGAATCGGGTTGATCCAATAAGCGATCACGTAAAACACAACCGAGAAATTCACGATAGATAAACCGAGAAATTGCGGTTGATTCAAGAATGCGACCAGAGCAGAGCTCGTTAGCAAAGTACTCCCTCCCAGCCATACCGAGATGGCATTGACAGCAGATATAAAGAACGGCAAAACGATAATGCCAATGGTAATGATCAGGGTCACCAAAAATCCGGTCATAATCCACATTCCGTAATTCCGGCTGTACTTATCATTCCCTACCAGACTGTTCTTTGCCGGATAACGGAATGAAAAATCAGCTTTCTCAAATTCTGCTTTCAGTTTCTGCTCGATCGCTTGGCTCGATTTCTGTCCGTTAGAACGATTGCTAAGAATACTGTTCTGCGCTTCCTCAAGAACCTGCCATTGAGCTGTTACACGTTGGATCGATTTCAGTGTATCGGTGCGGGCCCATGAATACAAGAATGAAACACCGAAGATCGCCCGTAAAATACGCGATATCGGGAACCCGAATATTTTACGTCTAAAGAAATCGCCATCCGGTAAATACCAAGATTTCAACGAATCCATCCCGGCAAAACTCGCTGATAAAAAGCGTACTTCCGTTGAATACCGGGCTAACTCCAGAAAATATTTACGGTATTTATCATCAACTTCCCGGCCGCCATTAACCACCAGAGCCTCATATGTCGCAAAAGCATGTTCGCGGATCAAATGATAAAAACCGGCATTTTTGCGAAAGTCCGTTAAGTTCATGCTCCCCGGCTTGTAGAATTCTTTGATCGCAGCGATCAAGGCATCGAGGCCACTAAAGTCATTTTCCTTTGTAGCGTCCAAAAAATGATCCCACTGATTGATCAACTGTTTAAATGTGTCGTTGGTGATCGCTAGAATATAGGATTTCTTATCATCTGATCCTTCCCCGTTATAAAGGAAATTGATGCTTTCCGCGCTCTGATCAACATTTGTGATACGCAAACGGATCCCCGTCGGATGCACCGAGACAATGATACGGTCAGGGGTGATCTCTTCCTCGCCATCGTTAAGCGAAATACGGAAGGATAAACGTCCATCCTTGACGGCCTGATTGACCTGACTGAAGACATCTTCTCCCTTTCCACTCGTCATAAAATGGCTGTCGGCAATAAAACGGACCTCAACATAGGAGTTTTCACGGATCGCTTTAACATCGGAGAACTTGGTCGCGGCAAGAACAAATTGGGAATCGCTCCAACGGGTCCGCGGCAAGAACTCATCAGTGACATAATTAAGCAAGTGGTCTTTATTCAAAACCGGTGAAGCAAAATCCTCCGGGACTTGGGCAGGCTTAAACACCGTAAGAATATTATCGAACCTTCTATATTCATAAAAAGTGAAGAACCGGCTGAGATTGGGTGCAAAATAATTTGCGGCAATAAAGACGAAGATCCCGAGAACGAACGGAACCCATATCGAGAGCGATGAACCGAACCACCAGAATAATATGAACGGCGAGAATAAGAACACCAGATCCTTGATGGACTTCATGATCTTGCCGTGCCGGCGGAAAAGGTCAAGCCCAACAATGCTGTGCGAATAGGGTTTTTCAAAACTCATGCTGAATTGATCGAACTCTGATGTTAAACTCCCGACGGTATAATCATCTTTGATCGCATCGGCCGATGAAGCATCGCCTTCATCCTTGACAGATTGTTGTAGTTGGAGCTCGAACTGGTCAAGGATCTTACGACGGTTGTAATATTCGGCAAGGCGGTTGCGGGCATTGTTTTGCGCACGATAATACGCATGTTCGACCAAAGTGACAACACGATAAAGCTTATCGATCGATAAGCCTAAGATTTTTTTGTTCAACTCATCTTTCTCTGGAAGGAAACTGCTTTTATACGTATCAAGAGTGGCGCACTGCGCCAAAAGGTATCGCACGGTATTGGCGTATTGTCCTAAATGGTAAAAATAATCACCGTAGCCGGAACGGATATTATTGCTCCTGATCTTGCGCATTGTTGCAGATGCGAGTTTGCGCATCTTGAACGCCACAACCGCTTGATTACGGAAGTCCTTGAATGCCGGCGGATTCTTTTGGCGGTATTCGCTGATCAAGCCCACCAATTCTTCGACATCAGCTTCGGAAAAATCACCGTTCCTATTCAACCGTTCTTCCCAAGCATCTTCAAGTTCTTTAAATGCATCAGTAACAACAGACATTTGAAATGATTTAAGTTGACTATCCTCACCGCGGTAATAAACTGTCACTCCCTTTCCATTAACTTTTTCCCCGGCGGGCATTTCAAAATACATATGGATACGAGTATCGAACCTTTCAAGGCGTTTCAATTCTAAAATATTTGTACCGGACATCAGACGAAAATCACCGTCAGCAATAGCATTTTTAATTGCATGTTCCGTTGCTTTTCTTTGCTTCTTCTCTTTGCGCCCCTGCAGAGAGTTAGAAGAACGGATGATAATCTCGACCTGGTTACCGACAGCGCGGGCGGTCATATCGGACAAGGACGTCTGCTTGGAAATCAACTGGGCCGATTGATTTGAAAAAACATGACGTGAATCCCCCTGCAGATATTTAGTGAGGATCCGCAAAAGTTCGACGCGGTCGCTCAAATTATGTTTCGAATCACGGTAAATACGGAACGTCTGCAGGCCGACCAGAACCGCCAATAAGATCTCAAATAAAAGATTATTTAAATAATTGAAATTGCTTGTTAACGTGCCAAACCAAGTTTTTGCCTCGGCAGGTTGACTTGCTTTACTCGCCGGTGCCAGAGCCTTATCCTTATCACCGGGTGGGGGGCCGCCCTGGCCAAGCTTTGCTTGAGGATTAGGCGGAGGAGGGGCTGCACTGATCCGGGCACGGATCTTATCTGCTTCGGCCATGATCGCTTTTCTTGTTTCCCGGCCTAATTGTCCATCCTGTCTTAAATTAAACTTATTCTGAGCGGCGATCACCGCAGTTTGTTGCGGCCAGTTATAAGTACGGCTGGCAAACAGAGTGTCCCAATTCCGGCTAAAATAATCCTGATCAACCTGATAAGTTTTACCCGTCTCGTGATTGACGACCTGATTGAGAGCAACAACATCATCAAGCGTGATCGTCTCCTTAAGTGCGGTGAAAACTTTTACGTCCTCTGAAGAAATTGTTTGCCCGAGGGTTAAAGTGTCCGTTGATTTAACCGTAGCAGCCGTAACTGTCAAATCGGAGGTTGATGTTTGCGCTTGCGGAGTGCCCATCTGCAAAAATACTTGTGTCGTAGGCCCGATCTGACCATCTTCTTTCAGACCCAATTTGTGTTGATAGGCTAGAACAAGAACTGGCTTTGTCCACTCCGGCGCCTGATCTGTAAAAACCCTATCCCAGTTCTTCTTAAAATATTCTCCGTCTATCTTATACGCCTGGCCAGTTTGCTTATTGATTTTTCCGTCGAGCGCCAAGACATCATCCAAAGAAACTTTCTTACTAAGCTGTCCCAGGGCTGCCTGCGTCGGCGAGACCTTTTTGATTTCTTTAACTTCCTGAGCTCTGTTCTCAATATGATCCAAATCCTCAAGTGAAACAGCATTGGGATTAATAAGCCCCCCGTCAACGACAAGCGTTTGTGCGGGCGGGGCCATGGGGAGCGGCTCAATGGTCACAGGGTTTGCGGCTCCGTTGGAAACGGAAAGCATAATTCCCGCCAAAAGCCCAGCCGCCCAACGGTTAAAGGCAGGCGCTTTTTTTTGTTCCGGCTTGGTTCTCGTGGCAACAGGGATCTCTAAAGCACCGCCGACACCTAAGGGGCGCAAGCTGACCTTAGCAAAAAGGAGTTTACGCCCGAGTTGTAATAGAAAATCACGCGACGAAAGGAGCATATTCGAGATCGGACGGATATCCATCCATTCGTTGGTATTCCCGATCGTAAATCCGCCGGAAAAATATTGCCGCGGGATCACGCTTTGGCTGGAGGCATCAAAATCTTCACGAACATAGTTATAAACGCCTTCTTTTAAGACCTGAATATACTGTTGGTAGATCTTCTCCGCTGTCCGTTCACTATCGTCTTCGATCCCCTTAACTTTCTTACGGTCAACATAAGCACGCGCCAAAATGTGCTGCTTGAGCTTTTTCTTAAACCACGTTGCTAAGATCAGCGCATTAAAGACTTGTCGCAAGGCCGCAAAATTCTTACCTTCATTGATCTCTTTTTCTATCTCCGGCAAAACGATCTCGCGGGTAACCGTCGCAGAAAAGTTATTGACCTTCTGAGCTTCACTTTCCGATATTCTCTTTGGGCCTTCTTTGTTCTGCGCATTCTTTAGCGCGATATAGTCATCTTCTAACAAAACCTTCAAATGGCTCTCAGTAATAAAAGCCGTGCCGTTGTGCTCATAAACCACCGCTTTACCCGGCATGATCCAGACCCGCTGAAAGGTGTCGATCGGGATCGCCGTGGTCCCATACAAATTAATGGCTTTTTGATAAACCCGTGCCCAGAAAGCTTTGCCGGTCTCACTCTCAGGATATGTCAATGACGCGGCCAGTTGCTTTAACAGTTGATCTTGAGCTAAGAGCTCACGCCCAGCGGAGGTTTCACCGAATTGAGGGGCGATGATCCGTTGAGATTCATAGGGGGACAGATTGACCCACATATCCTGTTCAGGAGTCGTCATAGAAGCGAGGAAGTACTGCACCAGCTTATTGACGTCTTGCTGACTAATTTTACTCTGGTCAGCGCTGTCGATAATAAAATCAATTTCGAGGGGAGACTGCGGATCGATATGGATGGCTTTAAGGGCGGGCGGCAAATAAGCGGCTGATGGCATAACGAGGTTCGTCGGCATGTTCATGACCTGAGCAGAGGCTTCCGACGACTTTAAACGAAGAACATCCGTGACTAGGATTTCGTATAGAAAGCAGAAACAAACGAACGCGGCCAACACGCGAAACGTCGGGCTGAAACGGCTAGAATGAAAACCGGATATTGACATGATTTAACTATATCCGGGCCATGTTAACGTCCTATGAAACTCATGTGAAAGTTATGCAAACTCAAAAAAACAAAGCACTTACGCAAAAATTGCCGTAAGTGCTTAAATACTAATCGTTTATATAATAATATTATTATAAGTGATTTAAATGGCTAAAAAATATCGGAAAACTGAGCTATTTATACCCCAATTGTCTGAACAGCTGTGCGGATGGCTTTAAATAGCGTTCATGGGCGATCTCCCCTAACCACGCCTGCTTGAGGAACGGGTCATTTTCGACCCGGCTGTCACCCCAATTCTGGCCTTTCCACATCGGGAATTTGTCCCACTCGCAATTGATATAACTGATCGCACGGACATCATATTCGCGGGCAAAAGCAAATAGCGCCTTATACCAGCGCTGCCAACGTTTTTTCCCATCCAGGGGGATCTCGGAATTCGGCGAAGCTTCCGCGATCATGAGCGGCTTTTCATGCTCATTTGCCAAACGTGCAAAAACCGCAGAATCTTTTTGATTATACAAACTAAAAATACTGACACCGAACCAATCCACGTAATCGTCACCGGGATACCACAGCATGAACGGCTTATCAGCCGTGACAACCCCATAAGAATGCCAGACATAAGCCACGTTGTTCACACCCTGAGAACGGAAATGATCTACGAGATACTTGAAGGTCTTTTTGTATAATTCAGGATCGTAACCGTTTTGCGGCAGGTCAAATTCATAACCGATCCTCAAGAACACCGGGCGCCGTGTTTCTCGCATCCACAGGCCGAATTTCCAAATGTTTTCATCATACTTGCCGGACAGAATATCCGGCAGTGTCCCGACCAAATATAATCCGATCTGTAAAGGGGCGTCGGGATATTCCGCCAATAAATGCGGCGCATCCTGAAAACCAGCGCCATAATCAACGGGTTCATCGATCCCCGTCAAGGTCTGGATCGAAGTGTAAAACATCACCCCGGCGGGAACGGTGTTAAGTTCACGGCTGTAAGTATCAATGGATTCCCGGTCTTGTCCGATAAAAAGAAGGATTTTGTTATCGGGCGGAAGGAATTTTGCCGTTAGGCTTTGCGGCACGGACCACGCGCAAGGCGTGAACGCAAATAAAAATAAAATGACTAAGGCTCTGATCGGCAATTGAGTTTAAACCTCTTTAACTCCAAAACCGATCTCGGACTCCGCGACCATTTTATCTTTGACAAAAGCCTGAGCTTTTAAGAAACCTGCCCGCGGCAACATTTTCACCGTCGTGATCTCAATACGGAGCTGGTCGCCGGGGACGACGGGAGCGGTAAATTTTGCTTCAACGCGCGCTAAATAATAAATTAGATTCTTGCCCTGCAAGTCTTTGCTGTAATAAAAATAAACGCAGGCCGCCTGTGCCATGGCTTCAATGATAAGGACGCCGGGCATGACTTTTTCTCCCGGGAAATGGCCGACAAAATACGGTTCATTGACCGAAACGTTCTTAAGCGCGATCAGCTTTTCATTCGGCTTTAGGTCTAGGACTTTGTCGATCAAAAGGAACGGGAAGCGGTGCGGAATAACTTTTTGTATTTCTAAAATATTAAGTTCCATGTCTCAAACCCTTTCATCTCATTGTTAATCCACCGTCAACGGTGATGATCTGCCCCGTCACGTACGCCGCGGCCGGGCTTAATAAAAACCTGACCGCATTGGCAACGTCTTCGGGTGTGCCCATGCGGCCTAATGGTATCGTTTTCAATATTTCTTCTTTGCGCTTCTCTTCCATGCCATCGGTAATATCGGTCTTGATCAATCCGGGCGCGACGGCGTTGACCTTGATACCATACGGAGAAACTTCCTTCGCTAAAGCTTTCGTGAATGCGTTCATGCCACCCTTACTCGCAGAATAATTCACCTGCCGCGGCAAACCGGTCAAACCGCTCACCGAGGAGATATTAATAATATCACCACTGCGCTGTTTTAAAAAGGTCACGATGCACGCTTTACTCGCGTAAAACATACCGTCGAGATTGGTGCTCGTAACATCTTTCCAATCTTCTTCGGTCATCATCATCAAAGCTTTATCGCGGACGATACCGGCATTGTTCACGAGAATATCCAAGCGGCCGAATTCTTCTTTCGTCTTGGCGATCCATTCTTTGACAGCGGTATTATTTTTGATATCAACGCACGTCGCAACGCAACGGACACCAAGAGATCTGGCTTCATTCTCCAGCACCTTAGCCGTTTCCTGGCTTTTTTGAAAATTAAACGCGATGTCACACCCTTCGCGGGCCAGCATCAAAACGATCTCCCGTCCGATCCCACGCGCCCCACCGGTCACAATAGCGACTTTATCTTTTAGCATCATATTTTCACCCATTAATTTTCAACCGGAGAAACTTCCTGGCTGTAAACTGTGGAGCCAGCTTTCGGGCCAAAAGCCCCAACGACGACCCCACTTGCGTCAAAGTAAATCCGCGTACCTGCTACAAAATTCTCGTCTTTAACATTATTTTTGTTATCCCGGGCTTGCACGGAACAGGCCTCCGCCA
>JADLGJ010000105.1 GCA_020849375.1 Candidatus Omnitrophota bacterium
GGATTTTATGTCGCGAGTCTCTAAGTCACGGAAAGCTTTCAGTAAAAGTTTGTCCTTCTCTTTTTCTGTCCAATGTTTTGATGCCATTTTAGCGATTCATCTGTAATTCTTACTTTATTTTGGCAGGATTGAGGAGTTTGGCGCCGTGATAGACCGTGAGTATTTCAACACTCTTGGCACGAGATCGATAAACGATACGATAGTTGCCTAAAATGATTTCACGAATCAGCGGATTCTTGATCTCAGGAACAATTCTTCCCGATCTTGGAAAATCGTGAAGCCGATTAACGGCTCCGAAAATATCGATCACAAAGAGATGGGCGTAATAGGGCGAGTCTTTAGCGATAAAATCGGCGATGGAATCAACGTCATCGATCGCCTGAAGAGTCCAACTTACTTCAACCATTTTGACATTTTTACTTTGACTTGAGCATGCGAGATCGTCTTGCCGGAATCCGCTTGTGAGAGGCCTTTTTCGATTTTGGCTAAGAATAACAAGCGCTCCATAGCGTCTTCAATGGAAGCATTAGCCGGAAGGGCGCGGACGACTTTAATCATCTTTTCTTTTATTGTCATGATTCAAAGATACCAGATTTACACACCGCGTTCAAGATAATCTTGCGTCTGTTAATTTGGAATTTCTAACTTTTTCTGCTTAAGTAAGTGATAACCCGCGCCGGCGATCATCGCCGCATTGTCGAGACAAAGGCTCATTGGCGGAACAAAGATCTTTATCCTGTTCTTTTCCCCTTCTTCATTCAACTTTTGGCGTAATGTCGAGTTTGCCGCGACCCCGCCTCCGATCAGCAAAGTCTTGATCTTTTTCTGCAGGCAAAGGGCAATGCTTTTTTTGACGAGGATCGAAACTACACTATCCTGAAAGCTATACGCAATTTGCGCTAAGTCATTTTTGGAAGTGACCTTATTTTTCTGTTGGTATTGCAGGACGGCGGTCTTAACACCGCTAAAACTGAAATCATGGGTCCCTTCCATAGGCGACTGCGGGAAACGGATTCGGTTGTTGACGCCTTCTTTTGCGATACGGTCAATGGCCGGCCCGCCCGGATAACCTAGCCCCAGGATACGGCTGACTTTATCGAACGCTTCTCCGGCCGCATCATCGCGGGTTTGGCCCAATAGTTTATAATCCGTCGGAGATTTCATTAAATAAAGATTGGTGTGGCCCCCGGACACGATCAATCCGATCGCCGGGAGCTTGGGCATTTCTTTCGGTGCCCCGGCCACGGGATAGGATTCTAAAGAATTGGCGTAAAGATGCGCTTTGATGTGGTCAACGTCGACCAAAGGTTTTTTTGCCGCAAAGCTTAAAGCTCGTGCGTAAGAGATCCCGACGAGTAAAGAACCGATGAGCCCCGGCGAACGGGTCACAGCGATAGCATCAATATCTTTGAGGGTTAAGGACGCGCGTTCAAGGCTTGATCCTACGACCGCACCGATCAATTCCAATTGCCGGCGTGAGGCGATCTCAGGAATGATCCCGCCGAATTTACTGTGTTCTTTGAGGCTAGTCGCAACAATATTGGAATGGATCAAGCGGCCGTCCTGCACAACGGCGCAGGCGGTTTCGTCACAGGATGTTTCGATGCCGAGGACAAACATGTTATTGGGCGTGTGAGTTGATCAATTGTTGGACGGTAATAAATTCGTAGCCTTGCGCTTTAAGTTCTTTGACCTTGTCTTCCATGACGTCCCAAGACACCGGACGGGCATGGCCGATCGCAACCGCGACCCCGCGCTCATTGGCTTTGGCCGTGAGTTCATCGAATTGTTTTTCGATCGCGGCGCGTTCATTGACATTGTCGAGGAAAACATCACGGCCAGCGAACGGCAGATGCAGTTTTTCGGCTAAATGTTTACAAACACTTTTGCTGGTCACGCGGCTGTCGACGAAGAATAAATTCCGTTTAGCGAGTTCTTTAAAAATAATGTACATGACGCGGGAATCCTCTGTCGCTTTCGAGCCTTCGTGATTATTGATCCCGGCAATATGCGGCACGCTTTTTAACGCTTCATTAAGGCGGCTGCTGATCTGGGCCGACGACATTGCGGTCTTAATAAAATAATGTTCAGGGTACTGCTCACGGAAAACATGCGGCTCCAGCGGCATATGCAGCATGACTTCCTTCCCTTGCCGATGGGCGCACTCAGCGATTTCCTTAGAGTGTGGAAGTTCGGGAAGGATCGAAATGGTCACCGGAACGTCGATCGCGGCCAAGCGGTCACAGTCGCTTTTCTTATAACCGCTATCGTCAATGATAATAACGATCTTCCCGTTGGCAACATTGGGTCTCGGCGTCGGAATCGGAGTCAACGGAGTCTCGACCGTTTGTGGCGGTAAAGGTTTTTTCACCGGATGCTTGGTGCTCGCGGGTACAGGTTTTTTGCTGGCCGAGGGTTTGTTTTTAGGTGCGTAGGCTTTGAATAATAGGAATGACTGGACAATAACAATAAAAATTAAAAGAACAACGGCAAGGTTCGGTTTCGAGGCCTTGCCGCCGCGCTTATTGCTGAAAGCTTTTTTAGTGTTACGAGGCATTGCTTACGTTGAAGAACTATTTTTCTTGAATACACGGATCCCTTTGATCGCTGTGATGGCCGCCTGGACTTGATTGTCCTTCATGAGCCGGTCATGCGCTTCTTTTTCTTTTTGCGTCATTTGCGTTAACGCTGGATTGTCCGATTGTTTGACTTGAATATTATTGAAGATCGCTTCGAGGTCTTTTTGCTTCTTAGCGGTCTCTTTGTCTTCGGGAGTTTCTTCTTTAACGATCTTGCGCTCGATGACTATATCCGGCGTAATACCTTTGCCGTGAATAGAGCGTCCCGACGGCGTGAAGTATTTTGCGGTCGTTAAACGTAAGCCGGAACCATCGGGTAAAGGGATAACTGATTGGACGGACCCTTTCCCGAAGGATTGTTCTCCGAGAACGACGGCACGCTTATTGTCTTGTAATGCCCCGGCCAGAATTTCACTGCCCGATGCGCTTCCCTGGTTGATCAGGACGACAACAGGAAC
>JADLGJ010000106.1 GCA_020849375.1 Candidatus Omnitrophota bacterium
AATTGATGGTCATGTTAGCTAAGGCCGGGCAAAATGAACACGCGTTCGGTTTGTATACGAAGGACGGACATATATTGATGCGTCTTAAGAATAAAGCCTTGATCGACAAAACGATCACGGAAGGTTCGCGCGAATACCGCCGGTTGGATGCGACCATTTTAAAATATTTTGTTTTTGATAAACTCGGAGTTAAGTCAGAGGACATCATTTATACCAAGGACTCGGTGGAAGTTTTCACCAAGGTTGATGAGGGCATCGCTGAAGCCGGTTTTATCATGAATCCTGTCAAGATCTCTCAGCTCAAGGCCGTTGCTTTGGGTGGCGAGAAGATGCCGCCGAAAACCACCTATTTCTACCCCAAAGTCCTTTCTGGTTTGACATCACACCGGATCGTTTAGGTTTGTGAGGGAAATCCAACATGGCATTATTCGGAAAAGATAAATATACTCTCGTCAGCGTGCGCAAGCGCAATATTCCCGAGGGCGTTTGGTCCAAATGCCCTGATTGCACGTCGCCGACCTATGTCAAAAGCCTCAAGAACAATAATAATGTCTGCCCGAATTGCGGCTATCATTTTTCTTTGACCGCGGCGGAGCGCGTCGAGCTTTTGGTTGATGAAGGCACGTTCGAAGAACATGATGCCAATTTGAATTCCGGTGATCCGCTGCAATTTAAAGGTTCCAAAACCTATAAAGAAAAGCTGGAAGCTGACCAAAAGATGACCGGCCTGAGCGATGCGGTCTTGACCGGCATCGGCAAGATTGACGGGAAGCCGTTCGGTTTGGCCGTGACCGATTCGCGTTTTATTATGGGTTCGATGGGTTCGGTCGTTGGAGAACGCATTACTCGGATGATCGAGCATGCTACGAAGAAGAAATACCCCGTTGTGATCGTATCTGGGTCCGGCGGTGGTGCGCGTATGTATGAAGGGATGTTTTCTTTGATGCAAATGGCCAAGACCTGTTCGGCTTTGGCCCGTCATCATGAAGCCGGGCTGATGTATATTTCTGTTCTGACCGACCCGACCATGGGTGGTATTATGGCGTCTTTTGCAGGGGTCGGCGATGTGATCATGGCGGAACCGAAAGCGCTCATTGGTTTTGCCGGGCCGCGGGTCATTGAACAAACGATACGGCAAAAACTTCCCGCCGGGTTCCAGCGTGCGGAATTTCTTCTCGCGCATGGGCTTATTGATCTTATCGTAGAGCGTAAAGATATGAAAAGTACATTAAGCCGTCTTTTCAATTATACCCAGCCCTATCATTCAGCCAAGAGCTGAAAACAATTCCTTGCATTCAATATTAAACTTATATAAAATACCGGGAATTTCGCTGAGGTCTTTTTATCTGAGCGACAACCGCTAGAGAATATTTCACTTACGGTAAAAATGCCTTTAACGGCGTTGCGTTCTTGCCCTAGCGGGCCAAATTATTCTTTCCAGGCTGATGATTGTGGCGCCTGTTGATGTTTGTTATAATTTATAACCTAATTCAATTGCAAGTTGGGACACTTGGCTGTCCCTTTATAACTTGGAATTTGGAGGTCGTTAATGTCGCAAGTCAAGGATCAGCCATCCCACCACGAGACAGCCCCTAAAGACCGCGTTCCGCTATTTCAAAAAATCATTTATGGCTTTGGATCTTTCGTTAACCAGTTTGCCGGCGCGGCGATGGGTCAGCTCATCCTTGTTTTAAACCTTGGATTAGGTGTCAATCCTGCCTTGGTCGGGGCCATCGGCGCTTTTCCCCGCATGCTCGATGCTTTTTCCGACCCTTTGATCGGTTACGCTTCGGATCAGACCCGCACCCGCTGGGGACGGCGTAAACCCTGGATATTCTTCGGAGCTCTTTTTTCGGGATTTTTACTCGCCTTGATGTTCCATCTTTATAAGGGACAGAGCGAAATGTTTTATTTTTGGTGGGTCTTGGGCTTGCAGGCGCTCTTCGTTGTTTTCTTTGCTTGTTATTCCATTCCCTGGTTGGCGCTCGGCTATGAAATGACCCCGGATTATCATGAGCGCACCCGTTTGCAGGCGTATGCCAGCTTTTTCGCACAGCCGGTCTGGATGATCGTCCCTTGGATCCCATTGATCTTGACTTCAAAAGTCGTTGATCTCAAAATATGGAAATGGACGATCGTTAATTTCCAGTCTCCTTTCACGGATATCACTCATGCCGCACGGGTCATTGCGATCATTGTCGGGATTTTTATAACGATTTTCGGTATTCTTCCGGCTATTTTTAATAAAGAAATTTATGCCAATTTACCGAAGCCTCCAAAAGACAAACGTTATGCGAATGTCCTCAAGGACCTTTGGCATAATTGCGTGACGTCATTCAAATGCGGCCCATTTCTTCAATTGGTGATCGTGACTTTTCTTATCTTCAACGGATTTATGCTTGCCTCATCCTTTACCGCTTATGTTGTTTTTTTCTATGTTTTTGGCGGCCAGCCGACGATGGACTTGATGTATCAGAACGGCGGGACTCTGTTGGGTGCTTTCGGAACACTCAGTTCGGTTTGCACCGCTTTTTTTGCCATTCCGTTAACAACTTGGATCTCTTCAAAGATCGGTAAGCGCAAAACATTTTTGATCACAATGTCGCTGGCGATCTTCGGTTATGTTTTGAAATGGGTCGGATACAGTACCACGCAGCCGTATTTACTTTTAGTGGCCGCACCATTTCTGGCGTTCCACTTGGGGTCACTCTTTACGATCGTTTGCTCGATGATCGCGGATGTCTGTGACCTTGACGAACTGCAAACGGGCACTCGCCGGGAAGGGATGTTCAGCGGCATTTATTGGTGGATCCAGAAATTGGGAATGGCAGGCGCTTCGATCTTGTCGGGGGTTCTTCTTAATGCAACGGGTTTTGATATCAAATTAGGGCTTGCTCAGACTGCGAGCACGTTGTTTTATATGCGGATTTTCGACGTCGGCATCCCGATTGTAACGTCTTTGATCGCGATCTATATTATTTGGACTTTTGAGATCAACGAAGAAAAAGCCTATGAGATCCGTAATCAGTTAGAGGCCCGACGAGGAAAAACATAGGATGATGTTGGGATGATAAATCATGATCACCGAGTCAAGTACGAAAAGGATGATTATTAAAACTTTGATCATTTTCCCCTACATGGGGTATGAAAACAACAAGAAGTGCGAATGGTATTTTTGGTGGACCGTGGACCGTTGCCGGGAGATCGATCCTAAGCCGATCGTCGTTATTCCGCGGGATACGATTATCCGCGGGGATGCGGTTTCTTTTATCAATGATCCAAGATACTCGACTCTGGAAGTCTTGCAAACTTGGTCGGTGGATACGTGTCAAAGCTGGTTAGCCGGCTGGGGCCATATCCTTGATAATTATCCTAATGCCCAGCGGATCGTGCAGATCCCGGGCGATATTGATTACGTCGAGGAGGACGTCGATTTTTATAATAACCTCTCTCAGTTCATCAAGACCACCACGTCGGATATTGTCATCGGGGATTTTAAGACCGGGAATCAGTACAGCGCTAAAAGTTTGGTCGACACGTACGGGACGTATTCCCTGTTGGCCAACTGGTTCCCTGAAATTTCTAAAAGCATCCGGACCTTGCCCTTGAACAGGGCGCGCTCTGAGTTTTTGAACATCAGGGCTTCGGTCTTGCGCGAGCTGATCCTTAAGAACAGGAATTTTGCCTACGAGCAGACCCTGAATTTTCTCGTCAAATGCTGGAATTATGAAGAATCCAAGTGGCGCTATGACATTGCTAAGTTCTTTCTGGGGACGCTGTCCGATAGTAAGTCTTTCCGCAGTTACAGGGGTTGTATCGACCAGATCGAGCGTATCGAACGTATGCTTTCCTTGCTGTGGCGGGAGATCAAAGAACCCCAAAAGCAGGATTATCAAAGCGACAAAGAGATCGAGCATCAATATACTGTTTTCAGCAATGAATACGACAAGCTTTACAGCAAGTCAAAAGGCATTATGGATACGGCCCGAACCACGCTTCGCGCTCTTCTCGGCGTATAGATCAATAATGAGAACCGATAGCGGCGATTTTATTTATGGTGCAGATCAGCTTAAAGAACGTCACTAAAGTTTATCGCAACGGGGCCAAAGCTGTTGACAATGTCAGTTTAGATATCGAGAAAAAAGAATTTCTTGTTCTTGTCGGTCCGTCCGGTTGCGGTAAATCGACCACGTTGCGCATGATCGCCGGCCTTGAAAAGGTCACCTCCGGCGATATTTTTATCGGAGACCGCTGCGTCAATGAAGTTCCCGCCAAAGACCGTAATATCGCGATGGTCTTTCAGAATTACGCCCTTTATCCGCACATGACCGTTTTTGAGAATATGGCCTTCGGGCTGAAACTCCGCAAAATTCCCAAGCCGGAGATCGTCCGCCGTGTCAACGAAGCCGCAGAGATCCTCGGTATCAAAAAATATTTGGACCGTCGTCCCCGCGAGATTTCCGGCGGGGAACATCAGCGCGTGGCTTTGGGCCGCGCGATCGTCCGCAAGCCGCTGGTCTTTCTTTTTGATGAGCCTTTGAGCAATTTGGACGCGAAACTGCGTGTCCAAATGCGCACGGAGATCCACAAATTGCGCCTGCGTTTGCAAACGACGTTTATTTATGTTACGCATGACCAGACCGAGGCGATGACATTGGGCGACCGTATCGCGGTGATGAAGGACGGGCGGATCCAGCAATGCGAAGACCCGATCAAGACCTATGACCGGCCGGTCAATCGTTTTGTGGCGAGTTTTATCGGGTCGCCGCCGATGAATTTTATGGAAGGGCGGATCATCAAAAAAGACCGGAAATATTATTTTGATGAAGGCAAGTTCCAGGTCAAGATCGTCGAGGATATGTATCCGAAGATCTCTCCGTTCGAAGGCCAGGAAGTAACCTTCGGCATCCGTGCGGAAGATATTTATGACAAGATCTTTGTTTCGCAAGCCACCCCCGACAACACGATCCAGGCCGTGTGTGAAGTCGTTGAGCCGATGGGGTCGGAAGTTCTGATCCACTTGAATACCGGACGCCATAATTTTATTGCCACTGTCGGCGCGCATGACCGTCCCGAGATCAATCGGGATATGGACCTTGTCCTCGATATGAGCAAGGTCCATTTTTTCGATAAGAAGACTGAGAATACGATCGTTTAGGCTGCACATCGGGCTGGAAGTTTAGAAAATAAATGAAAAAATTAATTCTTCGAATCGCAAGATTTCCGCATTTCTTTATTGTCCTGCTGGTCTTTCCTCTCCTCGGGTTTTTTATTTACGCTCGTTATTTTGCGTCACAATTCTTCGCTCTTTTGGCCGGATCGATCCTTCTCATTATCGTGTATCTCGTCTATTCGTATATTTCTTTGACGAACCGGCAATCCCTGATATTGCTGGAAAATGGGGAGTATGAAGAACGGTTGAATTTGCTGCAGGCTGAGATCTCCCGGGAGAAGCAGGCCAACAATGCCCTGCAGGGCAAGATCACAAGGTATTCGCTCCTCAAAGAGCTTACTGAGAAATTATGCGTTTCTTTTTCTCTTGCCGATACGTCCCAGGTGATCGCTGCAGATGTCAATGCCGTTTACCGCCAGGGGGAAATGACCGTTATCGTTTATTTTCTTAAGGGCACGCTCAATGAACTGTCGTTAGCCGCATCGTTGCGCGGCCAGGGCCCGTTGAATTTAAAAGCTAAAAAAGGCGATCTTTATGATCAGTGGGTGGTTAAGAATTTAAAACCGCTTCTGGTCGAAGATACAAGAAACGACTTTCGTTTTGATCCAGAGCAGATCCATAATGAAGATGAAAGAATGGTCCGTTCTTTGATGAGCGTACCGTTGACCGTCGGTGAAAAAACGATCGGTGTCCTGCGCGTTGACAGCAGTCAGGAGCATCATTTTTCGACAGAAGACCTGCGGTTCTTAAATACTGTCGGGAGTATCAGCGCGGTGGCTTTGGAAAACGCTCAGCTTTACAGCCGTGTTGAAGACCTCGCGATCCGCGACAGTTTGACGGGACTTTATTTGCGCCGGCATCTGATGGAGCGGTTGACCGCCGAGATCAGCCGTCATTTGCGCAGCGACGAAGAAATGTCGTTTTTGATGATCGATCTTGATCATTTTAAGAAATACAATGACCGCTTCGGCCACACCGCCGGGGACATTGTTTTAAAGACGATCGCCATGATCCTGACTGACATGTTCAGCCAACCCGGGCAGATCGTTTGCCGCTACGGTGGGGAAGAATTTTGTGTGCTTTTGCCGGATTGCTCTAAGCGGAAAGCCGGCCAGCTTGCGGAAGAAGTCCGTAAGAAGATCGAAACACAGACGATCATTCTTCGACGAGAGAGAACGCATGTTACGGTTTCAGTCGGGGTTGCGGCGTTTCCGCGCGACACGCCGACAAAAGAAGAACTCGTGCAGAAAGCTGACTCCGCCCTTTATGAAGCAAAGGCCTCGGGCCGCAACCAAGTTGTTTTAGCGAAGGAGGTCAAATGATCCTCGCTTTGATATGCCTGGTTGTTTTTACTTCGGTCACGATCTTCGCGATCCGTTGGGTGATAGCCGGGCTTTTGCAAAAGGAAGCAGATGCTTTGAACGTGATCAAAGAGCAGTACGACGAATCGCTAAGTATTAAGACCGGATTGGAAGGACGAAAGAAAGTTCTGGAGACGGAAGTCGCGCAGATCTTTACCCTGTATGACCTGACCCGGGAAATGACTAAGAATTTTTCTGAAGAGAAAACATTCCAAACTTTTAAGTCGAAATTGGCGCAAAATGTGAATTTTAAAGAATGTGTTTTGTTGGACCCTTTGGCGGAAGAGAATATTGATCAAAAGGACCCGCATGGGTATTTGCTTCTAACGCTGACCGGCCAGCGCCGGAAGTTGGGTATTTTGGCCTTGAGCGGGGTTGCGGAAGATCAAAAAGAGAAAGTCGCGATCCTTGCCAATCAGTTCGCCCTGGCTTTACGGCGCGTGCGGCTTTATCAGGATATTGAACGCCTCGCGATCACGGACAGTTTAACGGAAGTCCATACCCGGCGTTATTTGATGGAGCGTTTTGAAGAAGAGCGTAACCGCGCCATGGCGCATAAGACCAAGATGTCCTTTTTGATGATCGATGTGGACCATTTCAAGAGTTATAATGACCAGCATGGCCATTTGACCGGAGACCAGATCCTGCGCGAGATCGCGGGCATTATTAAGGCGCATATCCGTGAAATTGATATTATCGGCCGGTATGGCGGGGAAGAATTCTGCGTGGTTCTTCCGGATACTGACCATGACGGCGCTGGTTATGTTGCTGAACGTATCCGCTCAGCCGTTCAAGGGGCTACGATCAAGGCTTATGATACCAAGACAAAGGCGACATTGAGCATTGGGATCTCGGTTTATCCTCATGATGGGAAGAAAGTTAATGAGCTGATCGATAAAGCGGATTGGGCTTTGTACCGCGCCAAGAAAGAAGGCCGCAACCGCATCTGCGCGTTCGGGGTTTATACCAAATAATCCACCCATAATTCGTCTTGAAAGACCCTCCTTTTTCAGGTAGAATGTTCGCATTTTACGGCCTTCTAATAAATAATACTTATAGTCTTATATTGATCCCTCCCATAGGGAGCCTAACGGCCCATGAAAAATTTGGTTCTAGGAATTGATGTCGGCGGTACGAACGTTAAGCTGGGTATCGTAGACGCTAAGGGCAAGATTTTAGCCCGAAGTGCTATGCCGACAAAGCCTTACAATCGTAATAAAACTCTCCTCATTAAGGCGATCTTTACGCAGGTCCGTGCCCTTTTTAATAATTCAAAAATTTCGCTTAAGCAGCTTACCGGTATCGGCATCGGGCTTCCCGGGGCGGTTGATCCGTTCAAGGGGCTTGTTATTTTTTTACCCAACATTCCGGGTTGGAAGAATGTGCCGTTGCGTGCGATCTTTGAAAAAGAGTTCCGTGTTCCCGTCCTTTTGGAAAACGACGTTAACATGATCACTCTCGGGGAATGGAAATATGGTGCCGGTAAAGGAAAGAACGATCTTCTTTGCATGACGTTAGGCACCGGGGTCGGGGGCGGACTTATCTTGGATGGGCAATTATACCGTGGAGCCAGTTTTGTGGCCGGTGAGATCGGGCACATGCCGATCAATGAAAATGGGCCTCATTGTAATTGCGGTGGCTGGGGATGTTTTGAACAGTCGGTCGGGAACCGACAGTTGTTAGAAAAGATTTCGCGGATCTTCGGTAGTACCACGTTAACGATCCCGGACGTCCATTCATTGGCTCTCAAAGGCGACCAGAAAGCTTTGAAGTTTTTTAAAGAAACAGCCACTCATATCGGCAACGGTTTGGTGGGGGTCGTGAACCTTTTAAATCCGCCATTGATCATTATCGGTGGGGGTGTTTCTAACAATCACCGGTTCCTTTTTCCGACTATCAATCAGGTGATCCAAAAACGTGCCATGAAAGTCCAAGCCAAGTTGGTCAAGATCGTTCATGCGAAGCTCGGCGATGATGCCGGCATTCTCGGGGCGCGGGTCTTGCTCGCAGAGGGTTTGAAAAAGAGATCATGAAAAGATTCCTGCCCATATTGTTTTTGCTCGTGTCCTGTGTGTGCGTCAGCGCTCAAGAGGAATCGTCGCCTGTCGAGGTCAACGGCGACCAAGTCCAATATTCGGCCACGGATAGTAAGGTCGTTGCCAGCGGGAATGTTATCGTTAAGCGTGCGGGTGTCACACTGTACTGTGACCGTTTGGAATTTGACCGCACCCAGAACGTGGGGGTCGCTGAAGGCAATGTTGTTCTCGTGCGCGGCGACGGCGGGCGTTTGACAGGCGATCGGATGATCTATAACTTCACGACAATGAAAGGCGATTTCGTCCAGGCGAAGATCACTTCCAAACCGTTTTACGGCGCGGGTGAAAAGATCTCCAAAGACGCGAATAATCATATTCATCTGCAGAACGGTTATATTACGACCTGCGACCATGACAAACCGCATTTCCGTTTCAAGGCCCCCAAGGTTGATATTATTCCCGGCGATAAAGCCGTGGCACGCAATATGACGCTCGTGCTGGGGAAAGTCCCGGTTTTCTGGCTCCCCAAATACACGCAGGACCTCAAACATAAAAAGCCGATGTTCACGATCACTCCCGGTTATGACAAAGATTGGGGCAGTTTTGTCCTGACGGGTTGGCGGCATTACTGGAACGACCAGATTAATACGGTCCTTCATTTGGATTACCGCAGCAAGCGCGGCTTTGGTGAGGGCGCGGACCTCAATTACAACAATACGCGCTTCGGCAGTGGTTTTATGAAAATGTATTACACCCAGGAGCGGTTGAAGGAGAACACAAAGTTTTTTTATGATTACAACAATAATAATGATGAGCCGGCCATTGAGAAGGAACGTTTCAAGGGCGAGTGGCGGCACACCTGGGATGTTGATGATAATACCCGGGCGGTTTGGCAATATTATAAATTGAGCGACGACCAATTATTGAAAGACCTTTTTGAACGGGAATATGAAAAAGATAGTAATCCTCCGACGTATTTCCTTTTGACGCGGGGCTTGTCCACGGCGGGAACATTGAGTTTGCGTAGTGATGTGCGCGTTAACCGTTTTACGTCCGCGGTTGACCGCCTCCCGGAAATTAATTATTTGCTGCCCGGGCGCAAGATCTTGGGGAGCGGGTTCTATTGGAAGAACAGTACGACCTATTCCAACCTTGCTAAACTCGAACCCAGCCCGATGGCCAACCGTTATGAAACCGAACGTATTGATACGGATAATGAGATCTCGTATCCTTTTAAGGTCAATATTTTTGAACTTCGCCCGTTCGTCGGCGGGGAAGAGACCTATTATTCTAAGACGCTGACAAAAGAGAATAATAATACCGTCCGCGGGATCTTTAAGACCGGGGCCGATGTCAGCACGAAATTTTTCCGCGTGTATGATGTGAAAACCGATCTGTTCAACCTGGATATTAACCGCTTGCGGCACGTCATCACGCCTTCGGTCGCTTATTTTTATACCCATGACCCGACGCTGGAATCATCGAAGCTCGTGCAATTTGACTCGATGGATAACTTGGCTCTCCGCCATGGGATGACCTACGGGCTGGAAAATAAATTGCAGACCAAGCGTGCGAACAAGAGCGAAGACCTGTTGCGGTTCCTTGTGACGTCGGATTTTTATCTCAAAGAAGACAGCCATAAGGGTGGTTTTAATAATGTCGTGACAAAGACCGACCTGATCCCGAACCAATATGTGACATTTTATGCCGATACTTATTACGACACCTTAGAGGAGCACTTGAGTTCTGCGAATTTTGATGTATATTTTACGGATCCGGGGAACCGTTGGTCGTTCGGTTTTGGGAAGCGTTATGACCGCGAGGTTGACGACCAGATCACGTCACAATTGAATTACCGTATCAATCAAAAATGGTATTTTGAGGTCTACGAGCGCTGGGACACTGACCGCGGGATCAATAAAGAACAGCAATATTCGATCGTGCGCGATCTGCATGAGTGGGAAGGAAAGATCAGTTTCAATCATAAGGACACTGATGGAGACTCGATTTGGATGATCTTTACTTTGAAAGAATTCCCGGAAATGGGGCTTAATTTCGGGACTGGGTTTAATCGCCGTAAGGCTGGGGCACTTTAAAGTTATCAGAAAGGGATGTGTGATATGAATATCGGAATTATCGGGACAGGTTATGTCGGTCTTGTGTCAGGGGTTTGCCTTTCGGCGATCGGCCATACGGTCGTCTGTGTTGACAACGACAAAGAAAAAGTTAAGA
>JADLGJ010000107.1 GCA_020849375.1 Candidatus Omnitrophota bacterium
AGAAATGACATTCTTATTTTTGACCAAGACACAGCCGCAATGCATCCGCGGGCAGGTGGCTCGTTCGGACGCCAACATGGCAAGCTTTAAGAAATACTGGTCCCAATTCGGGCGGTGGATATTGACGGTCGTCTTCTGTGGTTTTGTCGTTCTAGCCATAAAGTTCCCTCGCGTTTCTCGATTATCTTAACAAAATCCCTCGGTAATGCAAGACTACACACTAAAGCGGAAATGGACAATATCGCCGTCCTTCATTTCGTAATCTTTGCCTTCCAAAGAGACCAAACCTTTTTCCTGAACCGCTTTGTAGCTACCTAATTCGATCAAATCTTTGTATTTGTGGATTTCCGCACGGATAAAACCGCGTTCAATATCGCTATGGATCTTCCCGGCGGCTTTGTTGGCTTTAGTCCCTTCCGGAATAAGCCAGGCACGCGTTTCGGTCGGGCCGGCAGTAAAAAAACAGACCTGCTTGAGAAGTTTTTGTCCCGCGCGGGCTAAGGTGGCCAAACCCGGGGAGGTGATCCCGGCATCATCGTAATACGAAGAGCGCTCTTCAGGCGGAAGCTCCAAAATTTCGCTTTCGATCTTGGTGCAGAGAACAACAACTTCGGCGTTTTCTTTTTTTGCACGCTCTAATAAGGGATTTAAAAGTTCGGGTGGTGCGCCGCCTTCATCGGTATTTGCGACATAGACGATCGGCTTAGAGGTCAAAAATTGATATTCAGCGACGAGTTCTTGCGAAAGGCCTTGTGAGCGGGCACTTTTGCCTTCATTAAAACCTTTCATAGCCGCCTCAAGCACCGCGGTTTTTTCTTGCGCGACTTTATCGCCGGCTTGCGCGGGCTTTTTATATTTATCGAGCGCTTTTTGGGCTTGCTGAAGGTCAGCGAGTAATAATTCGGTTTCGATGACATCGGCGGCGTTCAAAGGATCAAGGTCGCCCAAGACGTTGACAACGTTTTCATCTTTAAAACAACGGACAACGTGGCAGATCGCGTCAACGGAACGGATATGGGAAAGAAATTTGTTTCCTAAACCTTCACCCTGGCTGGCACCCTTGACGATACCCGCGATATCAACGAAGCGGATCCCCGCCGGTGAGATCTTGACACTTTCATTTTTCTCGGCCAGGACGTTCAACCGTTCATCGGGCAACGGCACAACTCCGACGTTGGGTTCGATGGTGGTGAAAGGAAAATTCTCCGCGGCCACGCCAGCGCCGGTTAAAGCGTTAAACAATGTTGATTTGCCCACATTGGGCAATCCGACAATTCCAATTTCCATTCGATTCTCCTTAAAGGCTCGGTTCCTGCCTGCACCCGAGCCGTTTAATAATCCTGTTGACCCCTTCCGAGAAAATCTCGGGCGACGGCAAAAGGCTTAAGATTAAATACGGCTCTTCATTAAAATTAAAAAAATATCCCGGATGCACATACACATGATCTTTGATCAGTAATTCTTCGACCAAATTTTCCTCGTCGATACCATCGGCCAGCTTTACGATCGCATACCAACCGCCTTCTGTGTGTAAAAGGCTTTCGCTGGCAAATTTCTTCGTCAGTTCATCGCGGTTAATACGCACACGGTCCATGATCATCTTTTGGATACCAGGCCGCAAGTTCAACCACGATGCCAAAGCATTCTGGACAGGCGTGTTGACCGATAAGTACGTGTCGGCGATGACTTCCAGCCGGTTGATCGCGTCCTTTACAACATCTTTCGGGCCGCTCACGATCGTCCACGACAGTTTCATCTGCGGCAGGCCTAATGTTTTGGAAAGGCCGCCCATGGTAAACGTCAAATTTTCCTGATTGTCCGCGAATGACACAACATCTGCCCGACCCTCAAGCGCATAATCAAAGAAAACCTCGTCGCTGATCAAAGCACATTGACGGGCCTTACAAATCCTGTTCAACACCGCGAGTTCATCTTTCTTAATGTATGAACCCGTCGGGTTGTTCGGATTGACCGTGACCAAGGCTTTCGTTTTCTCGTTGATATTGTCTTCAACGCCTTCAAAGTCCACCATCCAGCGGTCAGCATATTCCAGCGGATAAAAACCGCGCTCCAGGTCATTTAAATCAACTAGAAAATCAAATAACGGATAGCTCGGCGCGGGGAACAGGATGTTTTCCCCGGGATCGGCCAACAGGCGAAAAAGGAAAGAATACGCTTCCGACGTGCTCGCGGTCAAAAAGATCTGCTCCGAAGAAACCTTCATGTTCTTCTGGGCGTAATACGCGGCCACCGCCTCACGGCTCGACAAAAGCCCTTTCGTCGACGGAGAATATAACATATTGGCATCTTGCGAAAGAGCGCTGAGCAATTCTTTTTGCGGATAGGCCAGCCCGCAGCGGGTCGGGTTCGACTCGGTCAAGTCCAAGACAGTCTTGCCCTTGGCCTTAAGATCTTCGAGAATACCGCTGATTTTATTCGGGGTCAATTCCCAATCTGTCCGTCGGGCAAATTTCATGGCCGTCATCCTTTTAAGCCGGTCATTATAGCGGGTTTTAATGTTATTGGGAAGGGTCTTTTTAGCTCGGACTACAGCACTTCTTTTTTGATTTGTTCCCGAAGGCGGGTCAATTCCTGCTCTTTGTTGCGGAGTTCAGCTTGCAGTTTTTCAAAATCCTGTTTCGGCACCCAACTCTCGGCCTCTTTCTTATCGGCGAGCTTCCCGGAAAGCTGTGAAGTTTCCCATTTTAGGTCCTTGATCTGTTTACGCATATTATCGGTCTCGGCTTCCAGCTTCTGTACTTGCAATTCCAGACTGCGGCGTGCCTGCGTGACCGATTCGAGCTCGCCCTTGGTTTCCCGTAATTCCCTTTCAAATTTAAGCCGCTCCGCATGCGTCCGGTTAAGGTCATCTTCCATCGTTCGCACATTCGTTTTCAAAGACACGATTTCCTGGGCTTTTTTGTCGAGGTCTTCCTCTTCTTTTTTCTGCCAATCGCGTTCTTGAGAAAGTTTTTCCTGCAATTTGGCGTACTTTTCTTTTTGCACTTCAAGGTCCCGCCCTAGCGTCCGTTCGATCTTCTGATATGTCTCGATCTCCCGCCGTAAAGCCTGAATATGGCGCTCGAGCCTCAAACTCGTTTCTTCCCAATTCTTAACAGGAGCTTCTTTCCCGTGTTCGTCCTTATCGGTACGACGACGGCGGCGGCGCTCTTTTTCGGCAGGGGTCAAAAGCAAGATCCCGATCACGGCAAAAACCAGGATCGCAATTCCAGCAGCGGTCATTTGAAAAGAAAGTGTCATAACTTCTCGATCCTACCTTGATAAAAGTTCTAAATTATGCCGGGCTGGCGCAAAGCCAGGATCAACGGCTAAAGCTTTTTTAAAGTGTACCATAGCTTTCTCAACTTGTCCCTGCCGGATGGCAATAACGCCGAGATTGTTCCAAACCATACTGTCCGACGGAGCTAAGGCCGAAACATCGTCGTAATATTTCTCAGCGGACGGAAGATCGCCAATGGCTTCGCTGCACGAAGCGAGTCCAAGCAAGCTTTCCTTAAGGAAACTTTCATAAAAAGGCCGCACATTCACATCTTTGACCTTGGCCAAATATCCGCTCATAATATCCCTCGCTGCCCCAAATTGCGGTTCTGCCCTTTTAAAGTCCTTATGAAAATAATACGCTTTTGCCAACAGCAAACGCAGGCGGCCCATCTCCGGTTCATATTTGACCGCTTGTTCAAAAAGCGGGATCTCTCCTGCCCACACTTTTGTCTGCAAAAAAGTCACGGCAACACACGCCGGGATGATAACCGCAAGGCAGATCTTTTTCAAAATAAGACTGCGCTTATGAAAGACTTTTTCTAAGAAATACTCTGCCGCGATCAGGAAACTCCAGAGGAGGCCGGCTAGCGGTAAATAATTAAAATGCTCGAAAGCCGCGATAAACGAATATTCATGGATCAGAGGAACGATACTCGTCGTCGGGGCTAGCGTGATGAAAAACCACCCCAGCCCGAACCCGAATATTGTTTTTCGATTCGACGGCAAAATACGCCCGATCAAAAGGCAGACCATAACAAAACAGGCCAACGCCGCGAGCGGCAACACCCACGGAGCAAGAATATCATGGCTGCGGTAATAGTGCAGGTCCGCCGGCCAGAATAATGTGCGCAGATGCGTCATGATGATTGCCGGCAATGATTTAAGCCTTAAATAAAATTCTCCCCAATTCGGGATCAATGACGTCAAAAACCCACCAAGAATGAGCTTTCTCCACAAAAGATAACCTCCGGCTACGATCACCAGCCCGGACATGCGCAGGCGCCAACCGGTGTTCGAATGGCCGCTCAACTGCGGCAAGAAATATTCATAGAACAAAATGATGATCGGCAGGACTAACGCTTGTTCTTTCGTTAATAACGCCGCTCCGAACAAAAGGAGCACACTGCCATATTGGACCGCTTCTTGTGTCAAACTTAATTCTTCTTCAGAGACAGTTAAATGCATATATTGCAGGAACGACAACAGCAAGAACGTTGTGAACAAAAGGTTCGAGATCCCGGAAATGCATGCGACCGCTTCCGACTGGATCGGATGCACTAAGAACAGGGCAGCGACGCACCAGGCAAAACCTTGCCGCTGAGTTAAGCGCAGCGTCAGGACCATGATCAAGACCGCATTGACCACATGTAAAAGAATATTGACAAGATGGTATCCCACCGGGGAAGGGCCGAAAAAAAAGAACTCCAGGCGGTAAACGATGTCAAGAAAAGGCCGGTAATAAGGATTAGCGAACGCCGGCGTTCCGGCAGTAAATGAACTTTTGTCAAAAACCTGGGTGATCGTTTTAAAATCGTGGACTTGCGGATTCTGGAGGATAAAAACAACGTCGTCGTGCACGAACGGCTGATTCACGGCGCCGGAATAACTGAAGGCCGCCAACACCAGTAACGCTAAAATGGCCTTACGCATGTGGGCTAATTTTTCCAAGCGATCTTCTGCAGGATACGGGAAATATCAATGTTGATCGTTTCGTGAATGCGCAGTTTCTCTTTTTTATTCTCCATCGTGACGGTCACGGCAGCGAGGTTCTGGCTCACGTTCAAAATACGGAATTCCCCGTTCTCAAAATTGATCTTTCCCTGGTTCTCAACAATATTTTCAACAGCATAACGGTTCTCTTCGTCCGTCATATAAGTTGTGATCTTCTTGCTCAGAGCTTTCTCCATCGTCCCGCCCTTGGACATTTCGGCCAAGATCGCCAGGACCTGGATCTGGTCATCAATACGGGTCAACCGCAATGTCCCTTTAAATTCACCTAACAACTGCGAAAAGATCGGCTTATTAAGGGTTTGCAACTCCTGGCTCTTAAACCCGCCAAACTCCAGAGCCAGTGTTTCGGCCC
>JADLGJ010000108.1 GCA_020849375.1 Candidatus Omnitrophota bacterium
CCCAACCTGTGGCGGGATATAATGACTGTGGAAATCAATGATGCCGGACATAAATTAGCCGATCTTATTTTTCTTTAATTCTTTTTCAACTTCATCCAATGCTTTTTTCAAGTCGGCCAGCAGATTAACATTGACGGAAACGCCCTTGGCCGTCGGGACCATTTCTTCCGACCCCTGTGTCAACGTCCACGTGCGGATATCGATCAAGTCGTTACCCTTGTATTCGCGGATACCCACGCGTATTTCCTGGAACTTGTTTTTCTGAAACACGAATACGGTTTTGTCCATTTGTCCCTCCATACTAAGTTACGGGTCCTGTCGCTGCGGACCCTTCACGTGCTCACTTAGTTTCTCGCATAAAGGGGACCCCCTCCGCGCCACCCGTCCCAAGATTATTTGGCTTGCGCTTGAGCGTAATCAATCACCGGCTTGGTCCACGGCGTTTGTTGATTGATGACCGCCAGTTCAAGCGGGCAGCTGTTTACCGGGCATGATAAAGCAAACATAACCATGTCCGCGACCGCCTGCGGCGACATCAACCGGTCTTTTTGTTCCGTCGTAATGTCACTTAAATGCCCAGTCAAATCACTATCAACAACGCCTGGCAAGATCGAAGTGACCTTGATCCCCTTATCACGCATTTCCCAAAACAAACCCTTTAAAAATGCACGCAACCCGACCTTAAGCGAACTATAAACCAAGAATGTACGAGGGATCGGGTCAACCAGCGTCGAGCCGGAGACCATATTGATGATCGAGCCGCCTTTGCGGGCGACAAAATGATCGATCAACAACTTGATCATACGGACATAGCCGAGATAATTGGTATAAACAAGTTTTTCAAATTCTTCGATCGGTTGTTTCTCAAATAGATATTGGCTCGAAACGCCGGCATTGTTGACAAGAATATCAATGTGGCCGAATTCTTTCATAGCCGTATTAACCAAATTCTCCAAGTCCGGCATCTTCGCAACATCGGTCACAACGCCGATGACTTTAACACCGGTTTTGCTCTTGATCTCCGCCACAGCTTCATCAAGCGGGCCCTTGGTACGCGCAGCGATCACAACGTTAATCCCGTTCTCAGCTAAACGCATCGCGACCGCTTTCCCGATGCCTTTGCTGGCCCCGGTGATGATCGCGTTCTTTCCTTTTAAACTTGCATTGATCATGCCTTCCCCCTTTTTATGATGCCGGTATAATTTTCTTAATAAAAAACGATGTCACGAACATAGCCATACCAAAACCCAAAAATGTCAGAGCAATATTTCTTTCAACGAACGGCCCACCGATAAAAAACCCTAACCCGCCGCTCAAAAACCTTATCGCAGAATTAAGCCCGGCGATCTCACTGCGGTTCTCGTCCGGGAAATCGGTCAACACCGTTGATACCCCGTTATGTCCAACCGCCCAAGCGATAGAGAACATGGCCAAAATCGCACCCAAAACAAACAATGGATATTGCCAAAACAAGAGCATTGTCGCGCATGCCAGAAGCAGGACACCCCAGTAACAAGCGACCCTGCGCCCCAGCCGGTCAGTGACCCATCCGCCGGCATTTTGCCCCACCACACCGGTCAAAGCGATCAAAATAAAGTACGCACTGATCGCCCACTGCTCTAAACCATACTGCCGGTGCAAATAAACCGCCAGCCATTTATGGATCCCGTGATACAAAAAACTCAAGACAAAAATAAAAAGTAAAATATTGCGGACATTACTATCCCGCCATACCCGCCCATAATCAACCGGCGGCGAATTTTCATTGGCACGCATTCCGTCGGCTGCGGCGACCATAAATAGAGCCGTAAAAATCCCTAGAATACCAGGAATAATAAACAGCCATTGCCACGGGCACAACCCGCTGACCGCGATCCCTGCGACCGACGCGATAAAACTCGTCGAGAAAAACAGTCCGACCATTCTCCCGCGAACATTTCTTTCAAAAAGGCTGCCAATCGAGATCAAACACAAGGGGATCACGCAAGCCGCCGCTAAACCCATCACAACACGGGCACTGAGTATGACAGTGATCGACGGGCACCAGACACAAACAAAATTAAGGATCCCATAAACCGCCATGGCTGTTGCTAAGATCCATTTCAAACTGATCCGCCGCGCCAAAGGGGCATACATCAAAGCCCCTAACCCATAGGGGATCATGTAGTACGCCGAGATCTGAGAAACAACATTTTCGCTTTGCTGTAATCCACGGCTCATCAGCGGAACAGCTGCCGCGAGCGCCGCAAAGTTAAAAGAGATGGCTATGTTCGCCAAACAAAAAAGAAAAAGCGTGACCTTCCTATTGGACATTTTAAGCCGCGACTTTCGCCTCAGCCTCGATCACCTTTTTAAAGATCTTCATATTGTGCTGCGAATGCTCATTAATGAAACCCTCGATCTGTTCAGCGGTAAACTTGGTAAACTTCTCATCCATCGCAAAATCCTGCATCCAGACCATTTCCGTCCCATCAGGCGTTTCATTATAAAGCCAGATAATTTTCATATAACGGAACGGGAACATCGGTTCATGGCGAGATGCATAAGCGAAACGCTGCTCCTTAAACAACCATCTCTTCGAGACCCAGGATTTCTTGTCTTCATCCGTTAAACGAAAGGTGATCTCATTGCCTTTGTGCTCCAAAACATCGGCGCTGGCATACTCTTTACCGAAAAGTTCGGTCCAACGTTCGATCTTATTGGAAATATCAAAAACCAAACTGTACGGCGCGTTGATGACGATCGAATTCCGTGTGTGCCCCATCGTGATCTCCTTTGGTCTACTCTAACGCGGCTTTGACCTTTTCCGGGTCATAGCCACTAATAACTGTTTTCCCGACGACAACCAGGGGGATACCCGTCCCCCCGTAATTACGAAATTCGTTTTCCGCCTTTTTGTCCTTTTCAATATCATAAGCAACATAATCAATATTGTTATCTTCAAAATATTGGATCATCCGCTGACAATACGGGCACCATGAGGTCATATAAAGTTTAACTTTATGCCAACTTGGCCCACTTACTGTCCAAGCCTTATGAACCGGCCCCATGAATGGCAAAAAGACTGCCAACAATACAATTAAAAAGATTTTAGTTTTCATTGGTTATCCTTGCGTTAATGAGATCCCAACTTTTTGATCACATCTATCACCCCCAGGTGTAGACGCATAAAATAACCCTTTAATGCGGGGCTAACTTTCGGAATAACGGCCTTTAAGTCAAGTTCACACAAATATAAAACCTTGACCTGAATTTCGCTCAACTCCCCTTCCTGCTTCACGTACGCCTCAATAAGCCTGACTGAATCCGAACTTAAGATCTGCAGATCAATTCCCTCAATGACCTGGCCATAGGCCTCTTCGGGGATATTAAATTTATAATTCGCTTCGCTCAAAGCTACACCATAGCCACAACTCTTGACCACCCCGCACCCGCGTGACGAACCTTCACGGGCAGACACGAAACGGTAAAGCCAAACGGTTTCGGGATCGCGCCTAAATTCCCCAAACGTTCCATGTGGCAATATTCCCGGCGGCGGCCCAAGAAATGGCACGGCCAGATCTTACTTTTGTCTTTCGTGGCCAAAAATTCCTTAAACATTAAGAAACACGGCCGGTCCAAGCCGATCGTGTCGATGCCCATCATTTTAATTCCCTGATCCAACAAATATTCGATCGCGTCAACCGTGCAGCCGACGTACTTATTGACATAATCATCCGTCCCCAGCATTGTGTCGCCGCCAGTGTATAAAAGGACAATGTCCATCGGCTTTAATTTGTAATTGATCTTCTGGAGGGCGGCTTCGACATCTTTTTTGCCGATCGTGGCGGGAAATTTCAAATGCGTAAAATCCAGGACAACACCCGGGCCATAGCACCATTCCAGAGGAACATCCATGATCTGCTTGGCCGGCTTCCCTTCACAGGTACTTCCGTAATGAAATGGCGCATCCACATGGCTTCCCATATGCACGGACGAGTGGACGATCTCAAGGGACAACATTTCGCCATCAGGAATTTCTTCCTTGGTCGCGACGCGTTCGCCTTTATCAAAGCGTTCCTGCCCGCCGGGCTGGTTCTTCATGACGACCCAATTGAAGTGCTCAACCCCTTGCGCGTGCGAAATGCGGTCTATCTTCGCATCGTGGGTTTCAACGAGCTTATCGTCAATCGGGAGAGAAAGATCAATGATCATATGGACTCTTAATTCTTTTTGGATTCGACAATCTTTACTATCTCGTTAAAAGTGTGGGACTTCTTCAATTCACTGTCGGCTAAAGCAACACCCAGCTCTTTTTTAATACCGACGGAAATCTCGACTAATTCGGTCGAATCGATCCCCAGCGAAGCATCAAGCTTTTCGTTCGGCTTGATCTCTGACGGACTGATATCCAAGACTTTCTTAAAGACTGACTTCACTTGTTCTTCTACGGTCGTCACGTGCTATTCCTCCTGCTTAAGGTTTCTGCAAAACTAATACACAATTGATCCCGCCGCGTCCGCGGTTGATGACCAGGGCGTTCTTGATCTGTTTGTCCCGCGCTTGGTTCGGGACATAATCCAGATCGCATTCAGGATCCGGGGTTTCTAAATTGATCGTCGGCGGGACCATGTTATGCTCCATCGCCAATAAAACAGTAATGACGTCTATAGCACCGCAGGCGCCGAGCATATTGCCGAAAACTGCTTTCGGGGCACTGACAGGTATCTTTTTTGCGTAGCCGTTAAAAACTA
>JADLGJ010000109.1 GCA_020849375.1 Candidatus Omnitrophota bacterium
AACGGAGAAAGTTATTCAACAAGCTGACGTTCCTGTTAAGACCCGTAAGCTTTCTTATAAAGAACAAAAAGAACTGGAACTTTTGCCCGGCCAGATCCAAAAGCTGGAAGAAGAACAAGAAAAGCTTTATACTCAGCTAGCGGACATTTCGTTTTATCAAGGTGACCCCAAAGATGTCGCTAAGGCGCAGGCTCGTGCTGAGGAGATCGACGGTGAACTGTTAACGCTTTTTCAACGTTGGGAATATTTAGAAGCCTCAAAGGAAACGGATGGATCATAAATTTACCCGTACGCAATTTTTACCGATCCCTGTTAAGGATGCCTGGGTTTTCTTTTCCAATCCCCGTAATTTGCCACGTATTACTCCGGGCACACTTGGTTTTAAGATCATCACTGATCCTCCTGATAAAATTTACAATGGGCTGATCGTTGAATATCGCGTGAAACCTCTGCTTGGCATCCCGGTCAAGTGGGTCTCTGAGATCAAGGACGTCAGCGCGCCTTATCAGTTCGTTGATGAGCAACTCAAAGGCCCGTACGCCTATTGGCATCATCTGCATCAATTCAAGGAAGTTTTCGGCGGTACGGAAATGGTCGACACGGTTACTTATCGTGTGCCTTTTCAAAAGTATTTCCCCTGGATCAATACGGCCATCGTTGAAAAGCAATTGAATCAGATCTTCGAATTTCGCCGCCAAACCTTGGAAATACTCTACGGTAAATAGCTTTTTGCCGGTTGGGCGCCATGTACTTCATATACATGATATGTAGGTTTATATCATGTGTTGACCTTTGAGCCTTGGGTGTTAAGCTCAAGACATGAGAATAACCATCTTGACAATGTTGATCCTTATGGGACTATTCCGTCAGAGTACATTTGCGGACGTCGCCCTGACCTTTGGCCCGGGAATTTCCGATATTAAAGGTTCCATTAAGTACAGTGTGGTTGGGCGCTATAATGCCGTTTTTGAAAAATATGAGGGCCGCCTTGCTGTTGATAAAGACAGCCTCTCCATTAAGTCGGTCTTCTTAGATATTTCCTCCGCAAGTATTAAATCACCGCATCCTTCATTTGATAAGATCGTCCGATCCCCGCAATTGCTGAATGTTGAGAAATTCCCCAGTATCATTTTTCAAAGTAAAGCGATCACGAAAAGTGGCAACAGTTATACTGTTGTTGGTGATCTGAGCCTTCATGGGATCACGAAGGAAATCGCCTCGACGTTCTCTGTTATTGTTTTACCGGATGGCACGATGGAATTGAAAGGGGAATGGCTGATCAGACGTAAAGAGTTCGGTATTATTTGGAACAGGCTTTTAGATAAAGGCGGGATCCTGGTTGGAGATATCATTGCCGTGAATTGGGAAATCAAAATACCAAAAGGAGAACTACAATGATAAAGCAGTCTGCTCTTATCGCATTAATCTTGGTTTTGGTGATACCTTCCAACGCTTATGCTGATAATCCCGGCAAGAAAATCGTCCGTGGAGTCGTCAACATCGTGACGGCGCCGATCGAAATGCCGAAGCAAGCCCGGGCGTATTGGATCGAAGGTGCAAAAAAGACGCCGCATATTCTAGTTTGGATCGGTTCCGGTGCCGTTTGGGGTGTTGTGCAGATGATCAAGCGTGCGGGGTCGGGAGTGTGGGATATTGTGTCCTTTCCCGTGAATACTCCAAAGGATTACCAACCGTTAATGAAGCCGGATTATGTTTACCAAGAATGGCCAAAGAATCCTGTGAGCAATAGATAATTTTTTATAATGGAAAAGAAATATCAAAAGATTTTGGTCCTTGGAGCGACCGGTTACGTTGGCGGCCGGCTTTTGCCGCGGCTTTTATCGGGCGGTTATAAAGTCCGCGCGTCAGGACGTTCGCTAGAAAAGCTCCAAAGCCGTTTCTGGACCGGGCATGCGAACGTCGAGCTTGCTGAGGTTGACGTTCATGACGAGGATTCTTTGCGCGTGGCATTGCAGGGGATCGATGTGGCCTATTACCTTGTCCACTCGATGAATCCGCAAAGTGCCGATTTTGAGGAAGCGGACCGCCGTGCGGCCATGAGCATGGCACGTCTCGCCCGTGAATGCGGCCTTAAGCGGATCATTTATTTAGGCGGTTTGGGCGAATTCGATTCGAATTTGAGCAAACATCTTAAATCCCGCCAGGAAGTCTCGGAAATATTGCGGTCCGGGTCCGTTCCGGTCACCGTCTTGCGTGCCGCGATGATCATCGGGTCAGGGAGCGTGTCGTTCGAGATCCTCCGTTATCTCGTTGATCGCTTGCCGGTCATGATCACTCCGCGCTGGGTTTATACACCGAACCAGCCGATCGCCATTAAAAATGTTATTGAATATCTTTTCGGTTGTTTGGAGAAAGAAGAAACGGCCGGACAGGTTTTTGATATCGGCGGGCAAGAAGTTGTTTCTTATTTACAATTGATGAGGATCTACGCCGAGGAAGCGGGTTTGCGTAAGCGCATCGTTATCCCGGTCCCGATCCTTTCTCCGCACTTGAGCTCACTTTGGATCCACTTGATCACGCCGGTCCCCAATTATATTGCCCAGCCTTTAGCTGAAGGATTACGCAATCCGGTTATTTGCAAAGACCATCGTATTGAGTGGATCATTAAGCAAGACCTTCTTGATTGCCGCGAAGCGATACGCCGGGCTTTGATGCGCATCCAATTCAATTATGTTGAAACGTCGTGGGCCGACGCTGGTATTATTCCGCAATATTCGCAGGCGCACCCCGGGGACCCGAAGTGGGCGGGGGGGATGATATTGGAAGATAAGCGCGTTAAGATGATCGCGGCCCCAGTGGAAAAAGTTTGGGCGGTCGTTGCCCGTATCGGCGGTGAACACGGCTGGTATCACGGGACTTGGCTTTGGGTTTTGCGCGGATTTATTGACCGTGTTGTCGGTGGTGTCGGTTTGCGCCGGGGCCGGCGTGACGCTGAGCGGCTTGCCGCCGGGGACGCCTTGGATTTCTGGCGTGTGGCGAGCGTGAAAGAGAACGACCATTTGTCATTAGCCGCTGAAATGAAAGTCCCTGGATTGGCAACATTGGACTTTTCTGTCAAGGCGATCGATCCCAATCTTTGTGAGCTGACCCAGCATGCTCGCTTTCAGCCTCGTGGTTTAGCCGGCATCCTGTACTGGTATGCGTTGATCCCCCTGCACGAATATATTTTCGGCGGAATGCTGAAAAAGATCGCCCGTATTGCACAAAAGATGCAGTGAGTGGTAGAATGCCCGCATGATGTTCCTCAAGAAAGTCTTAAGTATCGTTTCCAAGGCTTGCGCCGGCCTTTTCGTTTTTTATTTGTTTTGCGCGCTCGCGCTCATTCCGCTTTTTTCTCCGTGGCTGATCAAAAGCCAGGGTTCCAAGTTCCTTAAAACACCCGTCAGTGTTCGCGGCGTTTACTTTAATCCGTTCTTATGGAGCTTGAATGTCGTCGGGCTTGAGGTCACGGATCATGCGGACCAGAAGCTGCTTGGATTTGATAAATTTAGAATAGACGTCAGTTTTAAAGACTTTTTAAAGAAGATGGCCCACGTCGAATCGGTTCAATTGGACGGGCTTTTTGTCCATGCCTCGCTTCTGGAGGACGGGAAGATCGATCTTGTGAACCTTGTCCCCGCGGCCACTGCCGTGCCCGCACAACCAGCCCAGCCGCAAACCGTGCAACCCCTGCCGAGCATTGTTATCGACAAGATCGTTTTGCAAAAGGGTTTTATCCAATTTGATGACCGCAGTGTCAATCCCGTATTCAAGACGGCCTTGAGCCAGATGGAATTGACGGTCACAGGATTCTCGACCCAACCGGAGAGCATTACGAAAATAGATTTTAAGGCATTTCTGGACGAAAAGGGATTGATCAGCGCGCAGGCGCAGTTAAAGCCGTTGCAACAGCCGCTGGAGTTGGAATTAAATCTCGGGCTTGACCAATATGCTTTAACGGTCACCAGTCCTTATGTCGGGAAGTACACCGGCCGCGGCTTAGCCGACGGGAAACTTGATTTTAATACGACCTATCGCATCAGCAATAATAAGCTAAAAGCTTCCCACAAGATCTTGATCCAGCGTTTTAACTTTGGTGAGAAGGTCGAAAGCAAAGATGCGCTCAACTTGCCGTTCGGGTTTGCTGTCGCTTTACTCGAGGACCCGCAGGGGCGCATCAGTATTAGTTTACCGGTCGAGGGTGACCTCAATGATCCTCAATTCCGGTACACACATTTAATTTGGCAAACCGTACGTAATTTTTTTACGAAACTGATCACTAAACCGTTTTCGATGCTGGGCTCGATGCTCGGTGCTTCATCGGATAGCGGCACCGATGAATTAGGCCTGGTGCGTTTTCTGCCGGGGAGATCCGACCTGGCGCCCGAAGAGTTGAACAAACTGATGCTCCTGGCAAAAGGATTAAATGACCGTCCGCGGCTTTTGCTGGAGGTCAACGGCAGTTATGACCTGACGCAGGATTGGAAAGCGATCAAGACGGAACAGTTCGATAAGGATTACGCAGCCTTGAAAAAAGAAACCAGTAAAGATGAAAATTGGATCCTGCAAAGTTTATATCAGCGCCGTTTTGGGATCAGGCAATTGTGGAAGTTGACTAATTCTTTTAAAACGAGAACGGGTTATGAGCATGAAAAGTTAAATGCGGAGATCAAGCGCCATCTCGGGGAAGATGCTTTTCCTGATAAGGTTGCCTTGACGGCTCTTGCGCAAGAACGGGCTAACAACGTTCTTGATATTATTCTCAAGGAACATGTTGATCCCCGCCGGGTGAAGATCGGGATCGATCACGAAGTGCAGGCGAGCATGGGTTTTGTCCCGATGGAATTTACCTTGACCGTTTTTGATGAACCCAAAGCAGCTAACCTTACGGAATAATAATGATCAAGAAAGAATTGAAACGCTGCGGCTGGCCGATCGCCGGTGATGAGCTTTATCTGAAATATCACGATGAGGAGTGGGGCGTTCCGGTCCATGATGACCGGAAGATCTTTGAGTTCCTGGTCCTGGAATCGTTCCAGGCCGGATTGTCGTGGCGCACGGTCCTTTACAAGCGCGAGAATTTCCGCAAAGCTTTTGCGGGTTTTGATTTTACAAAAGTCAGCCGTTTTACCGCTAAGGACCAAGCCCGCCTTATACAGGATGCCGGCATCATCCGCAACCGCGCCAAGATCGCGGCCGCGATCACCAACGCGAATTGTTTTCTGGAAGTCCGCAAAGAATTCGGCACGTTCGCGAAATATATGTGGACGTGGGTCGGCGGCAAGCCGCGCGTTAATCGTTTTAAAACTCCCACGGATTATCCCGAACACACCGACGAGGCCGATCGTTGGTCCAAAGACCTTAAGGAACGCGGATTCAAGTTCTTGGGCCCCACCGTTATTTATTCACACATGCAAGCCGTCGGCATGGTGAATGACCACACCGTTGATTGCTTTCGTTATCGTTTAATTTGCCGCGGGATTTGTGCCAAGAAAGAGCTGTAGGTTTTGCATTGGCTGAATGTTCAGGATGACCGGTGTGAACCCGGGCACATTCTGAAGTTGCTGCAAGACGAGCGGGTTCACGTTGAATTCAATTTCACCGCTAGTGTTTTGAGTGATTAATACAAGGGATGAAGGATCAAGGTCGATACCACCTACCGGGGATGAACTGGCTGATGATGGTTGTGTTGGTTTATTGAGCAACGGCCCGATAGGTGCGCTCATGTCCTTGACGCGACCTGGATAATATTTTTGATAATAAGGGAGTCCTGCCGTAACGAGTTGGCTGAATTCCTGCAGTTTTTCTAGCGCCTTTCTTTTTGTCTGCTCACCATTGAGGTCAAAGGTCATGATGATGGTTCTTTGGATCCCGATAAATTCCGGAACCCCGCGATAAATAGCCCACGACATTGCCTGCAGGCCGGGGATGATTTTGTGGTTTCCTAAATAAAATTGAACAACTTGTGTTAAGAGAGGCATTTCTCGTTGTGGTTGAAGGTCATATCCAAGTGTTAAATAAAGCAGAAAGTTCTGGAATGCGTCCGGTAATGAAACTTCCGCGTTAACGCGGGCGAACCCCGCATTGCGTGCGAAAAGAGGTAATGCCTTGGATATTCCGTTAAGAGCGTCCTGCATGGCCGACACCGATGGATACCGTTGCGTCGGGAAATAGGGGCGGGTTTGGATATTGAGCATTGCCGCGATCTCATTTAATCCATAGTCCGGATCAATATCCAGTTCTTTAATTTGTTTCTCCGTGAGGCCGACCCCGGTGATCGCTAGCACTTTGAGAACTGTAGGAATATCACGGTAGTCGATGGCGCTTATCTCTTGATCTAAATAGTCGTTGAAGTTTTTTTCTGCGGGGGTTCCTTGGAAAGCAATGCGATCTTGGAGAGCTTCGTTATAAAATTTCCCCAAGATCGTTCTTAACAGTTCGGCATAGTGTTCTTCCCCTAAATCAATTGCCATAAGGCGGTCAAACTTTTCTTGGCCGATCTTATTTCTAAGAGCTTCCCTGAATTCGGCAACAGCCGTGCGTGTCGCGCTGGGCTTAAAGTTGAAATCTGCGTCATTGGAGGTCACTAGAACTTTTTCTTCGTCGGTTACGGCCGGTTCCTGAATACTTAAGCCGGAAACCCACAGTGTTCCTCGCGCGCTGTTTAAATTGATCGTGGCCATGTCAAATTGCGAAGTTAGACCGTCGGCTGTGGTGGTCGGTACGCTTAAGGTTATTTTGTATCCAGGTGCTTCGTAGAAGTAGTATTTTTTCACAAGTTCAGAAAGTGTTAAAGACACCGGTTCCCCGATCGCCATTTCCAGTGAAGCAATGTAGGGTTGAAACAACGCCTCGATTTCTTGGCGGACATAGGGGTTCAACAGATCTACTTCAGTATTTTCGTTCTTCGGGTCATAGTTCATGGTTCCTAACACATGTTGAAATTTGTTCTTGCGTAAGATGTCCCAGACGATGGTATTGACATCAATAACTTCTCCATCTTTCTTGGCCCGGACTCTTTGATGGATTTCATCGATGACCTTTTTGATATAGGTGTCCTTTTCGTTTGTTGGTTCCCCGGTTTCATCCGTGGCTAAAACCAGATCAAAGCGGAACGCTTTATAAAGAAGATAGTTCTGCAGTCCGTCAGGGATCGCAACCTGCAGTTCAAGTCTCATATCCCATGCGCTGGCGAGGGCCTTAAGTGCGCGCGCTCCTTTGATCAAAGAATCAGTCATCGCTTTATTGGGAGCGAACATCTGGGACGGTGAATATTTTCGTGGGAGCGTATTAAACGCTTGTGCGATTTCAATGAAATCCCGCGGATCACGGATCGGGGCCTCCTTGATCTGCTGTTTGGTGAGGCCGACGGCAGCTCGGGCGAGAATTTTAAGGCCCAAGGGAATGCTTGCATAATCTCTTCCGCCCAGGCGGTTTTGCAGTACTTGATTGAAAATCATTTTTTTGTCAGCGGCCTCCAGCGAAACACTGCTGATGAATTCTTCGCCATAAAACTCGATGAGCAATTCCAGGAGCTTTGGAGCGCTAAAATCTGTTCTGTAAAGAGATTCTGCCGTTAATGGGCCCAGTTTTTCAATTAAATCTAATGATAAAGCCGTGAACCCATCTTTTGTTTCTTTTAGGTTGTAATCGAAATTGATGAACGGCGCGATGATAAGAACGGTCCCTTCCGGCTGGCGAATGTCCCTGGAGTAGAGGCCGGATAAAAGCAGGGTGTTGGCATCTTTACGGTTAATTTTAAACCGACCGATATCAACCCCTTCAGAATCATCATCGACGAGAATACGATATGAGAATGTGATCCCCGGCATCGTGACCCCGTCATGCTCTTCTAAATTATTTTCAATGTTAAATAAAATTTCTTGTCCGCTGGCTTGTGCGATCTCGTCCGCGCGCGTCATGAATTCTCCAAGGAGAACCGCGGCATGGTTGTACTCAAGATCCAGCTCATTGGCGATCAGGGCGACCTTTTGGGCGGTTTCCGGAGGCATGTTAGGATTTTCTGGATCGATGAGGTCAAGGGGAGCCGAGTCTCGGAAATCTTCAGTCGATGGGTTTAGTATCCAATCAAAGCGCGGTGGTTTCGCTCCATTAAGATCTGGGGAGGCCATGCTTTTGACGACAATGATCCCAGAGGAAGCTTGCGCTGTCAGTGACGGCGGCTGATCGGTTGTCTCTAAGTTTAGATCGGACCACGCGAGATTGACCCCGCCGGAAAAATATTTGCGCGGGATCATTTCGTCGGTGACGGGGTCATAATCCTCTTGAATATAGTTATAGGCCCCCTTGGTGAAGGCCTGTAGATAGTGCTCGTATATCTTTTGTTTATCGTTGGGATCATCAATGTCGACACCAGCGACCTTATTTTGATCGTAATAAACTTGATTGAGCAGGCTGTTCTTGATCTTTTGTTTGTACCAGTTGGCGAGAATATAGGAACTGTAGATCTGGCGCAATTTAGCGAAATTCTTATTCTCGTTGATCTCACGGGTGAGTTCGGGCACAACGATCTCGCGAATGATCTGGGAGCCGATGGCATTTACGTCATTGCGAACATCCGTAGGATGTGAAGCAATCTCTGCCGAGACAGATTGTTTCGTCCCTTCGTTCTTCGCCTTCTGATGGGCGAGCGCGACGTAATCTTCTTCGAGCATGACCTTGAGCTGGCTTTCGACAATAAAGGCGGTGCCGTTCTGAGCGTTTTCGTAGATTAGCGCTTTCCCGGGGACGATCCAAACTTTATTGGTCGTATTAGCGGGAATATTGTTAGTGCCGAATTTCTCTTTCGCGAGTTGCTTAACCCGGCTCCAGAAGCGTTGGCCGATCTCGTCGTCCGGGTAGAGCAGGGAAGCGGTGACTTGTTTTAAAAGGTAGTCTTCCGCCAGCAGGTCGCGTCCCATTTCCGTCAAGCCAAAGGCTTCGGGAATGATGCGGTCTTTTTCAAAAGGGGAAAGGTTGACCCACAGCTCTTTTTCGGGTACGGTCAGCGCAGCGAGAAAATATTTGATAAGTCGGGAAGAGATCTCCTTTGAGCTGTCCGCGCTTAATGGGTCGTCACCCTGATCAAGGATAAAATCGAATTCGAGAGGATTATCCGGATAAACCTTGAGGCCTTTAATGAGCGGGGGGTTATATTCTTCGCTTAATCCAATTATTTGTTGTGGGTCCGCTAAGACGAGATCCTTGGCTTGGGCCAAGGTAATGGGCCCAAATAAATTGGCCACAAAGGCTATCACTATAAATAGATTTATTAAATAGGGGCGTTTCATCGGTCAAAGTATTCAATATTATTTGGTAAAATGCCAACAAATAGTCGAAAGGGTTTCTTTGATGACTTGTCAACATTTTGGCAGGAAGGAATTCCTAGGCTCTTGTCAGATCGCTGATCGTGAAGTAAACTATTGGGGTATGAAAAAAATCGTCCTAACCCTCATGTTCTTATCGTTGGCTTGTAACAGCTTTGCTTCGCCCCCGATCCATAACGGGAAGCCGGCCGTATCGAGCGAAACCCTTAAAGAAAAACTTATCGGGTCTTTCGTGAAAACGTTCGCGAAAACCTATGTTGCAAGCAACAATCTGCAGAAATTTAAAGAAAAGAATATCAGGAAGATCATGAAGATGGATGAGGCTAAATTTCAGCGTGTTTATGGGAAGATCTACCAGGAGATGATCGCGGATCTTCCTGAGGATTTAAAGAGAGCTTATGGCGTCGAGCCGGTCATGACCCGCGAGATGGCGGTCGCCAGGATCAATTCGTTCACGACAAAAAAGAGAATTTACCAGATGATCAACGCGATCCCCAATAAAATGATCGCGCAGCATTTTAAGAAACATAAAAATGAGTTCAAGAAGGGAATGGAAGGCAATCATTCCGCTGACCAGATGATCGACCAGCTCCTCGAAGACCCTGCCACACCAAGTACCGCATCAATAAATTCTTAATTATTCTTTAGAAATGCTGCAATCTTTCGCCGCCCACTTGATGACGAGTGGTTTAACAATATCATAAATTGCGTATCCGGGAACGACAGCGGGTTTTTCTTCACGCACAACGATACCTTGGAATTTATATTTAACATCCATAAAGGGATAAGCACCATAACCCCCCGGCGAGGAGAAACTTTCAACGTCGGTACAATCGAATACTTTAGAATCACATTCAAGCCATAAGGCAAAGCCATAATGCCAGTCCCGATTGCGTTTTGCTGCCGGGTTACCTTCCAGTGGTATGGATTTACCGACGAGTTGATCGCTCATCGCGATCGCCTGAAGTTCTTTGGAAAGGACCTTATGGTTATAATAAGCTTGTACGAAATCCATATATTCATTGCCTGTCCAATGCATACCGCCGGCTAAGCGGGGATTGCTGGCCGAGGGTAGATCATAAGTCCCTGTTGGAAATAGTTGAGTGCGTGTTTGAAATTCTTTGTAAAGGTCCTGCCAGCTTTTTGCGCCGCGTGCTTTGATCGCCATCAAGCCTGCGACTTGTAAATGACTACTGCTGTACCAAAATTCAGTGCCCGGGACCTTGCCGTTCTTGGCATTGGCCAAGGCGATATTCTTGACGCAGGCCGCAAAATCGGCACGAGGATTGTTCATGCAGCTCGGTTGCTCCGTGAGCCCGGAAGTAAAGCTCAGAAGGTCACGAAGGCGAATGTTGTAAAGAGGATCACTCGGTTCGATGGGCCAAATATCTTTTGAAAGAAAGTCCTGCGGTTTGGAATCTAATGACAAATATCCTTGGTCGACCAAAGAGAGAATGACCGCTCCGGAAACCCACTTTGATGTCGAGGCGCTTTCATAAACGGTATTCATGTCCGAATTTCCGCGGGTGTAAAGGATTTGCCGGCCATCATCTGTTTTGACTTCAAACGAAAAATCCGCGTCAACATTTGAGGTGGCCAGCTTTTCTTTAATACTATTTGCCATTTGTCTGAGTTGACGGGGAGTGCAGGTGTTGGGATCAGTTCGTAGTTGAGCCATCGCCGGAATCTGACTGCCGGTTGAAAAGAAAACGGACAGGGTCAAAACGAGAAAACCGGCCCAGTTGATCTTCAATACTTGATTTTCAGAATGTTTCTGACACATGGTGCACCTCATTGGGTTGTTGATATTTTTTAAGGATATTGGTTATTTTAGAAAAGAGCGAGGAGAGACAGATCTTAGGCAACTGTTATTAAACACGGAGTTGCCGATTTTGTTCCGCGGAAAGTGTAACATTTCTTGATTTGTGCGGCAAGGTGATGGGGACGCGGGGTTTAGGCGTATTGTCCAGCCGCATACCCGGATGCCCAGGCCCATTGGAAGTTAAATCCTCCCAGCCAGCCGGTCACATCAACGACTTCACCGATAAAATAAAGGCCGGGAACCTTCTTGGCTTCCATGGTTTTGGAAGAAAGCTCATCGGTATCAATGCCGCCCACCGTAACTTCTGCTTTGGCATAGCCTTCCGTACCTTGCGGCGTAACTTGCCAATTGTGGAGAAAGTCCGCGATTTTCTGCAATTCTTCGAGCGAAGTTTGGGTGAGGGGTTTGTCGGTCAAGAAATGGTCGCCTAATGTTTCTGCGAGGCGGACCGGCAGATAATCTTTGAGCAGGGTTTTGGCGGTAAATTTGGACTTATGGTTGTTCTTGAGGATGTCAAAAATATTAATATCAGGTAAAAGATCGATCGTGATCGCTTGCCCCGGCTCCCAGTACGAAGAAATTTGCAGGATCGCCGGGCCGCTCAAGCCTTTGTGTGTAAATAGCATCTTCTCGCGGAAGCTGGTTTTTCCAAAACGGCATATGACTTCGAGTGAAAGCCCCGATAAAGCCTTGAATATCTCAAGATCTTTGGTCTTGAAAGTGACAGGCACCAAGCCCGGGCGGCAGGCATTGATGTTGATATCGAATTGCTTTGCGAGGTTGTAGCCGAAATCACTTGTGCCCAAAGGTGGGATCGAAAGCCCGCCGGTCGCAACGACTAAACTTTGCGATTGGAATTCACCTTGGGCTGTTTTTAAAACAAAATTTTGGTCTTTGATGACTTCGTCGACGTGCACGCCGAGGATGATGCGGACTTTTGCGGCGTCGCATTCTTTTTTCAACATCCCGATAATATCTTGTGAGCTTTCATCGCAAAATAATTGGCCGAGGGTTTTCTCGTGATAAGCAATGCTGTGTTTTTCAACGAGCTCAATAAAATCCTGCGGCGTGAACCTTGCGAGAGCGGAAGTCGCGAAATGTTCATTGGCCGAAAGAAAGTTGCGCGGTGCCGCCATGATATTGGTGAAATTGCAGCGCCCGCCGCCGGAAATACGGATCTTTTTGCCGATGGCTTCAGTATGTTCGAGGACAATGACCGAACGCCCGCGTTTGCCTGCTTCGATCGCGCACATCAGTCCGGCCGCGCCGGCGCCAACGATGATCACATCTGCTTTCATGGTAATCTTTCCAGGGTTTGCGGATTAAAACGCAGGCGACGTAATTCCGGGGCCGCCCACGCTGTAAAGCCGACGATCCCTAAGGTGATAAAACCGCCGAGAGTCACGCACGATACCGCGCCGATGGCGGCAGCGACCATCCCGCCGTAAAATGTGCCCAGTTCATTTGATGAACACACAAAGACCCAGTTGACCGAAGCAATGCGTCCGCGCATATGGTCAGGCGAAAGGAGGCGAACCATGGAGCGGCGTATGACCATGCTGATACCGTCAAAAATGCCGACAAAGATGAGAGCGACGATAGATAACGCAAAATGCTTTGAGAACGCGAAGACGAGAATGCTGACGCCGAATCCGGCGACCGCCCATAAAAGGTTCCGTCCTGCGTGCTCGATCGGCGGATGACGGGTCGCTATTAACATGATCGCGAGGGCCCCCGCTGCCGGCGAAGCATTTAAGAAACCTAATCCGATCGGGCCGACGTGGAGGATGTCGGTCGCAAAAATAGGTAAAAGCGCGATCGCCCCACTGAACAAAACCGCAAATAAGTCGAGCGTCATCGCGCCCCACAGTGGTGGAGTTTTCATCACAAAATCCCAGCCTTCGCGGATGCTTTTAACCAGCGGTTCGTCATGTTGCGGTTTGATGACGGGCTTTCGGGTGATCTTTAAAGTGGCTAACCAAGCGCACAAAAATAAAATACTGATCAAAGTGTAGGAGCCTGCTGCGCCAAAGCCGGCAAAAACAAACCCGATCATCGCCGGGCCGATAATGGACGCGGCTATCCACACGCTGCCGATCCACGTGGCGCCGTTGACGGTAATATTTTGAGGCACGACCTGGGCTTCAAAAGCGGAATTAGCCGGGTCGGCAAATCCGCGCGCGATCCCCGCGATAAAGATGACCGCGTACAATCCGATGAGCGGGACAGCATGCGTTTCTAAAGAAAGGATCGTGAGAGCCACCGCGCAGATAAAACTGACAAGTCGCGTGATAAGCAGGATCTTTCGGCGGTCATGATGGTCCGCGATGTAGCCGCCGATGAGGACTAAGGCGATGGCGGGCACGGCTTCGACGAGGCCAAGAATACCGAGGGCAAGAGCGCTTTTGGTCAGTTGATAGATCTGAAAACCGATAACAACGGCGAGCGCGCGGCTACCGATGGAAAAAAGGCCGACCGCGGCGATAAAGTACCGGATGTCGGGTATTCTCAGCGCGGCGAAAGAATCGGGAAATCGTGAGGTCATTTTTTGGGGTCCGAGATCTTGTTCTTGAGGATCGCAGTCAGCCATTTGCGCAAAGCACTGTCACTTGAAAACGTGGCCTGCGCGGCTAAGGCCAGACGGAATGTTTCGTTGACCAAATTTTCCGCTCGGGTCCGGTCGGGAATTTGCTGTTGAGCGTAATTCAAAAGGTATTCAAAGTGGTTTTCG
>JADLGJ010000110.1 GCA_020849375.1 Candidatus Omnitrophota bacterium
TAACGAGATGCGATTCTTGGATGCGCGCGGTACTTTTCGACGGAACGATCAATTTAATATCAGATAAAGGCGCTAACTTTCCGCCATCGTTGCCGGTCAAGGTGATCGTGACAATTCCAAGTTCTTTGGCTTTTTTGACCGCTTCCACAACATTTTTCGAATTGCCGCTCGTCGAAAACCCGATCAAGACGTCACCCTTATTGCCGAGTGCTTCAAGTTGACGACTGAAAACGATGTCGAATGTGTAGTCATTGCCTAAAGCTGTCAAAGCCGAAGTATCGGTCGTCAAGGCAATAGCAGGCAAAGCACGTCGTTCCTTTTGGAAACGACCGACGAATTCCGCTGCGATGTGCTGACTGTCGGCAGCAGAGCCACCGTTACCGCACAATAAGATCTTATTGCCACCCTTTAAACATTTCGTTAACGCTTTAACGGCGTCTTCGATCAAAGACAAATTCTTTTCAATCGTGGCTTTTTTGACTTCGATGGATTCCTGAAATATCTGCTTAATTCTTTCACTCATAAATCTCCTTACGCGGCAAAGAAAACTTTTGCCAGCTCATAAAGTTCCATGTCAATTTCCTTACGGGTCTTAACGGCTTTTTCAATGTCAACGCTTTGCAGCCGATTATCCCGCAAGCTCACCATCTGACCAAATTTCCCCTCCTTTACCAAGTCAACCGCTTTGACCCCGAACTGCGTCCCGATCAGACGGTCATAGGCCGTCGGAGTACCGCCCCGCTGAATATGTCCCAAAACGCTGACGCGTGTCTCAAACCCGGTATTCTCTTCGATCATTTTTGCAACAATTTCACCGACATAACCAAAACGTCGGCGTTCTCCAATCGGGATAATATTATGGTCATAGCCGAAGACTGAAGCTCCTTCCGAAACAACGATGATACTAAAATTCCTGCCGCGTTTATGGCGCGATTTGATATCTTCACAAATTTTACGAAGATCAGTGGGGATCTCCGGGACCAAGATTTCATCCGCGCCGCCCGCGATCCCGGCTTCCAAAGCGATCCAACCGGTATAGCGGCCCATAACTTCAATAACGATAATACGATGATGGCTTTCCGCGGTCGTGTGCAAGCGGTCGATACATTCCGTTGCAACGTTGACAGCCGTATCAAAACCAAAAGCGTAATCAGTCCCCGAAAGGGCATTGTCGATCGACTTAGGGACACCGACGACCTTGGTCAAACCTTTTTCGTGCAAATGTAACGCTATCTTTAAAGTCTCTTCCCCGCCGACCGCGATCAAAGCGTCCAAACCGCTGCGCTTATAATTCTCGGCCAATTTCTTAACTTGCTCACCGTCGTCGACAAGGCTCACCCGGCTGGTTCCCAGGATCGTACCGCCTTTGTCCAAAATGCCAGCTGTCGAACGGATGTCGAGAATACGCATGTCATTTTCAATAAGGCCCAGCCAGCCGTTCTTGATGCCGGAGACGACATAGCCTTCCTGCATGCCTTTGCGCACGACAGCACGGATCACCGAGTTCAAACCCGGGCAATCGGCCCCGCCAGTCAATATGCCTATTTTTTTCACGCGCGGTATCCTTGGAACGGCACCGTCGGAGGGAACTCATCAACGGTGGATTTAATATTTTTATCTCCGCTCCGGCTCTTCTTCTCTTCTAAAGCGATCTTGGTAATGTCAACACGTACGACAACGGTTTCTTCTAAACCGACCGTGTCTAAGATCTTCTTTTTCACGATCTCTTGTAATTGCGCCGTGGCTTCTGGGATGCTGACATCGCTGTTCAAAGCCAAATTCACACGCGCTTCCAAACCGCGCTTGCTCGCCTTGATCCGTACGCCGCGGACATCTTTGACCTCGTTCATGCGGCAGATAACCCGGCGGATCAGGTCTTCCATCGCCGTCAAGGAAACGGTCACTCGGCCGGTAGGATTATCAAAAGCAATGTTCTTTTCACGGAATTCTTTGCCGGCGATCGCACGATTAAAAAGAATGTTCATTAAAAAGACCAGGATCGCGATCAAACCGACGACGATCCGCAACTGCTGATCTTCGTAGACCACTTGCGCGATCAAGGTCACATCCTGGACCGGGATCAAATGCAAAGCCAAGCCCATGGAGAACGCGACCAAGAAAAAGATCACAACAGAATAAAAAAGCAGCGCTATTTTTGTCACTAACCTCATGGCTTACTCCTCTCGATCCCCTGGACATTGACATTGACTTCACGCAGGTCAATATCGGTCAATTGCTCAAATTTTTCTCGGATGACTTCTTGGACATGCTGGGCCGTATCGGGAATATTCAAACCATAACGGACGCGGATGCGAACTTCCAATGCGACCGCATTCGCTTCGCGGTCCACACGGATCTCGACCCCGGAACAACGCTTGGCGCCTAAAAGTTCCAGAACGGTATCGCCAAAATCCTGAGGGATCAACGACACGCCGTCTATCTCTTCGACCGCAGCTTTCGCGATATCGGCGATAACATGATTATGATAATTGATCAAACCGGAATCGATCTTACTGAACCCTGTCATTTGGCCGCCTCCGTCTCGCTCTTCATCATTTTCTCAAGAAAATGCGTTGAGATCTTACCTTCCACAAATAACGGATGCTCAAGGATCTCGCTATGCAATCCGATCGTGGTCTTGATCGGGCTGATATAAAATTCTTCTAAAGCGCGGCGCATTTTACGGATCGCTTCGGGCCGGGTCTTATCATGGACGATCAATTTCGCGACCATCGAATCATAGAACGGCGGAATGCTATAACCGGAATAAATATGAGTATCAACACGAACACCAAAACCGCCGGGCAGATTGAGCTCGGCAATTTTCCCCGGCGACGGCATAAAATTATTGTTCGGGTCTTCCGCGTTGATCCGGCACTCGATCGCGCACCCATTGATCTTAACATCTTCCTGCTTGATCTTCAATTTTTCACCCGAGGCCACCTTGATCTGCTCTTTAATCAGGTCAATGCCGGTGATCATTTCGGTCACCGGATGTTCGACCTGGATACGGGTGTTCATTTCCATAAAGTAAAATTCACCGTTGGAATTCAAGAGGAATTCGATCGTTCCCACCCCGCGATAATTGCAGGCTTTCGCGACCTTGACCGCGGTTTCGCCGATCTTCTTGCGAAGCTTAGAATCCAATGCCGGCGAAGGAGCCTCCTCAAGTAATTTTTGGTGTCGGCGCTGGATACTGCAATCGCGCTCGAACAAATGGATAACATTACCGTATTTATCCGCCAGGATCTGGATCTCGATATGACGAGGATCGGTAATATACTTTTCAATATAAACGTTGGGATTCCCGACATTCGCTTCCGCTTCTTTTTGCGCAATATTAAATGAACTGGTCAGTGTAACGTCGTTATGGCAAACACGCATCCCTTTACCGCCGCCACCTGCCGCCGCTTTAATAATGACCGGATATTTAATTTCTTTCGCGACCTTAAGCGCTTCCTGCTGATTCTTGATAATGCCCTTACCGCCGGGCGTCAAAGGCACGCCGATCTTGCGGACCGTTTCGCGGGCCTGGACTTTGTCACCCATCAAACGGATGGTTTCCGGGGTCGGGCCGATAAAAGTAATGTTGCAGGATTCGCAAATTTCCGCGAAATGCGCGTTCTCCGAAAGGAACCCATAACCGGGATGGATCGCTTCAACGTCGGTGATCTCTGCAGCAGAAATAATGGCCGGTATATTAAGATAACTTTCCGAACTTTGGGCCGGGCCGATACAAACCGCTTCGTCAGCGAACCGGACATGCAGGGATGTGGCGTCGGCCTCAGAATAGACGGCGACCGTTTTGATGCCCATTTCCCGGCAGGCGCGGATCACGCGCAGGGCGATCTCACCTCGATTGGCTATAAGGATCTTTGAAAACATTTTATAGAGGCTCTACGACAAAAAGCGGCTGGCCGAATTCGACCGGTTCCGCGTTATTCGCTTTGACTTCAATGACTTTACCGCGGACTTCAGACTTGATCTCATTCATCAATTTCATCGCTTCAACGATACAAACAACTTGTCCGACCTCAACAACCTGTCCGACATCGCAAAAAGATGGAGATTCAGGCGACGGCGAACGATAAAACGTGCCGACCATCGGTGACGTGATATTTTTTGTAGGTTTGCCGTTACTCTCAGCGGCAGGGGGGGTACCGGATGCGGCGGAAGATGCCCCACCGGAGGCCGGCTGGGTTTCAACTCGATATTGTGGGACTCCCTGGCTTGGCCTGATCACGGTTTCGACGAATTCGGTCGAAGCGCGTTTGATCTTGATCTTAGAACCTTCCCGCTCGACTTCGATCTCGGTCAGGTCGTTTTCATTCATCAAGCCGATGATTTCTTTGATCTCTTTTAAGTTCATCGATTGACCCTTTCGACGTATTGGCCGTTACGTGTATCTATCTTGATTTCATCCCCAACATTGATAAAAAGCGGTACGCCGATGGCGGCACCGGTCGAGATCTTGGCCGGTTTATTTCCCGCACGGGTCGAGTCCCCGCGGATCCCGGGTTCGGATTCAACGATCTTGGTAATGATAAAATTGGGTAAAATGATCTTGACGATCTTATCGCTATACGCCATCCCGGTGACGGTTAAATTCTCCAAAAGGAACCTTTCCCCATCTCCGACCAATTCGCGAGCAACCGCCACTTGTTCATGGCTGGAATGGTCCATAAAATGCAGCTGTGTTCCGTCTGAATAAAGGAATTCCAGTTCACGCTCTTCGATAAAAACATCATCCAGCTTTTCAGATGTACGGAAAGTGCGCTCCAGGACCGCATCCGAGGTCAAATTCTTCATCTTAACGCGGACAAAGGCAGACCCTTTTCCCGGTTTGACGTGCTGATATTCAATGACCATGTAAACTTGGCCGTTTAAAACTAATCCGATCCCTGATTCGATTTCATTAATAGAAATTGTCATGAAAAATCCTATCTTAACTTTTTTACCTAGGTCGGCTGATGACTTCACAGCCCGACTTTTTAACAAAAACCATCTCTTCTAACCTGATCCCGAACTGCCCCGGGAGGTAAACCCCCGGCTCGACCGTAATAATCATTCCTTCACGCAGGGTCGCGCCACTTTGAGCTGAAAGCCTCGGGTCTTCGTGGATATCCAACCCCACTCCGTGGCCAAGTGAATGGCCGAAATATTTTGCTAAATCTAAACTTTCTAAATAGTTACGTGCCGCCGCATCAACATCCGCCGCTTTAACTCCGGCGCGGATCTTGGCGATGCCGCGTTTCTGTGCTTCTTCAACCGCCGCATACACTTTCGTGTAAAGAGACGGCATTTTACCTAAAAAGAACATACGTGTCAAGTCGCTCTTATAACCTTTAATGTCAATCCCCATGTCCACCAAAACCGGCTCATTCTTCCGGATCTTCCGGTCGGTGACGCGGGCGTGCGGGAACGCGGAGTTAGGGCCGGAAGCGATGATCGGGTCAAACGAAAAACCCGCCCCCTTAGATCGGACATAGTTTTCAAGTTTCAGAAGCACATCCTTCTCAGTCAGGCCGGGCTTGATGACACTTTTAAGATATTTGTAAGCCGCTAAATTCAAAGTTAGACATTTACGGATCTGGTCAACTTCCGACTTCTCTTTGGTTTCGCGCATAGCTTCTACCAAGTGGTTTACGCGAACCAATTCAACACCTTTCGGGCATTCCTTTTCAAACAGTCGAAAACGGTTCAAAGACAGATGGCGATCATCAAAACCTACCCTAGACGCCGTGTTTTTGACAATAATGTCAAACATCGTTTTTGTCATATTGTGGGTAAATTGCTCCACAATTACGCCTTTTAAACCAATCTTAGCCTCTTCCGTGTATCTAGAATCGGTTAAATATACTGATTTAGTGGGAAATACGATTAGCAGGGATTCCGAAGCGGGAAAATTGGTAAGGTAACGGATGTTCGTATCGCTCGTGAGGATGTAGCAATCGAGGCGATGAGAGGCCAGCAGATCTTGAAATTTCTTTAATCGATCAGGCATGAGCAAATTTAGATTACTTTTTGATGATCCCGATGACCGCCTGAAGCCCCAAAAGGTAGCTGTTCACACCAAAGCCACTGATCTGGCCATGAACCACCGGCGCGATCAAAGATTTATGACGAAAATCTTCCCGACTATATATATTCGAGAGGTGAACTTCAACAGTGGGCAAATCGACCGAAAGAATTGCATCACGAATAGCAACACTGGTGTGCGTATAAGCGGCAGGATTAATCAAGATCGCGCTGAATTTTTCAATCTTTGCGGATCCGATCTTATCGACAATATCACCCTCGTGATTCGACTGGTAATCAACAACCTCAATACCACACTCTTTGGCCAGCTTTTTCAATTCCTTATTAATATCTTCAAGGGTGGCCTGACCA
>JADLGJ010000111.1 GCA_020849375.1 Candidatus Omnitrophota bacterium
CAGGATCATTAATAGACTTACTCCCCGATGGGGTGGGAGTTATGAAACTATGGAAGAGTTTGCAGAGGATTCCGACCAATATTTGGATAAAAATCCAGATTTGAAGATTCTTCGAGGATTTATTTATATTGATCGGGGTGATATTGTAAAGCGGAGAGCCGAATCTAATAGTAAAGTGATTAGCACGGTTGCAAAGAATGCTGTTCCCTTATTGACATCAGTCATTGATAGCCTAGCAACAGCGCTAGAAAAGCCGAGGGAATATACCGACGAGGAAAAAGAGAATGTCAGGAAAGCCATCGAACTATATGGTCGTGCGTTAACATTCGGTGAGAATGCCAGTTTTTATGAGGACCGTGCTTATGCTTACGATATTCTAAAGAATACTTCCGCGCAGTTAGCTGATTTTAAGCGTGCCATAGAATTATATCCGATAGACCCTAACTATTATGAAGGTTGTGCGCGGGCTTATTTTGATATGGGGAATTATCAGGAGTCGCTTAAAAATGCTGAGATGTCAGATCGGTTAGGGTTTGATCCGGAAAGTTTACAGCAGTGGCGGAAGTGGGCAGCGGCCAAGCTCATTTATTCGGGGTATCAGTCTTATATGGATAAAAATTATGACGAGGCTTTACGGGTCATAAATATCGCAGTTCTTTTTAAACAGGATTTTCCTGAAACATATTATTGGCGCGGCCGAGTATCTACGATGCAGGGACGGGAGGACCTCGCGATAGAAGATTTTGAGCAAGCCATTAAAATCAACCCGGATTATTTTGACGCATACCACAATCTCGGCTACCTCTACGGAAAAGGAAACCAATTGCAAAAAAGCTTGGAGTATTTCAACAAAGCTTTAGAAATTAACCCTGCTCACACAAAAGCTTTGTTGGACCGATCTTATACTTATCATCTTTTGGGCAACGAGAAAAAATCGGAAGAAGATTTGAAGAAGTCCTGTGATCTCGGCTATGAACAAGCATGCCGAATTGCAGGAATTACTAAGCAGTAGAATAACTAGGAATAATTTGGACCGAAGCAGTTTGGTTATGGGACAAAGATGGATGTTCCCGGATTAAATCGAGAAGAATTCTTCCTTTACAGCCGACGATATATTTGGTATAACTACAAAGCTTTTTGAAAGAATATTGCTGGCGTAGCTCAGTTGGTAGAGCAGCTGATTTGTAATCAGCCGGCCGGGGGTTCAATTCCTCTCGCCAGCTTAATTTGACAGATAGTATTTGGGCAGTATACGTCGCGTACAACAAACATACAGAAAGCGCGACGGATCCTGCCCAGTTTCCTCCAGTTTTATTTTGATAAACTGGGCAGATACCCAAGTGGTCAACGGGGGCAGACTGTAAATCTGCTGCTTCGGCTTCGTAGGTTCGAATCCTGCTCTGCCCATATTTTTGTAATGCGCGGCCCCCGTATTTTCGCTGCGCGAAAAAGAACGGGGGCTCGCACAAATTTCTCTAAAATTTCTTAAGGAAATTTGTGCGGGAGTAGTTCAGTGGTAGAACGCTAGCCTTCCAAGCTGGTCACGAGGGTTCGATTCCCTTCTCCCGCTTTAAATTTACTGCCGGGAGCAGCTGACAATATGCGCCAAAGGCGCATTCGATTCTCCCCATACGGGGACAGGCCTTCTCCCGCTCCAACGTCCGCCTCCCAAAACGGTCACTTAATGCCGCTCATTATCAAATTAAAAAATATCCTCCAAAAAGATTGGTTCATTGGTTTAGGACTTTTCGTAATTTTTCTCGCAACAAACGGCTACACCTACGCGTGGGACGATCAACACCTCGAGATCCCGCTCCTCAAAAGCCTCATTGATCCCCAACTCTATCCGGGCGATTATTATGTTGACGCTTTAAAGAAAAACTTCACGTCATTCCTTTTCCCGTTACTGGCCAAGATCATTACCGTTGGACATATCCCATCGGCATATTTCGCACTGTATTTGTTCAGCCGCTTCGCCTTATTCTTTTACGCTTATAAGACATGGAAGATCATCACGAAGGACAAATTCACGGCGGCGTTGTGCGTCTTGTCATTTTTTCTCATCTTCCGCGTCGAAGAATTCCTTTACCGCACCTTTTCCCATCAAGAATTTGCTTTAGGCATCATCATGGCCGCGATCTACTATTTTTACAAGAACCGCTTCGACCGTGCGGCGATCCTCTTCGGCATCGCTGCCAATTTTCACGCACTCTATTCGCTTTTTCCGTTTTGCTATATGGCTCTTTATTTGTTATGGCAGGCGAGAGAAGACCGCGGCAAAACACTAGGAAAATCTATCGGGCTTTTCACGCTCTTTTGCGCCCCACTGATGATTTGGACTTTAAATCGAATCTTCATGAACCCGCCCCATGATCCCAATTTTTACCACAACTGGATACAACTTTATTACCTCGCTTGCCCGGCGACATTCCCTTTTGATATTGTGCCCGTAAAAGAAATGCTTCACAACTTTTCTATCTTTCTCAAAGGCACGCAACAATTCTGGCCGGTCATCGCGCTATTGGGCCTGAACTTTGCCGGCAACCCATCATTCCGCAAAGATCAAAAATCACAGGCCTTCGTCGTCGGCGGATGCATCTTCATTTTCATCTCGCTGGTTTTTTCGTATATTATCCCAACCCGTTTCGTTCTCGATCTGAACCTGGTCAGAAACATTCAGTTCATGCAATTCATTTTGATCGGCTACACCACCGCATTAGTTGTCGGAACAACAAAAACTCGCCGATTTGAGGTCGCGGCCCTGGCCGTTATTTTATTTTCACTTCTGCGATACAACCATTTCAACCTCAGCCATTCCGCAAAAATAAGCCTTTACGCCATTGTCGGGGGAGTAGGCCTTTGTTATTTGGCGTACCGTTTTCTAAAAAATCCTTTGCTCAAAACACTCGTCGTCCTGATCCCGTTTCTCGTCATCACTGTTCATAATATTTATTATCACAAGATCCGTTTGAATGTTGAAGCTAAAGCGGGAGGGTTTTGGCAGCTGCAACGCAACTGGATCGACATGCAGAATTTTGTCCGCCAACATACACCGAAAAATGCGCTCATTTTGACGCCTAATGATATGGAAATGGGCGGCTTCCGGATTTTTTCAGAACGCCGCGTTCTGGTCTGCTACCGCGATTGCGGGGTCATCGGATTCGATTATGGCGCGGTGCTCGAATGGCAAAAGCGGCTCAGCGACGTCGAGCATTTCAAAGTCATGGTTGACGGGGACATCAAGCCGGCGTTAGTCAACGCCATTTCAAAATACAAAGTGAACTATATCGTCTTTATGAAGTATTTGAGCCCGGGCAACAGCGACTTTCTCCAACCGGTTTATGAAAACGAAACCTTTTCCCTTTACCGCGTGCCAGTAAATCCGCTATAATGCCCCACATGAATAAAAAGATACCGAATATTACGATCATTGGTGACGGAGGATGGGGGACGACCTTAGCGGTTTACCTCGCCCGCAAAGAATATCCCGTCAAACTATGGGGCGCTTTTCCCGAATATGTCCAGCAAGTCCGGGAAACACGTGTCAACCGCAAATTCCTGCCCGGCGTAGAGATCCCGCAGTCCGTTGATATCATCAGCGACATCACGGAAGCGGTGTTGGAAAGCGAGATCATTGTTCTAGCCGTTCCGTCGCAATTTTTACGCCCGGTCCTCAAAAAGATCAAGAAATTCAAATTTAAAAATAAGATCGTTGTCAGCGTCGTTAAAGGGATCGAAACCACGACCTTAATGACCGTGTCCGAGATCATCAAAGATGTTTTAGGCCCGGTACCGTTCGCGGTCCTTTCCGGCCCGACCATTGCCGGGGAAGTCGCCAAAGGCATCCCGACCACTGCGGTCGTGGCCAGTAAGAGCAGCAAGATCGCAAAAACCATTCAAGAGATCTTTAACTCCGACACCTTCCGGATCTATACCAATTCTGATGTTGCGGGCGTGGAGATCGGCGGCAGTTTAAAGAACGTCATTGCCATTTCCTGCGGGATCTGTGACGGGCTGGGTTATGGGACGAATACGAAGGCCGCGATCGTGACCCGCGGGCTTGCGGAGATCGCCCAATTAGGTAAAAAGCTCGGTGCCAAACCGCAAACATTTTCAGGACTGACTGGTTTAGGCGATTTGATCACAACATGCTTTAGCCCGCAAAGCCGCAACCGAACCGTCGGAGAACAACTAGGGAAGGGGACCCCGGTCGCAAGCATCCTCAACTCGATGTCCATGGTCGCAGAAGGGGTTGATACGGCCAAAGCCGCCTACCGCCTCAGCATAAAACACAAGATCCCTATGCCCATCACCACCGAAGTTTACAATATCCTCTTCAAGAACAAGCCCCCCAAAGATGCCGTCACTGACCTGATGACCCGCAAAACCAAAACGGAATAAGCCGGCTTTTTTACTTTCCAACGTCGCTATCCTATAGTATAATCCAGCTTCAAATTTGCAGTTTTCTCAAAGCTTTACGTCCCAACAGATTTACTCGCTACGCTCGTAAATCCAAGCGTTGGGACTCGTTAAAAAATCGAAGATTTTTTAACTCGGGGCGTAGCGCAGTTGGCTAGCGCACTTGAATGGGGTTCAAGAGGTCGTGGGTTCAAATCCCTCCGCCCCGACATTTTTATTATTGTTTTTTAACAACATCCGGACGGTGACTATGTCAGATGACAGATCGTATTCAGAAAAACGCAAGTATCCGCGGATCAATAAGCATTTCATCCTGTCGTACTTTGACCTCAATGACCCGCTTGTCCGGCATGATGCATCCCAGCTCAAGAACATCAGTATCGGCGGGATGTGTTTGATCACGTCCAAAGTTTACCCACAGGGGACACGCCTGGGGATCGAGCTGCGGACGCCTTTTCTTTCTGAGTTTATCCATCTCAAGGGAACCGTGCTGGAGTCAAAAGAAAAGATCAAGGGCATCATTTACGAAACCCGTCTTCAATTCGATGACATTCCTGAGAAGACGCTCGTCATTCTCAAAAAAATGGTCGAACATTTTGAACACGAAAAGAGCAAATAACTATGACAAAGATCACACTCGGACTTATCGGCTATGGTAATGTCGGCCGCGGCGTTGTCAACTTCCTGCAAAAACGTAAAAGTTTTTTTAAAGACAAATTCAATATTGAATTTGAATTGCGCGCCATCTGCGACCGCAGTATCAAGAAAAAATTGCCTAACGGCCTCGAAGGAACCAAACGCCTGACGACCGATTATAAAAAAGTCGTCAACGACCCGGAGATAGACGTGATCATTGAATTGATCGGCGGATTGAGCCCGGCGCGGCAGATCGTTTTAGAAGCGCTCAACAAAGGCAAACACATTGTCACCGCCAATAAAAGCCTTTTGGCGATGCACGGGAAAGAACTGTTCCAGGAAGCCCAGAGCTGTAACCGCAACATTTATTATGAAAGCGCGGTCATGGCCGGTGTACCTTTGATCAAAATGCTCACCGAAGGTTTGGCGGGGAACAAATTTAAAAGCCTTTATGGGATCATTAACGGGACGTGCAACTATATCCTGACAGAAATGACGCAGAAGGATTTGAACTTCGGCCAAGCTTTGGCGGCGGCGCAAGCTAAGGGCTTTGCCGAAAGCAATCCCACACTCGACATCAACGGGATGGATTCTGCCAGCAAACTGGCGATCCTTGTTTCTCTGACCATGGGGAAGTTCATCTCCGCGCAACAGGTTTATACAGAAGGGATCACACAAATTTCGCATCATGATATCGAACACGCGGAGAGCTTAGGGCTTACGATCAAGCTGTTGGGGATCGCGAAAAAAGTCAATCACGAGATCGAAGCGCACGTTCATCCGACGCTGATTTCGAAGAAGCATGCCTTGGCCGACGTCAACGGCATCGAAAATGCCATCTTTGTCAATGCCAATCCGATGGGCGATGTCCTTTTGTGCGGCGATGGGGCCGGGCAAATGACGGCCGCGTCCGGTGTCATCAGCGACCTTTTCCAATTAGCGTCACGCGTGGGCTGTCCCGCGGACCAATACCTGGCAAATATTTACCGCGAAGCCCCAGAAACAAAGATCCGCAAGATCGACGACATTTCGACACGGTTTTATATCCGTTTCATGGCGCCGGACAAAATTGGTATCCTTTCTAAAATCACGGGTATTTTGAGTAAACACAAAATCAGCATCAATTCTGTCACACAGAAAGCGCATGACAACTGGGCGTCCGCGCTTCCGGTCATTATGTTGACGGACATCGCGCAGGAAAAAATGGTGCGCATCGCTTTGGACAAGATCCACAAAAGCGGGATCGTCAAATCGAAGCCGGTCGCGATCAGAATGGAAGAATTAAAATAATGTTGTACAAAGGCCTTATCGAAAAATACCGCGAGTACTTGCCGGTCAACGCGAAGACACCCGTCGTCACATTGAACGAAGGGAATACGCCGCTCATTTTTTCAGAGGACTTATCACACGAGCTTGGGCTTAAAGTTTATTTAAAATTCGAAGGGCTTAACCCGACAGGTTCTTTTAAAGACCGCGGGATGACGATGGCTATTTCAAAGGCGAAAGAAAAGGGGGCGACCACGGTCATGTGCGCCTCAACGGGTAACACGTCCGCTTCCGCCGCCGCTTATGCCGCTAAATGTGGCATGAAATGCGCGGTCCTGATCCCCGACGGCAATATCGCTTTAGGAAAGTTAGCGCAAGCCATGATCCACAACGCCAAAGTCATTGCGATCCGCGGTAACTTCGACGATGCTTTGAATTTAGTCAAAACGATCACCGAGAAATACCCGATCGAATTGGTCAATTCGATCAATCCTTTCCGTATCGAAGGACAAAAAACAGCGGCCTTCGAGATCTGCGACAGCTTTGGTGACGCACCGGAATTCCATGCCATTCCCGTCGGGAATGCCGGGAATATCACGGCTTATTGGAAAGGTTACAAAGAATACCATTCCGCCGGAAAATCAAAAACTTTACCGAAGATGCTGGGATTCCAGGCCGCTGGCTCAGCCCCGATCGTTTTGGGTCACGTAGTTGACAAACCGGAAACGATCGCGACCGCGATCCGTATCGGGAATCCGGCCAGCTGGAAACCAGCTTTAGCGGCACGCGATGAATCAGCGGGCTTGATCGACGCCGTAACAGATGACGAAATTTTATCGGCTTACAAACGTTTGGCGTCCGGCGGAGTTTTTACCGAACCTGCCAGCGCCGCGTCGGTCGCAGGAATTTTGCAGCTGCACAAAAAAGGATTTTTTGATCATGTTAAGGGCAGCCGCATTGTTTGTACTTTGACCGGACACGGCCTGAAGGATCCGAACATCGCGATCAAGAACGTCGGCCAACCCGTCACCCTTAACGCGGACATTAAAGAAATTTTAAAAGAAGTCGGATTGTAATGGTTGGCAAACAGCTTTCCAAATCTCTGAAAAACAAGAAAGTTCTTATTACCAGCGGGCCGACCTGGGTCAGTATTGATCCGATGCGCGTGATCAGTAATCGTGCGACAGGGGAGCTCGGACATAAGCTGGCCTTAGCCTTAGCAAAGGAAGGCGCGAAAGTGACCCTGCTCGAAGGGCCGGTCACCAAACCGCTGACAGCGAGCAATGTCACCATCAAGAAATTTTGTTTTTATGATGAGCTAAAAGCTCTTTTAACAATTGAGTTAAAGAAGAAATACGCTATTGTTATTCATAACGCAGCGGTTTCCGATTACCAATTAAAGGATCCGTTCCAGGTCAAGGTCGGCTCGAATAAAAAACGTTTAACGATAGATCTTTTCCCGACGGAGAAATTGATCAATAAGATCAAAAAACTAGCACCTCGATCGCTCCTGGTCGGTTTTAAATTAGAAGATTTTAAGAAAGCAGCTGATGTCATCGCCGAAGCCAAAGCGTTGATCGCGAATTCCCAATGCGATCTTGTGGTGGCTAACACTTTGAAAGGCGGCTACAAAGCATACTTGTTAGACCGGAATGCCAAGATTTGGAATCACTCTCGCTCACGGGCGGAATTAACTAAAAATCTTATTTCAGCTTTGAAAGAAAACGCATGAAGTATATCGTCATTGTTCCGGATGGGATGTGGGACCAGCCGATCGAAGAGTTAGGGAAGAAGACCCCGCTCGAATCGTCCCACCGCACGCACATGGATCATCTCGCGAAGAACGGGATCACGGGCCTGATCAAAACGATCCCGGATCAATTTCATCCCGGTTCCGAGATCGGGAATTTGTCCTTGATGGGCTACAAGCCCGAAGAGCATTTTACCGGCCGCGCGCCGCTGGAAGCCGCAAATTTAGGGATCGAGTTAGCCGAGGACGAGATCGCGTTCCGCTGTAATCTCGTCACCATCGTAGGTGGAAAAATGGCCGATTACAGCGCCGGGCATATCCTGACACCGGAAGCCGGCGAACTGATCGCCGCGCTCAATGACAAGATCGGCGAACCGGATATCAAATTTTATCCCGGGCAAAGCTACCGGCACTTATTGGTCATCAAGGCCCGCAATGTCGCTGAACTGATGAAGGTCAAGTGCGTTCCACCACACGACATCATCAACCAGGACGTTAAGAAATATATGCCGTCCGGTTCGGCGGCAACAGCAATTTTAAAATTCATGGAAAAGGCGAACCGCATTCTCGCCGAGCATCCGATCAATAATGTCCGTGTTGACCTCAAGGAAAACCCGGCCAGCCACATCTGGCTGTGGGGACAGGGGACAAAGCCGCATTTACCGTTGTTCAAAAACAAATTCGGCGTAGAAGGCGGGATCATTTCCGCGGTAGA
>JADLGJ010000112.1 GCA_020849375.1 Candidatus Omnitrophota bacterium
AAAATAAACCTTTGTTGATCTAGCTGTAGGAGAAAGTCATGGCCACTCTTTTTGATTCTTTAGAACTTGGGGATTTGTTATTAAAGAACCGGATCATCATGGCGCCGTTGACGCGCATGCGCAGTAAACAGCCGGGAAATATTCCGCAGGAACTCAATGCTGAATATTACGCTCAGCGCGCCACCGCTGGTTTGATCATTTCGGAAGCGACACAAATTTCGCCTTTGGCCCAAGGTTATCCTGCAACGCCGGGGATCCACTCCGCCGAACAAGTCGCCGGTTGGAAGCTGGTCACCGACGCCGTCCATCAAAAAGGCGGCAAGATCTTTTTGCAGTTGTGGCATGTCGGGCGGATCTCGCATTCATCATTGCACCCGAAAGAAGGGTTGCCGGTCGCTCCGAGCGCGATCGCACCGTCGGGAACGGTCATGAACGCCGAATTTAAGCAAGTGCCTTACGAAACTCCGCGCGCTTTGGATTTAAAAGAAATACCGGATATTGTCGCTGAGTACAAGGCCGCCGCGCAAAATGCCAAAGATGCGGGTTTTGACGGAGTTGAAGTTCATGGGGCTAATGGATATTTACTGGACCAATTTTTACAGGACGGCTCGAATAAACGGACTGACATTTATGGCGGTTCGGTCGAGAACCGCAGCCGTTTACTTTTAGAAGTTGTGGATGCGGCCGTGGACGTGTGGGGCAAAGGCCGCGTCGGTGTCCGTTTGTCGCCGTACGGAACGTTTAACACGATGAGCGACTCTGACACCCCGGCACTTTTTAATTATGTTTTTGAAAAGTTGAGTGAACGCGGGATCGCTTATGTCCACGTCATTGAACCGCGCGCGACCAATGCTGGCGGCGGTGGGGCGGATGCGTCAGACGAAAGCGTGCCCAGTACTTCGCAGATCTTCCGGCAGTCTTTTTACGGTGTTTTTATCTCGGCGGGAGGTTATGAGCTGGAAACAGCTCAAAACGCTGTCGAGAACGATCTCGCCGATGCTGTCGCTTTTGGACGCATATTTATTGCGAACCCCGACCTTCCGGAACGTTTTCAGAAAAATGCTCCTCTCAATAAGTATAACCGCGCGACGTTTTACGGCGGCGGCGCGGCCGGTTACACGGATTACCCTGCTTTATTAGAGGGGAAATGATAGTTTGTAGAAATTTTACCAAAAATCGAAAAAAAGCATAAAATAGCTACTCATGAAAACGTTTTGGAAGATCATTGGTTTTTCTTTTTTGGCGGTCTTTATCCTTCTGATCCTCGCCATCGTCGGCGGCCTCTTTTTCCTCAAGAGTTTTGATATTAAAAAGTACAAGCCGCAGATCATCCAGGCCGCGACACAGGCCCTGGGCCGTACGGTTGACTTTAAGGACATTGAGATGGAAGCTTCCCTAGATAAAGGCGTGCGCCTGCATTTAGGTGATCTTACGATCGCCGAATCACCTGAGTTCGGCACCGGCAATTTTGTCACGGTTAAGCAGGTTGACGCTGGTGTAGATATTCTCTCCTATATTTTGTCACGCCAGGTTTCGGTTCCCAGCATCGTGATCAATTCTCCGCAAATAGATGTGATCCGTAATGATAAAGGCGTTTTGAACATTTCCACGATCGGCCAAACGACAAACCCTGCGGCCAAAACATCCTCGTCGGCTGCGGCTTTGCCGGCCATTTTCATCAATTCTTTCAAGATCGAGAACGCGCAATTGACGCTCGTTGATAAAAGTGTTACGCCGGAGTTGCGGCTGTCGGTCAGTCAGTTGACGTTGGACGTTCAGCGTTTCTCTTTGAACAATCCTTTTGATGTCATGCTTGAAGCCGCGTTATTGTCCCCGCAAAGGAATTTCCGCTTAGAGGGGAAGGCACAGTTACGGTTGGATAATAAAGAAGTAAAGCTCAGCGAGATGGGTATCGCCCTGGATCTCGGCCAATTACCTTTAGAAACGTTGCGCGCTTTCCCGATGCTAGCGGGGGTGCCTTTACCCCAGCTCATCGATGGACAACTCAAGCTTAAGATCAAGCAGGCGGAAATTTCGGATAAGGGCTTAGGAAAGATCTTGGCGGATGTTTCTTTAAGCGGCGGGAAAGTGATCGCGCCGGACATCGTTTCCGGGATTTCTTTAGAAGCTAAACAAATTGAGCTGAACGCAGAAAATCTTTCGCTTGATGGCTCAGTCCCGGCGACGGTCAGTTTAAAAGCCGCGGTTTATCAGGATACCGTTAATGTGGATTTTGGCGCGAAGGTTGTTTTTGATCCGAAAACTTCAAAAGTTCAACTCAGCGACGGGCAATTTGCGACCGATCTTGCTTTATGGCCGATCAAGAAGATCAAGGCGCAGATCAGTGCTTTAAAAGATGTCCAGCTTCCGGAAAATCTATCCGGCAAGCTCCAGGCCACGATCAAAGAGCTGTCCTTGTCACCGGCTGGTTTGCAAAGTGTGTTGCTGGATGCCAAATTAGACGGCGGCAGCGTTGACCTGAGCGCGTTCATTCCGGCAACAATGGCGGGGATCCCGGCGTCGGTCAGCAAAACCGATCTTGCGATCAGCAATTTTTCTCTCGGCAAACAGTTTTCGGTTATTCTTAAGACCGCTTATGCCAGTGAAGTCCAGAACTTGACCTTCGACGGTATTATTTCTTTTGATCCTGCAACGCAAGCGGTCGCGGTCAAGAACGGGATCATCGGTATTGACTTGAACAATTTTCCTTTAGATAAATTCAAGAATTCTCCGTTGATCCCCTCCGGCACGCCGTTCCCGAGGATTTTGGGCGGCCGCCTGCAGTTGAACGTTCATGACCTGGCCGCTTCTGCGAAGGGCTTGGATACGATAGACATGAGCGTGAAGTGGCAGTCCGGGAAGATCGCGATCGACGAGGTCGCCCCGGGCATTTCGGTGGCCGCGAATCAGATCGTTATCGAAGTTCGGAATTTTTCTTTGACGAAACCATTTCGTATTGCCGGGTCCTTGGCGTATGAAACAGATGAGCCGAACGTTTATCTTGATGGGGAGGCGAGTTTTGACCTTGTAACGCAAAAAGTCGCTCTTAAAGATTTTAATATTAAGACCGACCTTGGAAAACTTCCTTACGATCAGATCAAGGCCAAGGTCGCGCCATTAAAAGATGTGAAATTGCCTGATGTCCTTAAAGGCGCGCTGGAAGTTACCGTGAAAGAACTTTCCGTAGGAGCGGGCCCGCAAGGTTTGGGCACGGTTCTTGTTGATATTGGTTTTCACGAAGGAGAAGTGAGCCTGAAGGAAATTTCGCCGGGCGTTTCGGTTGCCGCGTCGCAGATAGACGCCAATATTAAGAATTTCTCGCTCGACAAACCGTTTGCTTTTGATATTAAGCTTGCGTATTTGAGCAATGAACCCAACATTACGCTCGACGGGAATGCTGCTTTAGACATGACAGCACAAAGCGTTTCGCTTGATAATAGCCATGTGAAAGTCGCCCTGGAGCAAATTTCTTTTGAGCAATTGAAAACCAGTGTTGCCGCTTTAAAAGATGTTTCTTTGCCGGAATCGCTGAAAGGGGAATTGAACATTTCGATCCCCAGCGCTTCCGCCGGTGCCGCAGGGCTTAAGTCTTTAACGAGTGAAGTGACGCTTAAGGATTGGCAAGCGAAGCTGAAGGAATTGATCGTTCCGATCAGCGGAACAGAAACGAAGTTCAACGTTACGGAAAGCCAGCTGACCGCCGACGATCTGCGTTTTAATGTGGGCAAAGGCCAGATCACGGCAAAAGTTAATGTCGCGGATTATATGGCTAAGCAGGCGTTTGATTTCTCGGCGGAGATCACGGACCTTGATCTGACAGAAATTCTTGAACAAAGCCAGGCCCAGGTCAAAGTTGCGGGTTTGGTTTTTGCCACGGTCAAGGCCCAAGGCCAAGGCGCGGACCTCAATTCGATCACGGGCGAAGGCAATGTGGAAGTGAAGGAAGCGAAATTAAAAGATCTCAATGTCCTTAAGACGGTTCTCGATAAGATCTCGATCGTTTCTAATATATCGCGGATCGAGGCTAAGCTTCCCGAACAATATTTGGCAAAATTAGAGGATAAGGATACGAACTTTAATAAGATTTCCAGCACTATCGTGATCTCCGGCGGGAAAATAGTTTTAGAGCCGATCGCCATCGAAGCGGATGAATTCGTTTTTAGCGGGAATTGCCAAGCGGCTTTTGATCAAAGTTACAGTTTGGACGGTTCGTTCCAGATCACCGCTGAACTTTCGAAGATCATGGGTGACAGCTCGGAAGAATTACAATATTTATACGATGCGAGTGGTTTGATCACGGTCCCGGTCAATGTGAGCGGAAAAGGCGCGGAAGTGCCGCAGTTCTCTGTCAGGGAAATGGTCAAGGAAATGGGCAAGAACGCGGCCCGCCAACAGGTTAAAAAGGAAATTGGCCGTGCTTTAGGCAAGGTTTTAGGCGATGCCGCGCCGCAAAGTGAACCATCTCCCGACGGTTCAGAATCGGCTCCGCAGGAAGATCCCGGTTCGAAGGTCATCGGCGGTATCCTCGATAAAATTTTTAAATAACCCAACAAGGTCATTATTATGAGCCATCAACTTTTGAACACCTGTGTCTTGATTTTTATTGGATTCGCTTTATTCGTTTTATTAAAGATCGGTTTAAGGAAGTTTGAAGAAGCGATCTCGGAAAAAGAAGTCATCCGTGAAAGTGATCAAACCCTGCGTTTGAAAACCATCGTCAGGTTGTTCCATTGGGTCGGCTCGATCGCGATCATTTGTGCTGTCCTTTATATGGTTTTGGAAAATTGGGGTTTCAATGTCGCTCCTTTGCTCGCCGGGGCAGGGATCGCGGGTTTGGCTTTCGGTTTCGGTGGGCAGTATTTAATTCGCGATTTGATCAACGGGATCTTTATTTTGCTCGAAGGGCATTACGGCGTCAACGACGTGGTCAAGATCGGCGAATATACGGGTACCGTTGAGAGCATCAATTTAAGAATTACGGTTTTGCGGGATGCGGAAGGGCGGTTCATTGTCATCCCTAACGGCGAAGTGAAAACGGTCGTTAATTTGACCAAGGATTATTCCCGTGCTGTTTTAACGATCGGTGTGGCTTATAAAGAAAATGTGGACCGTGTTATGGAAGTGATCAAGCAGATCGGCAAAGAGATGCGAGCGGATAGCCATTTTTCACGATTGATCCTTGAGGACCTGGAAATGGGCGGGATCGACGATTTTGGGGAATCCCAGATCAATATTAAGTTCCGGGTGAAGACCCTACCGTCGAAACAGGGTGAAGTGGCTGCCGAATTGCGCCGCCGTATTAAGAACCGTTTTGATGAATTAGGTATTTCGATGCCGTTCCCCCATCGGACGCTGCTGATCGAAGCCAATCAGGATCAGGACGGTTTAAAGGACCTCGCTCAGCGACGGGGTTGACATTCTGTTAATCTATGGTATATTCTTAGGATCATGAACAAATTAGTTAATCAAAACATGCGTCTTTCTTGCCACACTGCCCCCAAGGCAGTTATTGCGCTTTTTCATGCCTATCCGGTATGGAGAAAGTGTCCAAGAGGCGGTGTCTTGATCAGCTAATTTAAACAAAAATTTACGTAGTCTTTTCAAGCCACCACTCTTAATTGAGCGGTGGCTTTTTTGTTGGCATTTTCAGAGGAAAATGCCAACAAACTCCCAGAAGGCCCTGGCGCCTTCTGGGAGTAAAGAAATAGAAATCAATCAGGAAGGAGGAAAATCCAATGAAAAACGAACTCATCACCGGCAACGACGTGAAAGAGTGGCTGCAGTCGGACGAAGTGCTGAAATTGACTTCTTTGATCTATTTGAAAGAAGCGCTTTTGGCACAGCGTTATGAAGATTGCGCTGAGCTTATCCGTGAAGCGAAAGATTTGGGCGCGAAACAAAGCGAGATCAGCGCTTTGATCGCTGAAGTCTTTCGTGAGCGTGGCTATCGGGCGAAATTAAAGAACAAGAACCGTTTTTAAGGAGATGTTCATGATGCCTAATGGCCACAAGTAAAAAGGACAGTTTCAACTCGAAACTGTCCTTTTTACTTACCTCTGGAAAGAAATTTAGAAGTTCATCAAAAAGCCGACATAAATTTCGCGCGGTTTACCTTTCGGCATTCTTAAGTTCATTTTATTCGGGTAATAGCCGTCTTTGTCTGCGGCGACCGACACATCAAAGCCCTCCGCATTATTACCTTCATAAACTTTAGGGTCGTGGCGAAATCCTGTCGGCCATACCACGTGCACGTCGGGAGAGGGCTCGACTTCCACCATGCGTCCGTTCTCGTCGGCGGTCTTTTTCTTGCTTTTGTCCGGGTCAAGGAAGAAAAAGAAACAGAAAGATCTTTTTGGTGTTGAGATCGTGCCGTACTCCAGCGGTAATGAGCTTTTCGGCTGGCCGGCTTTATCAACCCAGCGTATAAAATCGCCGCCGGGCTGATTATTCACTTCTTTCAAAAATTCATCAGCGGTTCTCGAGGTTTTGATAGAAACCGGTTTAGTTTGATTTCCGTACCACGTCTCTTCGATAAGCTTCCAATTCCCTTCTTCATGAGATAGAGCCAATATCCCCCAAAAACTCTGGCCGTTCATTTTTCCTCTCGCGACCGCCCATGCTAGATCTCCTTTGATCTGGGTCTGAATGATCTCAACACTATTGGGAATAGAATTCTTCAGTAATTGTAAGATCATAAGCTCTTTGCCGTTGCTGTTGCGTTTTTGCGTCAAGAGAGCTTGGTAAGCGTCTTTGGAAATGAAAGGTTCAACGTCTTTGAAGCGTATTGCTGAGCGCAGGGCGTCGTGGGCGCGCTGGCCGGCCGTAAGAATATTTTGGTCCATTGGTGTTGTCGCGGCGTGTGCTTCGGTCACGAAAATAGAATCCGACAGGATCTTGTATTCTTCTTTATCACCAAGTTGTAAGTTCGTTACGGCGGTTGAGGTGTAATTGACTTTGACAATACCGTATTGAAAATTATTCGCAGTTTCTTGAGGATTGATCTGCTCGGTCTGCATTGATTGGCCGTTGGCAAACTCTAGAGTATCTGCTGAGGCTCTGGGGTTAGCCGAGAGCAGGGAAATGAGGAGCAGTAGATATTTATTCCCAAAGTGAAGTTTCATGGCGTCGGGCCTCCTTAAACCATTGCCCTGTACAGCCGACTACACTTTAATTATGGCACATTGTTTTTTCTGACCCTGTGTGGCCGAAATGTACTAAGAAAGGGCTTCCTTTCTAGCTATCCTTATGCATAGCAATGACTTAAGTTTTTGGTGATAAATTTTCTTTAATTAGGTCGGGCAATAATTTTTTTATGTTAGAATACGCGGGATTAAATAAGGATTAAAAATTTGAAGAATTTCTTTAAAAAGTATCGGGACGCGCTCTTTTTTTTACTTTTGCCTTTGGGAGTCTGCACGCTTTTATGGATTAAAAGCGACCCGCCGCCATTTGGTACGCCGTTAAATGAATTAAGTGATCACAGCTGGGGAATTTACGTAGACATCGCCCGCCAATGGAAGGCGGGCGATTTTTCATTCTGGACGCGTTCGATCGGGGGAGGGGCCTGCCTTTATACGTCCGGGTTTTACCCGATCTGGGTCCCCTGGAATGCCGTTGCCAAGTTCTTAAGTTTCGACCAGTTCTATCTTTTCAAAATGATCGAACCGTTCTTTATCGGTTTGATGTCAATGGCATTTCTACTGCGCCGCGGTTTTAAACTGAGTTATCCGCTGGCTGCGTTCGGAGCGCTTGCTTATAACGGTTTTATTTTTACGCGCTATGTCGGGATCATTCACATGCCGTTCTTTTTATGGCTTTGTGCGTTCTTTCCGTTAATGATTTACGTTTATTCCCGCCTGTTCGAAAAACATATCTATATTCGCAGTGTGGCCCTGGGCGTTTTCATGTCATTGATCTTTCTCGGGGGCGGGGCCGGGCAATATGCCCAAATGATCATCTGGAGCTTGATCTTGCTTGTCTTGGATGCTTTATTCTTTGTTAAAGAAAGACCATTGGCCCGTAAAGTATGGCTGGCCTTTGTGAGTTGTGCGATCTTTATTTTCTTTGCTTTTGCTATCGCCGGAGCACAGATCCTGCCCATGGCGGTTTATACGCTGACCGAGTCCAGCCGTACCTTGGGAGAATATCCGATCAATAATTTCCCGTTCTTCCGCAATGATTATAAAGGGAACAATTCGATCTCGAATATTTTTCAGATTTCCATTTGGGCCGAAGGTAACCATGGTGTCCGCGCCTTCTGGGCCCTGATGATCTTTGCTTTTGGAAAACTGATCGTTGATTGGAAAGCTTTCCGGCAATGGTGCGGTGATCACAAGCCATGGCTTAATGTTGTTCTTGCGACCGTTTTATTCTTCCTTTTGCCGCCGGTGGCGGAACTCTTGAGTTTTGCTTCGCCGTTCTTTGGAAAGCTGTTCAATCCTTTGCGGATGTTCACCTTTGGCTATTGCGGTTTTATGATCGATATGGCCATGGTTGTTGTCATGGTCGTGCTGTTGGACCTTAAAACTTTTACCGATCAACAAAAGCCGGCTCAACGCTTATGGAAGCAGTCCGTGTTATTAGTTTTCTTGATCCTCGCCCAGTGCTATTTATTTTCTCCTCTTTGGTTAAGCCAGTTATTCCCTCACTTACAAATAAAATACACCTTTGTCCACTTCAGTCAGCGTTATTTGATGATGCTCTGCTTGCTGATCCTGGCCTTCCCGTTGCCGAAAGCGAAACATTGGCCGGCGGTGATCCTATTCTTGTCCTTGGCTTTTATCGGAGTTCAATTATTGCAGACGAGTTATGTGTGGGGAGAGAAAGGGCAGCAAACGGCGAAAGAAGAATACGCATTGGACACTCCGGAGCATGAATTCTATCGGGCGATGAAGGGCCGTTATTATTTACCGTTCGTACATACCGACGGAACAAAAGACTGCAGGGTCTCCATGACCCATAATTATGATTTGTTGTATGGTGTTGACGGTTTGCAAGGATTTCTTAACAGCCCGCCGAAACGGATGAGCAACTTTATAAATGCTTATCACAATAGGATCTATTGGCTTCAGAATTCTCCGGCTTATAAATTCACTTGGCGTTCGACGCCGGCATCACTTGTGACCTATTTCCCTGTTGAATTCACGACGATCAATAAGGGAGTGACCCTGCCGTGGCCTGGCTTTTCGAAAAAGATCGAAGGAGCCCAGTACGATGTCTGGATTCGCGATGAGCCCGTCGCCCCCGTACGTTTTGCGAAAGAGGTTAAGGTCGTCTCATATCGAGAACTCGTCGATTCTTTTGACCGGCCGTTCGAAGGGATTATTTATATGACAGAGGAAGACGCGGCGCGTTTTGCTCCGCCTGCCTTGGTGTTGCCGTCGAATTTGCAACAAGCCACCTGTGCACATTTTAAAAGGCCTACTCCTGATACCATGACCTTTGATGTCGAATCTTCCGACGAGGTTTTTGTGTTCCTCCCGGAAATGTTCCAAAACGGCTGGCGGCTGAAAGTCGATGGGCGGGAGCAGACGCTCTTTCCGGCCAGCTCAGTTTTTATGGGCCTCTTTCTGGAGAAGGGGAAGCATCATGTCGAGTTGGAATTCCGACCTGTTCTTTGGGAGGCCGGTTGGTTTTTAACGCTCGTCGGGGTAGGTTTATTGGGATGGGTCATGTTCACGAATTCTAAAATGAGAAGAAAAAAACGATGAAATCCAAAACGTTTTTGAATTTTACTGTGATCAGGTCTGGCCTGATCGTTGTGACCGCGGCTTTACTGTTGTTAAGTTTGTTCTGTGATTACCGTGAACAAAAGAAAATGAGCGTTGACCGGCTCCGGGATCAATTGGCGTTTACGGATCTGCTTAAATTGGAAAGCGGTGATTATTCGATCGAGCGCAGCCAGCTTGAGAAATATCTCCGGTATTTTCAACTGGTCTCTAAAGATGAACCCTCCCGCGCCGACGCCCACGCTATGATGGGTTATTGCTATTTTTATCTCGGTGATAGTGCGAAAGCGGCCGCGGAGTATCGAACAGCGGCCGGGCTTGATCCCCAAGTCTTTTCGTTCCACTATAACTTGGCGGTGATCGCATTTTTGGACGGTCAGCATGAACAGGCGTTATCGGGATTTAAAGCCGCGTTGACAACAAACCCATCAGACAATCTTGAT
>JADLGJ010000113.1 GCA_020849375.1 Candidatus Omnitrophota bacterium
ATGTCCCTTGAAACAGCGACCCGCGTTCTGCAGTATATTTTCGATGTTAAAAATAAGGCGGTGACATTAGAGTTCCAGGGTGGCGAAGCTCTGATGAATTGGCCGGTCCTCAAATTCTTGACAGAGAACGCACTTAAGATCAATGAGTCGGCGCGCAAGGACCTTCGGATCGCTCTTGTGACGAATATGTTGTTGATGGACGACGAGAAAATGAAATTCTTGGCAGATCATCATGTCGGCGTCTGTACTTCGGTTGACGGCCCGGCGGACATTCATGACAAGAACAGAAAGAATTCTGCGGGCAAGGGTTCGCATGCGCAGGTCATGGAAAAAGTGGAACGTTATACCAAAGAATTTGGACAAAAGGTTTATATGCTGCCGACGATCACGCGGTATTCCTTGGACCATCCGGAACGGATCATCGACGAGTATATCCGTTTAGGGCAAACCGATATTGCTTTAAGACCCGTTTCGAAAATAGGTTATGCGGTCGATTCATGGGATGAGATCGGATATACGGGGGCGGAATTTAACACGTTCTATGATCGCGCCATGAAATATCTCATGAAAATTAATGCTTCCGGGACATATATGGCCGAGCGTGTTGCCAAGTTCATCATGACTAAAGCCATTTTGAAAAAAGATGCCGGTCATGTGAATAATATGAACCCGACCGGGGCAGGGCGTGCGGCATTGGCTTATAACATGGATGGCGGCTGTTATCCTTCTGATGAGGCCCGCATGTTGGGAGACGATATTTTTCGTTTGGGTAACATCAATACAGAAAATTATGATAATATTTTGAACAAGGACGTGATGGTCCAGTTATTGCAAGCAGGGTATTCGGATATGTGGAATTACCGGTCGGTTTATAGCCCTTGGCTCGGCATTGATCCGGTGGTGATCTATGCGTTCGAGAAAAATGTTATCCCAAAGATTAAGATCTCTCAGCCGCAACAAGTGTTGTCACATCAATTTGATGTTGTTTTTTCTTATCTACTCGGTGATGCTAAATATGCAGAAGTTCTTCAACGTTGGGTAAAAGGAGGAATGTATGAAAGAGAAAAAAAATAAGAAGACCCTGAAGAGTTCGCCTTCATTGAAGAAATCCCTCGGAGAGCTCATGAAAGACGAAGACGGATTTGTCAGTAAGGAGAACATCCTGAAAGTTGGTTTGTCCACCGTCGCCGCCTTAGGCATCGTCGGCTCGTTGGCAGAGAATTCTCAAGCGGTCCATACGAACTCGACCAACCTCGACACGTCCGGCACATGCGTTTATCATACGAACCATGAAAGCCATTCAAATTATTAATTTGGCAAATAGACAAGGAGCTGTGGCATGAGGATGCGATCTTATTTGGTTTTTATTTTATCGTTGATGACAATGGTAGTCTTTTCTAGCCCACTTTTCGCCGAACAAGATCAATCATTATCGCAAACTCAATCAATTTCTCCAGATAGTCAGAGAAACGATTTGATTACTGGGAAAGTTCTTTGGGGAAGGTTAAATCTTCAACAGTTCGTTGCTGTCGATGAAAGTCAATGTGTTTCTGGGGGAGCATGTTCTGCAATGGCCGCTAATAAATGTGCTGCTTTGTCCTGCAGCCCTTCTGGCTCTAAAGAACCGAGTAAATGTTATGGAGATAAGCTTGCGAATAATTCCTCTCAGGCAGATTTGTTGATATGTCAGGCGGTCGAATCACCGACCCCTGAAAATATGGTATCCTATCAAAATGCGTTCCCTGAGACGCATGAAGCCGATTTTGTGGCGGCTTTGGCTTTAATGCAAGCGGTTAAAGGTGATGGAGCGAAATGTCAGGATATGATCAAACAATTCGTTGGCCCCTATGGTAAAGATTGGCCGGAAGCATGGCTCGTTAATATGTCGGGATGCCGTATCCTTTCCAACCAGCGTCAGCAGGCGGAGGAGGAGCAGGATTATCTGATATGGCATAATATTGCTATCGGAGAGACGACATGTTATTCAATACTGGGGGAAGAAATAAAAATGGCCTGTGTCGCGGGAGTGAAGGCCCCTTAGTTTTAAAGTCCCCATGATGAATCAGTCACGCTTGAAGGCCGGTGTTTATTTTTCGCACTATGAATGTTTTGGCCATACATCCCGCGTTATTGCTGTCAGCCAGATTTTTAAAAAGAAGTTTCCTAACGGGAACTTCTTTTTTATTCAAGCCGGTGTTCATCAGCCGTTGGCCAACCTAGGACAATATGGACAGCTGTATCCGTTACCGTCGCCATTCTTGAGCCGCAGTAATTTTAGACAATCGATCCCAGACGCCGGAGCTCATGCAAATGTTAGGGCGCAGGCGTGTTTAGACATCGTCATTCGCGAAAAGCCAGATATTTTCTTAACCGAGTTCTTTCCTATCGGGCGTGAAGAAAGCCGTCATGAATTGATCCCTGCTTTGCTAAAAGCATCAGCGCAAGGATCAAAGATATGGGCTGTCGCCGGGTATCCCTTGCTTGTTGGAAGAGGGAATGGATGGCGGGAGAAAATATTGGAATTGTACCAGAAGATCATTATTTTTGCGCCCTTACGGGAAAAAGATATGATGGCCGCATCCTACTCAAATGAAGAGGACAGGAAAGATTACAATGATTTCTTTGAGCGCCATAAAGACAAGATTATATTCGCAGGTTATCTTTTGCCACAAGGAGAGGTTCTCAATTATAAAGATGATGTGAATATTCCTAAACCAGCTATGGCTCCCGGGGCCTGTCGAGTCGCTGTTGTTCGGGGCGGCGGTGCCTATTATCCAAAGATCATTGCTGAAGCGATCCGGGCTAGCGAATTTTTGGGGAAAGAATATTATTTTACTGTGATCGCTGGACCCTCGACAACGCCGGAAGAATGGTATTTCTTCTCAACCCTTATTGCGAAAAAGAAAGTTAAGAACGCGGCCTTACATAAATCCGTCGTTGATTATGAAGGATTGATCCGTGAGAGCGATATCTGTGTCGCGACCGCATCCTATCATACTGCAGCCATGTTATTGAAATATAACAAGAGAGCTGTCATTATTCCTTTTGAGGGTTATGGCAAGGAATTGCCGTTTCAGGAACAACCTGCTCGAGCTGTGATGTTGCAGGAAATGATCGGAGCAAACACTTTAAAGGTCAAAGATTTGACAGCCGTGAGTATTGCGGATTTGATCAAAAGTGTCAGTCCTCGAGGGACAAAAACTGTTGGTATTCCTGAGGATTGGTTTACCGGACAGGATTATTTAGATAAGGCTTTGACAGGGCTTTCTGTGCGCTAGCGAAGTCAAAGAGCGGATCCGGTGAGAATGGTGTCCCGTGCGCGCGTAGAGACATCCCGCGGCATCCTCCACGGCAGGTGTCCAGCACAGGGCATTGGTGGCATAGTTCCGGTAAGTAATCGGTACGGTCAAGCTCTTTCAGGGCGGGATGCGCCCAGGCCGCCTTGAGAGCATTGCCTAGGTTGGTATTAATAAAATAACTTGGTTTGTAGTACCCTTCGGCACTATAAACGATACGCACATGGCCGTCGTCTAAATTTGCACCATAGAAGGCCTGTTTCCCGATACGCAGGTCACCCGTAATGCACATGGGGATAGGGTTGGCAATGAACACATTGACCTTCTCCTGCCGTGCTTTCATGATCTGGACGGCAAGAGCGCGGTAGAAGGCAACATCCATTCTTTTTATATTATCGGTCATTGTGTCGATGGGGCGCAGGAGTGTCCAGGCTTCAGGATTAATTTTTCTAACAAGCGGTAAGAATTTCGCGAAAGATTTGGTCATGTCGTGGGTGATGACCGTTGCCAGCACAACGGATGGTAAGCGCGACCTGAGGAAAAAAATGTTCTTAAGTTTGTCTATATAGGGGGACTTGGAGCCGGTATAGGCGGCATTTGTCCGGGGAGAGTACCCTTGTAATGAAACAAGCAGCATATCAACATTTTTGACGACATTTTTAAGCAGTGAGGGGCTCATATTCTCGGCCGCCGTGTTGAGAAGGACCATGAATTTTTTGTCTTTAGCGTAATTCAGGATCTTTTCGATATCAGGGTGCAAGAAAGGTTCGCCGCCGGTGATACGGATAGCTTTGACCCCAAAGCTGGCACATTCATCGAGGATGCCAAGGACGGTTTCTAAAGGCACGTGAGGGGTTCGTTGACTGGTGCAATGTTCGCAGACCAGGCGGCATCGGCCGGTGATCTCGACGATGATCTCAAAAGGGATTTTTAGGCGTTTCATGGTCGGCACAGTTGTGGTATTCGCAAAATGCAATCGGGTTAAGAATGTCTATCTGGGATATGATTATATTACAAAAGAGAGAAGTTTGTGAATAAAGTCTTGGAGAAGATTTCCCGGATTGCCAGAATGCTTTCAAAGGACAATCATGTTATACTTTTAGCAACGATCGGACTACATGGTGGCCCACGTTCAAGGTATATGGGAGGATTTCAGATCACAGATACAGCTGAATTCTTTTTGATCGCACCTTCAGATACCGGTAAAATGCGGGAAATCCAAAAGAATTCCCAAGCCCAGGTCATATTCTCCAGCAAGGATTATCGGCAGGTTTTGACATTGAGCGGAAATGCC
>JADLGJ010000114.1 GCA_020849375.1 Candidatus Omnitrophota bacterium
GGTCACGAGTCCGTCAATTTTCTTGTCTTTGAGCATGCCGACCGCTGTTTCGAGATAGGCCAAAGACGCGGACGCTCCCGCATTGCGGTCATCTTTGAAGGGGAAATCGAACGGGTGTAACTTATTGATCCCGATCAGATTGAATGTTGTTGTACGGGGAAAGCGGTATTTCCTGAAAACGATCTCGTCGCCGATGATCTTAAAGTGCGCGAGCCGTTGGATGCGGGGGTCTTTCAGAGCTTTGGCAACGACTTCCGGGCCTATCCCCGACGGGTCGCCTAAGGTGATGCCGATGATCTTTTCTTTGTTCTTCTTCACTTAGAGGTTTTTCTTAATATCCACGAAGGCATCTTTTTTCAATTTGCCAAGCCATTGTTCGAAACGTTCCTGGAATTTTTGCTGAAAAACACGGTTGTTAACTTCTTCCCTCACCTCTTCGAGCGGCGCGAGTTCGGCCTTGACTCTTCCGGTCAGCCGGAAAATATAAAAACCGTTAGCAACTTCACAGATCTCGGACGTTTGGCCTGTTGCTAAACTAAAAACAACATTCTCGATCTCCGGTAAAGCTTGGCCTTTTTTAATGATCCCGATAGACGGAGCTTGGGAGTATTCTTTCATGATCTCGCCAAAATCTTTTCCTTCTTTAAGTTTAGCGAGGACTTCCTGCGTTTTCTCGCGGGCTAATCCCGGTGTATTCCCTTTTGCGATGAAAATAGAATCCAGGTTGACACGGTCCGGCTTTTGGAATTCTTCAAAATGATTTTTGTAGTACGCCGTGATCTCTTGCGGATTGACATAGATCTTGGCGCGGATCTGCTGGTCAACCAAACGTTTGGTCTTGATCTGGTTACGGATCCTGTTGCGAACATCGGTGACTGATACTCCCTGGTCGATCAACGCTTTGAGGAATTCCTCGTCGCTGCGGTATTGCCCGCGGATATCGTTAAGTCGGCTGTCCACCTGTGCTTCAATGGCTTCTTTGCGGTTCTCTTCCCCTTTGGGGTCGTCCTGGCCTAGGGCCAGCTCGTTTTTGTTGGCAGCGTTAAGAAGGATTTTATCCTCGATCAAACGGTCGAGGCCGTTTTTCGCCATATCCATCATGAATTTTTGGACGTCGCCGGGCTTGGTTCCCTCCAGCCGCATTTGTGCGGTGCGTGCGTCAATGTAATCTCTAAGGTCGTTAAGGGTGATGACCTCGTCGTTAACGACAGCGACGATGGTGTCCTCGATCGCGGCGTGAACGGGTTGGGCAACAGTTAAGGCCAAAAATAATAAAAGGGCATGTCGTTTTTTAAGCATGGGTTATCGGTTCCTTTTGTGACTTTTTGAGATGTTCAACAGATTCCTTTAAAAGCCGGCAGTAGAGGTCAAACCCGACCGCGGCGATATATCCGCTTTGTTCTTCGCCTAATAAATTTCCTCCGCCCCTGATCTGCAGGTCTTCGAAAGCGACCTGGAACCCGGACCCGAGTTCGCTGTATTTTCCCAGCGCGCTCATGCGGTGCTTGGTCTCTCGTGACAGCGTTTTTTCCGGCGGAGTAATAAAATAGGCGTATGCCTGGTTCGTGAATCTCCCGACCCGTCCGCGGAGCTGATGCAGTTCGCTCAGCCCAAAACGGTCGGCCCGGTTGACAATTAACGTGTTCGCATTGGGAATATCGATCCCTGACTCAATAATCGTAGTGCAGATGAGCACATTGATCTCACCGGTCAGGAATTTTAACATAATTTCTTCCAAAAGTCTTGAAGGCATTTGCCCGTGCCCGACCGCGGTTTTGGCGTCCGGCACCAGGCGTTTGATGATTTTAGCAATTTGTTCGATATCTTGCACGCGGTTATGCAGAAAAAATACTTGCCCTCCCCGCCTTAGTTCGCGCGAGATCGCGTCCTGGATCAGTTCTTCATCAAACTCAACGATATGTGTCACAACAGGAATACGGTTTTGCGGCGGTGTGGAGATGACGGACATATCTTTAACGCCCGAGATCGCCATGTAAAGTGTGCGCGGGATCGGCGTTGCGCTCATTGAAAGCACATCAACCAGCAGTTTTAAATGTTTGAGCCGTTCTTTGGCGCGTACGCCAAAATGTTGTTCTTCGTCCACGACAATGAGCCCGAGGTCTTTAAAAGAAATATCTTTCGACAACAGCCGGTGTGTCCCAATGACCACGTCAACGGTTCCTTCTTTGAGCTCCTTGATCGTCTGGATCTGCTGTTGGCGGGTGCGAAAACGGCTGAGCATCGCGATGCGGACGGGAAAATCTTTCATCCGCCGGGTGAAATTATAAAAATGCTGTTCGGCCAAGATCGTCGTCGGAACAAGGATGGCGACCTGCTTATTGTCCATGACCGCTTTAAAGATCGCGCGCAGGGCGACCTCGGTCTTGCCGAAACCCACGTCCCCGCACAACAGCCGGTCCATGGGTTGTTCGTTTTCCATGTCCGCCTTGATCTCTTGTGTCGCTCGGATCTGGTCCGGCGTATCGGTAAACGGAAATTTGGCTTCGAATTCTTTTTGCCACGGCGTGTCCGGAGAGAACTTGGTGCCGATGACAGTGGCGCGCAGGGCCTGGATGCGCAAGAGCTCGGCAGCAAAACGGCGTAATCGTTCTTCGATCCCCAATCGGACTTTTTGCCATTCTTTACTGCCGAGTTTGTATAGCCGCGGCGGTTTTTTTTGAAAGCTGATGTACTTCTGGACTAAATTCATATCGTGCTGGGGAATAAAAAGTTTGTCTCCCCCAGCGTATTCAATGACAAGAAGGTCGCGTTTTTCTTTGTTGACCGTGAGATGCTCAAGGCCTAAGAATTTTCCGATTCCGTGATGGTTGTGGACGACGTAGTCGCCTTTTTGAATATCAACGAAAGCATTGAGCGGTGTGTCGGAAGTGAATGGTGATTTGCTGGGGGACGCCTTATGAGGAAGGATGATGGCGATCTTATGCTGCCAGATCGCTTTCCCCGACTTGATGTTGAAACTGGCCATCGAGCGGATCTGGTCGTTATCCAGAGCGATACGGATGGGCCCGTCGAAGTTCGTGGGGAAAATATCAATGATTTCGCCGCGCTGAGTAAAGTCCCCTTCTTGGATGACTTCATCGGCGCGGCGATAATGGAACGCGGTCAATTCCGAGATGATCTCTTCAACGTCAATGCTTTGCTCGACGTAGAGTTTGAGAGAGCGGAACATTATTAACCTTTAGTAAAGGACTCGGGTCCTGTCGCTGCGGGACTCTACCCGCCTCGCCAGCTAAAGTCTGGCTCATCGGGCAGAGGACTCCCCTCCGCGCCACCCGAGCCATAGAGTTTTATTTTGTTTTCTTCTGCCACGCGAGCACGAGCGGAGCCGCGATATAAATGGTGGAATAAGTACCTGCGATAAAACCAATGATCAGGCACAACGAGAACGTGTTTAAAACCTCCCCACCGCGTAAATACAGGGCAACAGTGACCATGAGAACTGTAAAACTGGTCAGGATCGTACGGCTCAAGGTCTGGTTGAGGCTCAAATTGATGATATCGCGTAAATTGTATTTATGGGATTTAGCCATATTTTCGCGGATGCGGTCGTAAATGACGATTGTGTCGTTGATCGAGAAACCGGCGATTGTCAACAGCGCGGTGACCGTCAAAAGGTCAACCTGATGGCCTAAAGCGACCGTGACACCCAGCGCCACTAAAACGTCATGCACCAAGGCGATAACACCGGCCGTAGCAAAGTCCCAGTGTTTAAAACGAAGCGCGACATAAACGAGGATCCCGCCCATGGCTAAGAGCATCGCCCAGACAGCGCGTTCACGTAAATGTTTTCCGACGACGGGGCCGACTTTTTCGATACGCAAAAGGTCAGCCGGGTTATCAGCGAGTTTTTCTTTTAAAGCGCCTTCGACCGCAGTGTGAGTGTCTTCGGACGTGCGGATAATGACATTTTCCGGATTCAGGTCAAATCGTTGAATGACAACTTCCGTGACCCCCGCCTCTTTAAGGACTTCGCGGAGTTTTTCAGATGAGACCGGTGTTTTGAATTTGTATTCCTGGATCTGCCCGCCGGCAAAATCGATCCCGTAAGCACTGTCTTTTTTCTGAATAAAATTTATCATCGTCACCGCGATCAAGATCGCAGATGCTGACATGAAGACGTAACGATAACGGACAAAATCAAACTTGGTTTCCGCTATGACCTTCATCATCGGAAGATTTTTGATCCAGCCGAGATTTAAAAGGAGCAAGAAGATCGTGCGCGTAACATAAAGTGCGGTAAACATACTGGCGATAAGGCCGAGTGCGAGCGTCAAAGCAAAACCCTTGATCGGCCCGGACCCGAATTGGAAAAGCATGGCCGCAGCGATCAAGGTCTTGATATTGGAGTCTAAGATCGCCTTGAATGCGCGGCTATAACCGTTGGCGATCGCGGTCGCTAAGGCGCGGCCGTTCGCTAATTCTTCGCGAATACGTTCATTGATAAGAACGTTGGAATCAACTGCCATCCCGAGTGTCAAAATGATACCGGCAATACCGGGCAATGTGAGCGTGACTGCGGACCCTCCGACTAA
>JADLGJ010000115.1 GCA_020849375.1 Candidatus Omnitrophota bacterium
AAGCCGTTTGAGCGTTGTTAAATAGTCATATGCTTCCTGGGGAGAGCGGATATCGGGTTCGGTGACGATCTCCATCAACGGTGTGCCGGTACGGTTGTAGTCAACCAAACTTGACTTGATATCACTGTCGTGAATGATCTTTCCCGCGTCTTCTTCCAAATGCGCACGGTGAATGCCGATGCGTTTCTCGCCTGTGGCCGTTGGGATGTTGATAAACCCGTCACGGGCGATCGGTTTGTCAAATTGCGAAATTTGATAACCTTTCGGCAAGTCGGGATAGTAATAATTCTTCCGGTCAAATTTGATGTACGGGCTCACCTTGGCGTTCAAGGCCAAGGCGACTTTGATCGCATAATCGAGCGCGGTCTTGTTGAGGACGGGCAATGTCCCCGGCAGGCCGAGGCAGACCGGACAGGTTTGCGTGTTCGGTTTATTGCCGAATTCATTAGCACAACCGCAGAAAATCTTGGTATTGGTCTTGAACTGCAAGTGGACTTCAAGCCCGATGACCGTTTCGAATTTTGTATCCATATTGTGTTACGGGTCCTGCCTGCACCCGTCCTAAAGTTTTACTTTCTTTTTGTGCCATTCCGTCGCCTGTTCATAAGCGTGGGCGATGCGCAGCATGGTTTCTTCGCCGAAATTCTTTGCAAAGATCTGTAAGCCGATCGGTAAACCGGCCTTGGAAAATCCGCACGGCAAAGACATCGCTGGAATTCCAGCTAGGTTGACAGCGATCGTATAAATATCGGAAAGGTACATTGACAACGGGTCGTCGCTCTTTTCGCCGATCTTAAAAGCGGTCGTCGGCGCGGTCGGCCCTAAGATCGCGTCGCATTCGGTAAAGACTTTATCAAAATCATTTTTAATGAGCGTTCTCCCCTTTTGTGCGCGTAAATAATAGGCATCGTAATAACCCGACGACAATGAATACGTGCCGAGCATGATACGGCGTTTGGCTTCAGCACCAAAACCGGCATCACGGGTTTCTTCGAACATGTCCACGATCGGAGATTTGCGTAACGTGCTGGGCTGTTTGCGCAGGCCGAAACGCACGCCGTCGAAACGCGCTAAGTTCGAGCTGGCTTCAGCGGTGGCTAAAATGTAATAGGTCGCGACCGAGTATTCGCTGTGCGGGAGAGACACTTCTTTAAATGTCGCCCCCTTCTTTTTCAAAACTTCGATAGCGTCTTCGATGGATTTTTTGACTTCGGGATCAAGCCCATCAATAAAAAATTCTTTCGGGATACCGATCGTCAAGCCTTTGACGTCACCGGTCAAGGCCTTGGTGTAGTCCGGGACGGGTGTATTGATCGAAGTTGAATCCATTTCATCGTAGCCGCTGATGATATTTAAAAGGATGGCGGAATCACGGACGTCTTTGGTGATCGGGCCGATCTGGTCTAAGCTCGACGCGAACGCGATCAAACCATAACGGGACACTCTTCCGTAGGTCGGTTTGACGCCGACGACACCGCAAAATGACGCGGGTTGACGAATTGACCCGCCGGTATCAGAACCGAGGGCCCATATCGCTTCGTGCGCCGCAACGGCCGCCGCGGAACCACCGCTGGACCCGCCGGGAACACATTCTAAGTTCCAGGGATTGCGGCTGGGGCCAAAGCAAGAATTTTCTGTCGAAGAACCGAACGCAAATTCATCCATGTTCGCCTTCCCGACAAAAAGTGCGCCGGACGCTTTTAACTTTTTGATGACGGTCGCGTCATAGGTCGGTTTAAAGCCGAAAAGAATTTTAGAACAGCAGGTCGTTTCCTGACCTGTCATGCAAATATTATCTTTAATGGCGATGGGGATCGGAAATGCCGCGCCCGTTTTGGGCGTGGTCAGTTCGGCGTCATCGCAGGTGCGGACATACGCTTTGACGTTTTTATCTTTATCTTTGACGTTTTTTAAAACGGCTTGGTTGACGTCGGACGGCGTCGTCTTTCCGCTTTTGACGAGGTCTAAGATTTCGTGGGCTGTGAGTTCGTTGAGATCCATGTTATTCAATGACTTGCGGGACTTTGAAGGCGCCGTCGTGTTGTTGCGGGGCGATCTTTAAAGCCTCCTCTTGGCTGAATGACGGCTTCACGATGTCTTGGCGGAACACATTTTTGACCGGCAAAGCATGGCTGGTCGGCTCAACGTTGGTGACGTCCAATGTCGAGAGTTTTTCGACGTAGCCCAGGATTCCTTTGAGGTTGGACGTGAGCTTAACGATCTCGTCTTCTTTTAAGTGGATCCGCGATAAACCCGCGATATATTCAACATCTTTTTTAGTGATCATAAGCCAATAATCTAGCATTAAACTTTATGAGAGGCAAGAGCTTGTTGTGGTTCGGCAAGATAGCCAGGTTCCCGGCGAGTTAGCGACGAAGTCGCTGTTTGAGTCCGGGACGCCTGGCTATCGATGCCGAACAAGACACTAAGCTAAGAGTTTTTCTTTTAAGTCTTCAGGGATTTGGGTCGGTTTGAAGTCCTTGTTGAGGCAGGCCAAGGTGACTTCGCTTTCGATCATGAGCTGGCCGGTCTTCTTGTGATGGATCTTTTGTTCAAAAATGAGTTGGGCGGCGGTGACCTTGGTGAGCTTGGCTCCGCAAACGATAGTGTCGCCATAACGTGCCGGACTGCGGTAGGTCACATTGCATTTGCGCACCGCGTAAAGCATGCCGCGTTCATGGAACATTTCAACGCTCATTCCCCGTTTTTCGAGGAATTCGGTGCGGGCTTCTTCTAAATATTTTAAATAATTACCGTAATAGACGATGCCGCCGGCGTCGGTGTCGTGATAAAAGATACGTTTTTCCATGTGCGTTGTTTCCTTTATTTATTTTTGGGGATATTTATCTTTTAATAATTTCAGGACGAGTTTTTCAAAGTCCATTTTTTGATTCCGCCGCGCCTGGAACGCAAGGTTGGCGAAATCGGAAAGCTGCCGGCTAAACTCGAGCAAGGTGACATCGTAACCTCGTCGTTCGACAATTCGCCAGGACCCCACCAAGGTGGTGACGATCGCGTCCTGGGAATTATGACAGCGGCTGCGCAATGTTTCTAAGACCCACTCAAATTCCCGTATCGCGGCGCTGCTGGGTGATATTTTTTTGTTCAAAAGCACACTTTTGGGGTTATTCGCACGGGCATCGATCAAGGCCATCTGATAACCATAAGATTCGGCAGCATCAGCGGGGAAAACATAACTTAAGACCAAGAGCGCTGTCAAAAACAGTCCAGAAATTTTGCTGAATTTTCTCATAAAAGTCATTTACTTGTATCACCCTTCGCTGGGGGTGTCAACAGGCAGAAACAAAAATGTATTATTGTCTAGAAAAATTCTTTGTGCTATAGTGAATTTAAT
>JADLGJ010000116.1 GCA_020849375.1 Candidatus Omnitrophota bacterium
CAATGATCACCGCCAACTCTTTTTTTGAGATTTTTGCCATTACGGACTCCTCAATGGTTTAATAATGCCGTATTTTAGCATAAATCGCGGACAAAACAAAAAAAACCCCGCAGATTTCCTGCGGGGTTTTTAAAGTAAACTTTAGAATTTATAACTTCGGCCCTGCCTGCTCTGCCAACTTCTTGCCAGCCGGAGTATTTGTAAAATTCACAAAATTATCAACGAACATCTGAGCTAATTTGCGCAAAAGTTTATCGTAATCATCTTTATTGGCCCAACTATTCCGCGGAGTCAGGCCGCTTTCCATGCCAGGGATCGCACGCGGGATCTGCAGATTAAAGACCGGCAATGTTTCGAACGGCCCCTTATCGAGAGACCCATCGAGGATCGCGTCAATGCTCAAACGATTATCCTTGATCGAGATCCGCTTCCCAACGCCGTATTGTCCGCCAACCCAGCCGGTATTGACTAGATAAGCGGTGGAACCATGCTCGTCCATTTTCTGACCGTGAATGTCAGCATACATCGTCGGATGGACCATTAAGAACGCTTTCCCGAAACATGCTGAAAATGTCGCGGTCGGTTCTTTAACGCCCAACTCGGTTCCCGCGACTTTTGCAGTATAGCCGCTTAAATAGTGATACATCGCCTGCTCTTTGGCCAATTTTGAGACAGGCGGCAAAATGCCATAAGCATCGCAGGTCAAGAAAATGATCTTTTTGGGATGCCCACCCTTAGAAACCGGTTTGACGATATTGTCAATATGATAAAGCGGATAAGAGACGCGGGTATTTTCGGTTTTAGCTTTGGAATGAAAATCGATCTGGCCGCTTTGATCAACGACCAAATTTTCCAAAAGCGCGTCACGGCGGATCGCACGATAAATATCAGGTTCGCGTTCGACCGTCAGGCCGATACACTTCGCGTAACAGCCGCCTTCAAAATTGAAGATCCCGTCATTATCCCAGCCATGTTCATCGTCGCCGATCAATTGGCGGTGAGGGTCAGTGGAAAGTGTCGTCTTCCCTGTCCCGGACAAACCGAAAAATAAAGCCGTGTCACCTTTTCTCCCCATATTAGCCGAGCAATGGAACGCGCCGATGCCCTTAAGCGGAAGAAAATAATTCATGATCGAAAAGATCCCCTTCTTGATCTCACCGCCGTACCACGTTCCTCCGATCACGGTCATGCGCTCTTGAATGTTAAACGCAACAAAAACTTCGGAACGCAATCCGTATTTCGCAAAATCTTTACAGGTAGCTTTACAGGCGTTCAGGATCGTCCAATCCGGCTTGAAGCTCTTTAATTCTTCTTCCGTCGGGCGAATGAACATATTCTTAAAAAAATGCGCCATCCACGCAACCTCGGTGACCAAGCGGACACAGATGCGGGTCTCTTTGTTCGCTCCGCAAAAACCGTCCATGACATAAAGTTTCTTACCATTAAGCTGGTTGATCGAGATCTCTTTAAGGTGGTTCCAGGCTTCTACAGTGATCTTTTTATTATCTGATCCCGTTGATTTGCCGTCAGCCCACCAAACACTCTTGCTCGCCCCCTGCGGGCCGTCATCAACAACATATTTGTCCTTTGGGGAACGACCGGTAAAAGCGCCAGTATCGACGGTGATCGCGCCTAAATTGGTCACGATCCCGCGCTCATACCCTTCTAAACGCGCGTCCGTCTCGTGCTTAAAAAGTTCAGAATAGGAAAGATTATAGTAAAGTTCTTTGTGCTCTTTAATTCCAGCCTTATCTAAAGCTAGCTCATCGGTGGTTTCCATAACATGCCTCTTAGGATTAAAATGGTGGATTGTAGGGTCCAGGAAGAACAAAAAATGCTTTTAACTATTGGGTTAGTATAACAGAATATCCTTCTCTGCCAAGAAAAAAACAAAACCCAAACATGCGATTATTATCTTTATTTTATACTGCTGACCTGAAGGCTTTCATCAGTGTCCTTGATCCCGATGAACAGCGGCAAATTGGTGGGGATGATCTGCAAAATGACCGGAGAGAAACCGTCGATCTGGATATTTTGTAATTGAGTAGGGTCAAAAGGCATATCAAACTTAATACCATCTCCTTCCGTTTGTAAATCCAAAGCTTTAGCATTCATGTCGATACCACCGACGTCTTCAGGTCTTTCGACATCTAGGACCGGCGCTGAAGCCACTGCTTGCGGCGATGTGTTGTCTTCAAGGGTATTTTCAATGACCTGCCGCCAAGCCTCAGCGGAGCTTTTTTGTTCACGCATCAAATCCATGACTGAGTTTTTTGCCTTCTCGATCCAAGCATCGGCGTTTTGAAAACCCTTGGATATAACGATCCTCCAGGCATTACTTACCCCTCCGACTTGACCGGCAATCTCAGAAACTCTTAATTTGGCTTCCTGAATCCATTTATCCGTGTTATTGATGCCTTGGTTGATCACAATACCCCAAGCTCTACCGGCCCCGCCGACCTGGTCCTGAATCTCCACAACCTTCATTTGCGCCTGCGTGACCCAGGCATCAGCATTCTGGAGGCCTTGGCCGATCACAATGATCCAGGCATAACTTGCCGCGCCGACTTTATTTGTGATAGCCGGAATTTTTTCCCTAGCATTTTGTACCCAAGCGTCCGTATTTTTAATGCCGTGCGTGGTCACAATCACCCAGGCATTCCCCGGCCCGTAAACTTGATCTTGAATAGTACGGACTTTGGCACTCGCTTCTTTGACCCACTTTTCAGCATTCACTGTACCCTGATTGATAACGATGTCCCACGCTTTACTCGGACCGCCGACATCTCCCTGAATAGCAAGAACCGTTCTCTCAGCGTCACGCAACCAAGGATCGACCTTATTAACACCCTGCGCAGTAACAATGCTCCAGGCATTATAAGCTCCACCGACGCGGCTTTGAATGGCCTCAACCTTTACCTCGGCCTCATTAACCCATGCATCAACATTCTTCATATTCCGCATAATCACGATCGCCCATGCCCGTGTTGATCCTCCCACGCGGTCTTGAATCGCCAAAACTTTCTCTTGGGCGACTGTGATCCAGTCATCAACCCTGCTTAAACCTTGGTGACCGACAATAAACCAGGCATTGCGATTTCCACCAACCTGGTCCTGGATCTCAAGCACCTTGGTTTTTGCCAATGGGATCCAGATGTGAAAGTTATTATGGGCCTTCACGGCAAAAATAACGCTGGCGTTACTCATTGAATAATATTGGCTAATAAGCGTTATGAGAGACATAGGGATCAGTCGTTTCATTAATTCAAGCTTTGTAATTTGCGCGTAACCTTCATAAGTGTTGACGACATCAGCAAGCCGAAGAAAAAGCTGGCCCTTCCTTTCTTGCGAAAGACCTTTAAAAGCTTCCTCTCTTTGAGCACCATCGCGCGTCATAAAAATATCCAATTCATCATCGCTCAATACATTAATTGCGTTTAGAATTCTTAAAGACCCTTCTTTTGCCGCGATTAAGGTCCTTGCCAAACGATCAATATTCTCGGAAGAAAAGGCTTGCCGGGAATCTGGGAGCCTAAAATTGAACAGCTCCCGGCTTAACGCCCCGTAGAATCTTTTCTCTGCTGATGTCAGGGTAGACCTTAAACCGTATTCGAGTTCTGGCCCTAACGCCAGCAGCCGTCCCAATATCCGGACATCATCTAAATATTGTTGCGTCACAACTTCCCCAACGGGCAGAAGGTTCGCAAGATTTTCGGAATTTAAGCCGGCTTGCGCAGCAAAAGCCTGAAGGGATTCTTCCGTCAATTCTTCGCCGACGATCGGCGTGGAAGCGATCGGCCCGGTAATGGTGATATCGGTCCCGGCATCCGCGCGGCCCTCAGCATCATCGAGAACGGCAACGGACCTCGTTCCATTTTGTTCTTGAATAAATTTAGGGGTTTTCCCCTCAGCTTGTTTCGATATGATAGAAACAGAAAAACCGTATTTAAAAGCGCCCTCAAGGCCGATACGGACCCCTTTGCCGCCGCCCCCATTATACCTTTGTGTTTTCTGGCCGTTCTCCGCCTTTGTGGTCAGCCATTCACTATCTTTCAAGTTATTAAGTATTTCCTAGCTGACCCCGTTACCTACATCAGATAAAACAGCTTCAAACTGTCCGCTCTTTGGGTCTTCCCGATAAGAAAACGCAATTTTTGCGGCTTTAGTAGCAGCGGCTCTCTCATTCGGATCGTCCATTTGGTCGAGTTTCATGAGAACAGCGTCGGTGGCGTTGCTTACAAAATCAAGTAATGTTCTATTTAATAGGGTCTTTTGTCGGAGAGGCAGCGGCACTGTTCCAAGGGGACGGCTGGTGTTCTTTAATTTTAAGACTTGCTGTATCCTGGACTCGACCGCGGAGTTGATCCGTGATGTTAAGTCTGTGCGGTCAGCCGTGTTTCTATAAAAAAACGGGTCAGAGGGCGAGGGACTAAAAAGCGGCATTTCAAATCTTCCTAAAAGCGGAATGAGAACACGATTAATGCCCTTTAAATTTGTCCCCGCCGTCAATAAGTCACCGACCGCACTGCTGGCAGTAACACCTAACGCCTGTTGTAAAAACAAAACGCGGGGGTCATCTGCGGCAAGAGGTTTACTTGTGATCAACGGCGGTTCATCGAGATCTCTAAAAACATTGTAGTCGGGGTCTGTTCCAGTCTGTTGCTGCACTAACATTTTAAAATTAGCCCCATGAAAGAACTCATGCTGGCCGTTAATCATTTTCGCTTTATCCCATTTCGCATAATTTCTTAATTGCGAAATATCAAAAGACATCAGGCCTCCCACTACGCCCCACTCCAGAGGCGTCCCGCGTGTCAAATCTCCCTGAGACCCAAAGTGGATAACTTTCAGGCCCGCCTTCTGGCCGGCCGTTGCCAGCGTAGTAAAGTCCTGATCGGTGGTCATATCCTGCAAAGTTACGGCCATATAAGGGTTATATGACTGCTGCCGGACCCCGGCTTGATAAACCCGAAAATTCTTTAGATCAGGCACCGACGATTCGGCTCTCAAAAGCTCAGCAAGACTGTTGCCGTAATCAATGGTGATCACATATCCGGCTTTCAAAACCTGGCCAACCCCCTCAATAAAGCTTTCCTCATCGGCATTAATATAATGCACCGCTTCTTGC
>JADLGJ010000117.1 GCA_020849375.1 Candidatus Omnitrophota bacterium
ATCTTCTTTGTTTCTTTGGGTATTCTTGTTGATATCAAGGTCATTACTCCGCCGGTCATTCTGTTCATGACCGTGTTGACTGTCGTCGCCATTCTGACCAAGTTGATCGGCTGTTCGATCCCCGCCAGACTGCAGGGCCTATCCATGAATGATTCTTTGATCGTCGGCTGGGGCATGGCGCCGCGCGGTGAGGTTGCTATGATCGTCGGCATGATCGGCCTCAAGCAAAATCTTATTAATCAAGAGATTTACGCCGCGATCATTTTTATGAGCCTTGTCACGACCATTATTACTCCTATTGTTCTTCGCAATTGGTTTTATAAGGATGAAATGAAAAAGGCTTAATCCAAGAGATGAGCCCCATTAAAGATTATTATAAGATCCTTAAAGTCAGCCAAAGCTCGGGCCAGTTCCAGATCAAGCGCGCTTACCGCCGTTTGGCTCTAGAGTGGTATCCGCAGAACGTCGTCCCGGAAAGACAGGAAGAAGCCGAGAATAATTTCAAGGAGATCGTCGAGGCCTATTATGTCCTCGGCAACAAAGAAAGCCGCAAGACCTACGACCACCAGCGCGCCACCGAGAGCAGTGTCATCAAGCCCTCCGACACGTGGGGCTTTGTTGAATCGAATGTCCGCTTATTTGACCCCGACACGTTCACTTATTATTTAAACGAACAAAAGTTCCACTGCGACGCGCTCGAGCTCGATTGGCGCGAATTCTTCGGCGGGCTCATTGCCCGGGCTTTAGCCCTGATGGTGTTCTTTTTGCTTCTTCTTTGCGGGCATGGGCTTTTGCCGCAATGGTCGGTGATCACGGTGGGCAACGGTGTGGAAGTGCCCTGGCCGGCGCTGATCGCGATGATCTATATCGTGGCTGAGCCGTTCCGGGATTTTATTTGGGAATATATCGGCGAAGAAGAAATGTATGATGTGTATGCGCTGGTCCTGGCGTGGCTGGTCATGGCGATGTCGGTCGTCATCATGGTCGCGACAATAACGACCCCGGCTCCCACCGCGCCTGCGGTTACGGAAGAAAAGGAGATCACAAAACCGATCTCAGCCCTCCCGGTCAATCTTGAAATATTCAATGTCAAACCACCCCCTGACCCCGATGATAAGCATAAGGTTAAGAAGAGCGGGGGGGAGATATAAGAAGAGACGTTATTTGTTCAGTTTTCTAATCACCGTCAAGACAATACCGATGATCGAAAATTCGTTGGTGAGGGGGATGGGGTTGTACTTGGGATTTGCGGGCACGAGGTAGTATTTGCCGCCGATCTTTTTTAAATATTTGACCGTGGCTTCTTCGCCGGCAACAGCCACAACGATCTCTCCGGCTTCCGCAACACTTTGCTGGCGTACCACGACCAGATCATGCGGCATGATCCCCGCGTCAACCATGCTGTCGCCTTTGACGCGCAACCCGAAAATATCCACACCCGAAAAGATCATATCATCCAGGTCCAGGTATTCATCAATGTTCTCCACCGCTAAGGTCGGCATGCCGGCTTGGACGGTCCCGATCACGGGGATGCTGAAGATATTTTCTTTGATGATCTCGATGGCGCGGCTTTTGCCTTCCGAGATCCTGATGAATCCTTTTTGGACTAAAGCGGCGAGGTGGTCTTGCACGGAGCTGACCGAAGCGAGGCCAAAATGCGAAGCGATCTCGCGCAGGCTCGGGGGCAGTTGGCTGTTCTTGATCTCGGTGTAAATGAAACGGAGGATTTCTCTTTGTTTCTCGGTCAAAGTGGATAATTTATTCATGAACACATAGTACCGTACATATGTACGGTATGTCAATATTTATTTCTGGTTTGTAAAATAGGCCAAGGTATGTTACACTTTTGCTATGGTTATTCATTCTCACCACAATATTTCACGGCAAGGTTTTACCCTGATCGAGATCATGGTCGTCGTGATCACCTTGGGGGTTATATCTTCGCTTGCGTTAATAAGTTACAATAAAGTTGTCGAACGCGGTCATTGCACTAATGCAAAAGAAAATTTGCGGCGTATCCACTCCGCTGCTCAGCTCTATGCTTTGAAAAATCCTGGTGTTACCATGCCGGTTTTGACTTCAACGATTGGTGTTAACCATACTTTTAAGATTAATATCGTCGACCCGTATTTTAATTACTCGACCTATATTGACGGTCCAGTTCCGCCCGGATCAACGGGTTATGCGGACCGGCTCGGCGGCCCTATTTATAGGTGTTCGGCGCCCTTCGGAATACCCCTCAACGAAACAAATCCCGGCTGTAACAATCTTGAATACTGCGATTCCGCCGAGCTCCCGTAGAAAATATTCTTAAAATCGTCCGTCATTATGGTGATTTTACATTCCGCTGATAGCGGTGATGGCGGCGTTGAAGAACGGCCCTTGGAAGATCCCGATGCCGACGATGGCGATCATCGCAATGATGAGGACTGTGCGCATCGGTACCGAGATGGTGATAGGGGAGGTGGATCGCGGTGCATCAACGTAAATACGTTTAGCGATCATGAGGTAGTAGTACAAAGAAACGACGATATTCGCGCTCGCGATCAAAGCCAGCCACAAGAATCCGCTCTTCATGGCCGACATGATCAATGCAAATTTTCCGAAGAACCCTGCCAACGGTGGCATGCCTGCCAAAGAGGCTAAAGCCAGCAACATTGTCCCTGCCAATATCCCTGAGCGTTGTGCCAATCCGGCGAAATCGCTGATCTCATCACTTTTGGTGGCGATCGAGAAGAGTAAAATGACGAGAAATGCGGCCAAGTTGGTGAATAAATATCCGAGAAGATAAAAGTTCATCGCTGACGCGCCGAGAGCTGACCCTGCGGCCGCGCCCATTAAGAGATACCCTGCGTGGCTGATGCTGGAATACCCGAGCAAACGTTTGATATTGGTTTGGAACATGGCGACGAGGTTGCCGTAGGTCATGGTGATCGCGGAAAGGATCGCCAATGCCATGCTCCATTCGAAATGCCATGCCGCAAAGACCCCTCCTACGGAAAACAATCTCAGTAAGATCGCGAAGCCCGCTGCTTTGGATCCCACGGATAATAAAGCCGTGACCGGGGTCGGCGCGCCTTGATAAACATCCGGCACCCACATATGGAACGGAACGGCCGCGATCTTGAACCCGACCGCCGCAAAAATCAGCACCATTGCAAAGAGCGTGATCGGTGTCAGCGGTTGGCTGCTCACATATTGCTGGATCACATCAAAACGGGTTGAGTGCGTGATGCCGTAGAGGAAGCTCATGCCGTACAGGAAGAATCCCGACGACAAAGCGCCCAAAATGAGGTATTTCATGCCCGCTTCGAGGGAGAATTTGTCGCTCTTTGTGTAAGCGGTCAGGACGTAGAGCGAAATAGTCAGGATCTCGAGTGAGATAAAGAGCGTGAGGAAATCCGCGGATGAGGCGATCAGGCACATCCCGATCAAGGCCAGCCACAAGAGCAAATAAAATTCATTGCGGCGCCCTTCGGTGGCTTTGAAAAATTTGTGCGTCATGACAAAGACAAAGAGCATGGCCACGAGGAAGAAGCCCTTAAAGAACCATGACAGGGAATCTTCGACGAACATGCCGTTGAAAGTATTGCCGATGACCTCTCGTTGCGTTGTCCAGAAGCCGAGCAAGAGCACATTGGCGCCGAGACTGACGTAGCCGAGCCAGTCTTTCTTTACGGTTTTCGGCAACAACACGTCCATCACCACCAAGACCACGAGGGTCAAGGTGATCAAGAGTTCTAAGGGGAACAGCAACCAGTTAATTGAAACGAACATAGACAACTTTCTTTATTTACTTCTTAGCAAAATATTCAACGACCGGCTTGGTGCTCGTCCCGATGTGGTTGAGGATCAATGACGGCCAGCATCCGACGATAAGCAACACGCCCAGCAAAAGCACAAAAGGAATTTTTGCACTGAGCACTTCAGGGTCCCTTAATTCTTTCCAGCGGGGATTCAACGGCCCCTGGAAACCTAAACGGATCGCTTTCAACATATAGATCGCGGTGATCACGATGCCAAGCACTGCGGCAACAGCGTGCCAGCGGTATTGGTCCCATGCGCCGAGCAGTACCATGATCTCGGCGACAAAATTTGCGAAGCCCGGAACGCCGGCCGATGCCAAAGCTGCCATCATAAAGCAGGTCCCGATGAACGGCATGACTTTAGAAAGGCCGCCTAACTCGTCGAGATTACGGGTTTTGGTATGGTCAGCGACAAATCCGGCTAAAGCGAACGCGAGCGCCGCCATTATGCCATGAGCGAATATTAAAAACACGACACCGTTGATACCGATGATGTTAAAGCAGGCGAGCCCGAGCAAAATGTATCCCATATGGCTGCAGCTTGAGTAACTTAAAATGTATTTGAGGTCGCGTTGTGTCAAAGCGACGAGCCCGCAGAAAATAATATTCACGACGGCGAGGGTGGCGATGATCGGTATCCAGATCTGGGCCGCTTCCGGCATCAATTGGATCGCGAAACGGATGATCGCGTAGGCGCCCATTTTTTTGAGGACACCGGCGTGCATCATGCTGATCGCGGTAGGAGCTTCTGCGTAACCGACAGGTGCCCAGGTATGGAACGGCCACAATGTTAACGTGATGCCGAACCCGAGGACGATGAGCGGGAAAATAATGTTTTGTAAATGGAGCGGGATCGGGTTGCTTGCTAAATGCTGTTGGATCGCGACGAGGTCAAATGTTCCTAATCCGGTCGAAAGATAAAGGCCGATCAATCCGATGAGGGCGATCGCGGCGCCGGCGACGAGATAAAGCGTTAACTTCATCGCGGCGTATTCTTTTTTGCCGGTTCCCCAGATCCCGATCATGAGAAAGACCGGAATGGTGGCGACTTCGTGGAAAAAGTAGAAAAAGAAAATGTCGAGCGAGAGAAAAGCGCCGAACGTCCCCGCGACGATGAGCAGATACATGATGTGATATTCTTTGACGCGGTCTTGGACGCTTTTGCTGACAAGTAAGCCCGAGTAGGACACGATCCCTAAGAGAAGGACGAGCAAAGAGTTGATTCCGTCAATGCCTAAATGGTATGAGATGCCCAGGCTGGTGACCCACGGGATGTTCTGTACGAATTGGAAGCCGCCGACCGAGGTGTCGTAAGCGCAGAAGAACCACACCGATAATAAAGCGGTCAAAAAAAGCGTGATGTTGGTGATCCGGCGGATCACGACCGTCTTTTGGGGCGGGATCATGAACAGGAACACGATGCCTAACAGCGTCAAGAGGATAAATTGTGAGAGATTCGGGATCATAAGCTTCTAGCCAAAAAGATAAATAAGAACACCGTGCCAAGCACGAACACGAGAGCATAAAATTGCACGAGACCGGTTTGTAACAGGCGGAAAACTTTTCCGGTCTCGTTCGCTGCGCCGGTCACGCCATGGACGCCTAAGCGCACGATGACCAAGCGTTCGAACCATGACAAGAGTAAAGCGAAACCTTGTTGGACCCGGTCAACGTACCAGCCGTAAACGGCATCAAAATAATATTTGTTCTTTAAAACCGGATAGATGGGGCCGAGAGCTTTTTCTAACGGGTCAACGTTCGGTTTTTTGTTGTACATGAGATAGGAAATGGCCAATCCTAAGACCGCGACGACCGATGAAATAATAGCAACGCGCATATTGAGGTGCGGATGTTCGCTTTCAGGATAGAGGAAATGCGGAATGCCGATGAACCCGCCGACAACGGCGAGGATCGCTAAAAAGATGAGCGGAAAGGTCATGATCACCGGTGATTCGTGGGCGTGATCGTTCTTGGCCGGCTCACCCCAGAAGGCGGTGAAGAATAAGCGGCCCATGTAAAAGGCGGTTAATGCCGACGTGAATGACGCCATGATGTATAACAAAGTATTGTGTTCCCATGCCAAGGCGAGGATCTCGTCTTTGCTCCAGAAGCCGCTTAAGGGAAAGATCCCGCAAAGCGCGAGCGTTCCGATGAGAAAGGTGAAGCCGGTGATGGGCATGGTCTTCAACAGCCCGCGCATTTTCCAAATATTCTGTTCGTGATGCAAAGCATAAATGACACTACCGGCGCCCAAGAAGAGGAGTGCTTTGAAAAAGGCGTGTGTTGTTAAGTGGTACATGCCTTCCATCGGCCCGCTGAGGCCGAGTGCCATGACCATCAGCCCGAGTTGGCTTAAGGTCGAGTAGGCGAGGATGCGTTTGATATCATTTTCGGCGACAGTAAGGGTAGCGGCCATGAGTGCGGTGATCCCGCCGACATAAGCGATCATTGTAAGAGCAGTTGTTAAGGGTTCAAAGATGAAAAAGAGGCGTGCTAAAAGATAAACACCGGCCGCGACCATGGGTGCGGCGTGGATAAGGGCGCTGACAGGTGTCGGGCCTTCCATCGCGTCCGCGAGCCAGACGTGCAACGGGACTTGCGCGCTTTTTCCGATGACACCGCAGAAAAGCAGGAGCGCGGCGATCGTTAATAGATGCGGATCTATTTGGGGAACAATTGTTGCGAGTTGGTCGATCCGGAACGTACGGCCAAAGCCGACATTAGAAAGGCTCCACAATAAAATGATCCCGCATAAAAATCCGAAGTCCGCGAAACGGTTGACCATAAAAGCTTTGACCCCGGCGTCGGCGGCGGACGGTTTGTGGTACCAGAAACCGATGAGCAAGTAAGAGCTTAACCCGACAAGTTCCCAAAAGATAAAAAGTTGTATAAGATTATCGGCCAAGACAATGCCGATCATAGAGAAAGCAAATAAACTTAAGAACGCGAAAAAGCGCGGCATGCTCGGATCATCGGCCATGTAGCCGCGGGAATAAATGAAGATGGCGCTTCCCACCCCGGTGACAACTAAGAGCATCATAGTGGCAAGAGAATTGAGCAGAAAGCCGAAATGAATTTCCAAGCCGTCGAATTGGATCCAATGGAAGGATTGTGCAACTGTAAGCACTTGATGAGGAGATAGTATTTTAACCGCTATCCATAGGGTACACGCAAAGGACAGTAAGATCCCGCCGATCGCGATCAGCGAGCTCCAGTTCTTTGAACGCAGGCAGAACAGCGTGATCAAGAGACACGCGACGAGCGGCGAAAAAAAAGCTGTCCAAACCAAACAGGGCTCTACCATTTCATATCCTTTAATTCATCCGCCTGAATCGTGTTCAAATGGCGGTACATCAAAACAATGATCGCTAAACCGATCGCGACTTCCGCGGCGGCGACGATAATGACGAAGAAAACGATCGCTTGCCCGGCATAATCTCCGTTGTAACGGGAAAAGGCGACGAACGAAAGGTTGGATGCGGCTAAAAGCAGTTCCAAAGACAACAACACTTTCAAGACGCTGCGGCTGGTGATAACGCCCGCGATCCCGATGGTGAAAATAATGCCGCTTAAGATCAGATAATGTTCGATGCCGATCATATTTTCTTTTCCTCGATCCCCGAAGAGAGGGCGCCTTTGGCCAGCGACACGATCCCGAAAAGCGCTATTAATAAGAGAAAGGATGTCAACTCAAAGGGAAGTAAATATTCCGTGAACAGGACCCGGCCGATCGCTTCGATCGTCCCGCGGATCGAGGACGGGGCAAGCCCGAGGGCGCCGACATAGCTTTTGACCGCTAAGAATAATTCCAAAAGGAACATGAGCGCAGTGAACCAGCCGAGAAGTTTGAAGCGGCTTTGTTGAGGTGTCGTAAAAACCGGGTCGTTCAAATTCAAGCACATGACGACGAACAAGAAGAAGATAAGGACCGCGCCCGCGTAAACCATGAGCAGGATGATCCCGACGAAGAAAGCTTCCAGAAGGATGAAGAGGGAAGACAACGAAAAGATCGCGACGACCAGGCCGAGGACATTGTAAAGCGGGTTCCGGCTAAGGACGACTAACATACTGGCCAAGACCATGATCAAGGCGAAGAAGTAGAAAAATAAAGAAGGCATACTATAAAAGGAAATTTTAATTATAATAACAAATGTGTTTGAAGGGACTAGTATAGGCACAAGTCAATAAAGTGTCAATTTGAAAATTGAAAGATGAAATCTTGATTTCGGTTTTTTTATCGCTACACTTATGATGTTCGTTCCAGCTTTATCATAGAAAGGATGCATATGGATTTTATTTACCTCCTCTTTATTCTCGCACTTTCGGTTTTTTTGGGATTTGTCATTATTTCCCGCGTTCCGCCTCTGTTGCATACGCCTTTGATGTCAGAAGCTAACGCGATCTCCGGAATTACCCTGATCGGTTCTTTGATCGCCGCCGGTTCTGAGAACAGCAGTCCGTTCACGGTCATTCTCGCCACCGCCGCGGTCGCTTTTACGACCTATAACGTCGTCGGTGGGTACTTCATCACGGAAAAAATGTTAAAAATGTTCAAGAAGAAGGGGCAATAGGCCATGGATACCGAAATTCTGATCAATTTCTCTTATATCGTCAGCTGTATCTTGTTCGCTTTCGGCCTCAAAATGCTGGGGAGCCCTGTCACGGCGCGCAAAGGGAACATTTTATCCATGGTCGGTATGCTTTTGGCGGTCGTGGTGACCTTGTTGAGCCGTGAGATCATTTCTTTTCAATGGGTCGCGCTCGGTGTTGTGATCGGTGTTGTGGCCGGTTTATTTACGGCAACGCGGGCTAAGATGACGCAAATGCCGGAAACGATCGCGCTTTTGCACGGTTTCGGCGGTTTTGGGAGCATGCTCGTTGACTGGCACGCTTATCACGTTCACCCGACGACCAGTTTGATCGTCACCATCCCGATCTTTTTATCTATTTTCATCGGCGGGGTTACTTTTACCGGGAGTTGCGTTGCGTGGGGAAAATTAAGTGAACGGCTTCCCGGCAAAGCGATCAAATTTCCGGGCATGCACTTCGTCAATATCGCGGTTTTGGGTGCTCTTCTGGTCCTCGGCTTTATTTTCCTTTCGGATCCGATCAATAATTATCCGATCTTTTTGGTCATTGTCGCCTTGTCTTTGATCATGGGCGTTCTTTTGGTCATTCCGATCGGCGGCGCGGACATGCCGGTCGTCATTTCGGTCTTGAACAGCTATGCCGGGTTGGTCGCGTGTACGACCGGGTTCGTTATTCATAATACCGTGTTGATCGTCGTCGGGGCTTTGGTCGGCGCGAATGGGATCATTTTGAGTATTATCATGTGCAAGGCGATGAATCGTTCTTTGGCCAATGTCCTTTTTGGCGGTTTTGCGCCGGCGGTCAAGTCGAAAGCTGCGGGTGAGAAAAAAGAAGCTAAATCAATGTCGGTCGAAGACGCTTATCTGGTCCTGGAAGCCGCGAAATCGGTCGTTATCGTTCCGGGTTATGGTTTAGCTGTCGCGCAAGCGCAGCACGCGGTCCGTGAGTTGAGCGAATTGCTCGAAAAGAACGGCGCGGAAGTGCGTTTTGCTATCCATCCTGTCGCTGGCCGCATGCCGGGGCACATGAATGTTCTTCTCGCAGAAGCCAATATTTCTTATGATCAATTGTACGAAATGGAAGCTATTAATCCGACGATGGACACGGTTGATGTGGCGATCGTCATCGGCGCCAACGACGTTGTCAATCCGGCGGCGCGCACCGATAAGTCGAGCCCGATCTACGGCATGCCGATCATTGACGTTGATAAAGCGAAAACTGTTTTCGTTTTAAAACGTTCTATGGCAACCGGTTTTGCCGGTGTTGAAAATGACCTGTTCTATAATGAAAACACCTGCATGGTCTTTGGCGACGCCAAGCAAACCCTGCAAAGCCTTGTGGCCGAGTTCAAGGCCTCAGCTTCACATGCTTAAACATGAATAATCTTTTTGCCAAAATGCCGGTCAGCCGCCTGATCGCAACGGCGGAAGGCGGCGAGCATAAACTCAAGCGGACCTTGGGTCCGATGAGTTTGATCTCTTTAGGGATCGGCGCCATTATCGGTGCCGGTTTGTTTTCCCTCACGGGGATCGCTGCCGCAGAAAATGCCGGCCCGGCTGTTGTCCTCTCCTTTGCCATCGCTGCTTTCGGCTGTGCTTTCGCCGGGATGTGTTACAGCGAACTGGCTACCATGATCCCTGTTTCGGGAAGCGCCTACACTTATACATATGCCACGATGGGTGACTTCATTGCGTGGATCATCGGTTGGGACGTGGTTTTGGAATATGCGGTCGCTTCAGCCTGCGTAGCCGTGAGCTGGTCGAGATATGTTGGTTCTTTTCTGCAGACTTTTGGGATTGCGATCCCGCCTCAGTTTGCCGCCTGCCCTTTTGATACGATCACTCTCGCCAACGGCCTGCAGGGCCATGGCATTATCAATCTCCCCGCTATTTTTATTATTTTGGCCGTTTCGATCGTTCTGATGATCGGGATCAGTGAATCATCGTGGGTCAATACGGTCATTGTTATCATCAAATTAGCCGTTGTTGTTACCTTTATTGCCGTCGGGTATCATTATATTAAGCCGGAAAACTATACGCCGTTCATCCCGCCGAATACCGGCACGTTCGGCGAGTTCGGCTGGAGCGGGGTTATGCGTGCGGCGGGTGTTATCTTTTTTGCTTATGTCGGTTTTGATACGGTTTCTACTGCGGCGCAGGAATCGCGGAACCCTAAGCGCGATGTTCCTATCGGGATCATTGGGTCGCTTGTTATCTGCACTATTCTTTACTTAGCGTTTGCTTATGTCTTGACCGGGATGGTGAATTATCAGGCGATGCGCGGGGATGCGGCGCCGGTCGCGACCGCTATTAATTTGACGCCTTATCCGTGGCTACAGCTGTTGATCAAATTCGGGATCATCTGCGGTTTTACGTCGGTCATTCTCGTCTTGCTGTTAGGCCAATCCCGGGTATTCTTTGCCATGTCCCGCGACGGGCTTTTGCCAAAGTTATTCTCGGACATTCATCCGAAGTGGAAAACACCGTGGCGCTCTAACATTCTTTTTATGGTCTTTATCAGCTTTTTTGCCGGGTTCTTGCCGATCTCGAAATTAGGGCATATGACGTCGATCGGGACCCTTTTGGCCTTTGTTATTGTCTGTATCGGCGTCATCGTGATGCGCAAGACACAGCCGGACATCGCGCGGCCTTATCGCGTGCCGTTCGTGCCGCTATTTCCGATCCTCGGGATCTTGTCCTGTCTTGGCATGATGACTTCGTTAGATAAGGACACTTGGATCCGTTTGGTCGTTTGGCTGGGGATCGGGATGGTGATCTATTTTGCTTATAGTCGGCATCACAGCCATTTGAATAATAAGTAGACCCCTGCTGATTTCGTAAGATTTAATTTGAGGTACTTACGAAATCAATTCGCAGGGGTAAAGTCAAGCCTTCTGGCTTGACTTTACCGTCGGGAAGAAATTTTTTCTTGACAATCGGGTGATCAGCGCATATATTTGTACTAGTTCGAGCCGATGATGGCTCGAAAGGTTTGGGACAAAGTCGTCCAGCAACCCGCAAGGGGAGCTGGATTTTTTATTTTATGATGGAGGAAAGGTCTGATAGGTGATTTTTTGAGGGGGGCGGCTTCTTCTCCCTCCTTGTCGAGTCCTTTTCTTCATGTTCGATTAAGGATAAGCCGCCTCCCGTAATAAAACGGGAGCAACATCCTCAGGATTGTGATTTAAGCAAGGAAGCAAAAGAGAAAAACGAGGGCTTAAATAACAAAAGGAGAACAGCATGGAAAGAACCTTGTGGGTGAATGGCAAAGAGGTCCGGTTAGGTGAAATGATCTCCGGAGAATTCGTCAACAGGCTTTCTAATAAGGCTCCGAAAAAAGCAAAAGTTCGGAAAGAAGATCGGCTAGACGGGTATTTCGGGGCCGGTAGATCACGGTTTTGTAATTGAGGGTTTTACCGACGAGTTCTTTGAATGCAGCAAGATGTGATGTAAGTGGAATAATTGCAATATTTTTAAGCGCTGTTAAAAAAATTCTTGACAACGCTAGGCAAGGTCGCTATACTTGCCAAATGTCTAAAGGCAACGAAGTCTTTAGCAGAAGCATTGAAAGCAGGGCGAAGATGTCCTCAAGAGATCACCGTAGGGAGGGTGATGGCTTGGGGATTTTTTATTTTCTGGCGCTGAGGTTTTGAAAATAAACCCACTGCTTTACAACGGTTAAGTACTAAAGACAGAAATAAACAAGAAACAACGCGAAGGGAGACGCAAAATGGACGCAGCAGCAAACCCAATCAATGCAGGCGACACAGCATGGGTCTTAGCGAGCACCGCGCTCGTGTTATTAATGACTCCTGCTTTGGCATTCTTCTACGGCGGTATGGTTCGTCGGAAGAACGTTTTAGGGATTTTAATGCAATGTTTTATCATTATGGCAGTTGTTACGGTTCAATGGGTTCTTTTCGGCTATAGCTTAGCTTTTGGTGAAGGCGGTGGGTTAAACGCATTCATCGGCGGATTGGGCTGGGCCGGTTTAAACGGTGTCGGACAAACACCAAGCACCAGCTACGGGACAACGATTCCTCATGTGCTTTTTATGGCATTTCAGGGAACCTTTGCAGTCATTACACCAGCTTTAATTATTGGTGCGATTGCTGAACGTATGAAATTTGCTGGTTTTGTGATTTTTATGCTTTTATGGGCGACCTTGGTTTATGACCCGATCTGCCACATGGTCTGGGCTATCGGCGGTTATTTTGCCGCGATGGGCGCTTTGGATTTCGCCGGTGGTACGGTTGTTCACATCAATGCCGGTGTGGCTGGTTTAGTTCTTGCATTATTATTAGGTAAGCGTATCGGATATGACAATAAACCAATGGCCATCCACAATATGCCGTTCGTCGTTCTTGGCGCCGGTTTACTCTGGTTCGGATGGTTCGGTTTTAACGCCGGAAGTGCTTTAGCCGCAAACGGTCTAGCAGCACATGCTTTCATGACAACCAACCTCGCAGCTGCGGCAGCCGCCTTAAGCTGGGCGTTGATCGAATGGAAAACAAGCGGAAAACCGACAATGTTCGGGGTCGCTACCGGTGTCGTTGCTGGTCTCGTCGCTATTACTCCTGCCGCGGGCTTTGTGGACGCGATGGGCGCTTTAATTATCGGTTTGGCCGTCAGCCCGATCTGCTTCTTTGCTGTTAGTTTCTTGAAGCCAAAATTAGGTTATGACGATGCTTTAGACGCCTTAGTTGTTCACGCCATCGGCGGTATCTGGGGTGCTTTAGCAACAGGTATTTTTGCGAATCCGGCTGTCAATTCACTCGGGACTGGTTTGTTGCATGGCAACCCGAAACAGCTTTGGATTCAATTCCTGGCCGTCATTAGCACGATTCTTTACGCGGCGGTTGTTACGGCTATTCTTTATAAGCTTGTTGACATGATCGTCGGCATGAGAGTCAGCGCGGATGACGAAGTTATCGGTCTTGACTTGAGCCAACACCACGAAAGAGCTTATACAATCTTTGAATAAACCGTAAATTTCCCATCCCGATTGGAGGATATTTGATATGAAATTGATCACAGCAATCATCCAGCCGCACCGGTTGGAGGAAGTTAAAAAAGAGTTGTACAAAGAAGAAGTGAATTTGATCACGGTCAGTGAAGTTCTGGGTCATGGCCGTCAAAAGGGCGTCGATGAGTTTTATCGCGGCGTCAAAGAAACAGGTAATCTTCTGCGCAAGTTAAGAATTGACATCGCTGTCAACGATAACTTCGTGGACAAGACCGTGAAAGCGATTATCCGTGGTGCCCGCACTGGCAAGATCGGTGACGGAAAGATCTTCGTCACGGACCTTCCGCGCTGCATTCGTATTCGCACGGGGGATGAAGGCCCAGAAGCCATAGGCTAAGGGTCGGTTTCCTGCAACAAGATCACGGTTAAGCGGGCGGACATGTCATTTATGTCCGCTCGCTGAACCATTTTATTAGGATTCCAAAAATTTTGCATATGTTGACAGTTGAGAGAAGGATTGTTAGAATCAGCACTTATCATTCTCAGGGAGGAAATTGATATGAGCGAAACGAACAGAATTAAAGAAGAAACCCAAACCAAGATCCGTAATTTTATAGGAGAGACAGCAATGAGTGAAACGGCCGCGAAAGTCAGTTCCGCTTCTATTCCGGACTATTTTGGCAGCAATGTTTTCGGCCTCAAGGCCATGCGCCAATATCTTTCGGAAAAAGCTTTTAAGAGTTTAAGCACCACGATCAAAGAAGGCGGACGCCTTGATCCAGAGATCGCCGATGAAGTCGCTGAAGCCATGAAAACATGGGCGGTTTCCAAGGGGGCAACGCACTTTACCCATTGGTTCCAGCCTTTGACCGGAACCACCGCTGAAAAACATGATTCTTTTATCACCTGGGATGGTGAAGGTGGAGTGATTTTAAGTTTTGCAGGAAAAGAATTGATCCAAGGTGAACCGGATGCTTCTTCGTTTCCGTCGGGCGGTTTACGCGCGACCTTCGAAGCCCGCGGTTACACCGGCTGGGACCCGACCTCTCCGGCATTCATTAAAGAAGGCCCGGATGCAACCACGTTATGTATTCCGACGTTTTACATCGGCTATCACGGTGAAGCGTTGGATAAGAAAACCCCGCTGCTTCGTTCTATGAACGCTTTGTCGAAACAGATCGTCCGTTTGGCGAACTTGTTCGGTATCGACACTAAAGGCAAACGCGCGTATTGCACGCTCGGACCGGAACAAGAATACTTCCTCATTGATAAAAAAGACTTTGAAGCCCGTCCGGACTTGGTCCAGACCGGCCGCACGTTGTTCGGCCGCAAACCGGCGAAACATCAACAACAAGAAGACCATTATTTTGGTGCCATCAAACCGCGCGTTATGGCCTTCATGGAAGACCTCGACCGCACACTGTGGGGCTTAGGTATGCCGTCAAAGACCCGCCACAATGAAGTCGCTCCGGCGCAATACGAGATCGCTCCGATCTATGAGGACCTCAACACGGCCGTTGACCACAACATGATGTGTATGGAAATTATGCGTCAATTGGCCGACAAGCAAGGTTTGGTCTGCCTTTTGCACGAAAAACCGTTTGCCGGTATCAACGGTTCCGGTAAGCATAACAACTGGTCCGTCGTCGGGCCGGATGGCAAGAATTGGTTGTATCCGGGAAAGACCCCGCATGAAAATGCGAAGTTTTTGACCACCCTTTGCGCGATCATCAAAGCTGTTGACGAATACGCTGACCTTCTGCGCGTGACCGTCGCGACCGCCGGTAATGATCACCGCTTGGGTGCCAACGAAGCTCCTCCGGCTATCGTTTCGGTTTTCTTAGGTGAACAGCTTTATGATATCGTCGAGCAAATTGAAAAAGGCGGAGCGAAGACGTCTAAGCAAGGTGGCGAGATCAACGTCGGCGTCGATGCTTTACCGAAGTTGGCGAAAGACACCACGGACCGCAACCGCACATCGCCGTTCGCCTTCACTGGTGCTAAATTCGAGTTCCGCGCTGTCGGTTCTAACCAGAACCCGTCGGCCGCGAACATGGTTTTGAACACCATTGTTGCCGAAGCCATGAGCCAGATCTGCGATCAATTGGAAGCTGATAAGAAAGCTGGTAAAGATTTCAACAAATCTTTACAGGCGGTTTTGCAAGGTATTATTAAGAAGCACAAGCGTGTGCTCTTTAACGGTGATAATTACACGGCGCAATGGCACGCGGAAGCCAAGAAGCGCGGCCTCCCGAACATGAAAACCACGCCGGAAGCTTTGGAAACGTTAAAGCTTAAGAAGAACATTGACGTCTTATCAAAGCACGGCGTTCTTTCCACCGTCGAGCTTTCCTCCCGTTATGAGATCAACAAGCATGCTTATCATACGGTCATTATGCTCGAAGGCGAATGCGCTTCGACGATTGCCCGCACGCAGTTGATCCCGGCCGGGTTCGAATTCCAGGCGCAATTAAGTGCAACAGCAAAATCGGTCACCCAGAAAAAATTGTTAAAACAAGTGTCTGGTTTGATCGACGGGGCTTTGAAAGCCGCTGATGTATTGGATGCCGCTCTTACGAAACATGACGCTGCCAAAACATTGGCGGGGATGTTGAAATTACGTGAAGTCATCGACGAATTGGAAGGTGTGGTTCCGGCGAAGATCTGGCCGTTACCAAGCTATGCCAAGATGTTGTTGATGAACGCTTAATTGTAGCAGCCGTATCTAATCCTTAAAACATAAGAACTCCCCCTTCCCCCTCTTTATTAAAGAGGGGGATCGAGGGGGAGTTAGTCTTTTATGATCCTTTACATCATGCACGTGGACATCGAGGGGCCGGAAACGATCGCACCGTTCTTCGAAAAGAATGGTTTTAAAAGTAAGGTCGTTAAATTGTACGATGGGGAATCCTTGCCGAAAACACTCGACGGGATAGACGCGGTCGTTTGTCTCGGCGGGCCGATGAATGTGTATGAAGAAGACAAATATCCCTATCTTAAAGATGAGAATATTTTTATTCAGCAGGTTCTTAAGCAAGAAGTTCCGTTCCTGGGAATTTGTTTAGGTTCGCAGTTGCTATCCAAAGCTTCCGGCGGGCAAGTGACCCGTTCTCCGAAAGAAGAGATCGGCTGGCGTACGATCGGCTTAACGTCCGACGGACAGAAAGACCAGCTGTTTCAAGGTTTGACCAAAGATTTTCTCGTTTATCAATGGCACGGCGATATGTTTAGCGTGCCCACGGGCGGACAGCTTTTGGCCGAGGGCCCTGATTGTCCCCGCCAAGCCTTGAAAGTCGGAAAGAATGCCTACGGGATCCAATTCCATATCGAGATCACCGATAAAAGTATTGTTGAGTGGTCCGATGAATACTTTGCCGCCCAACCGGAACTTCTTAGAACCCGTAAGTCGGAAATGCTAAAAGCCTATGAAATAAATCGAAAGCTTTTCGAAAACGAAGCTGAAATCATCTATAATAACTTTCTGAACATTATAAACTCTTAGAGCGGGTGGCGCGGAGGGGAGTCCTCTGCCGACGAGCCAGACTTTAGCTGGCGAGGCGGGAGAGTCCCGAAGCGACAGGACCCGTAACTGATTAAATTATGCTGCGTGTCACTTTAGCTCAGATCAATGTCACCGTCGGCGACCTTCCTGGTAACCAGAAGAAGATCTTGGATTATTTAGAAAAAGCCAAGACTCTGAAATCGGACATCGTTGTCTTTCCTGAACTCGCTTTGACCGGCTATCCTCCTGAAGACCTCTTATACAAAGAACATTTTGTCCGCGACAATCTCAAAAGCCTCAAGGAGATCGCCGCGACTGTGAAAGACCTTGTCGTTGTGCTCGGTTTTGTTGATATTGATAAGAATAAAAATCTTTATAACGCCGCCGCCGTTATCACCAAGGGCAAGGTGCAGGGCGTTTATCATAAACACGACCTGCCGAATTACGGTGTTTTCGACGAGAAGCGATACTTCACCGAAGGCGTCCAGCATCCGTTGTTCTTGTTCAATGACATGTGTTTCGGAGTCAATATTTGTGAGGATATTTGGCAGGATGAGGGGATCTATTTAAGCCAGGCTCAGAATGGGGCGATGCTGCTGTTGAACCTTTCCTCATCGCCGTATGATTATGAAAAACTGGAGCGCCGCGAAAAACTTTTGATCAAGCGCGCTAAAGAATGTAAAGCTTATATCTGTTATGCGAATTTGGTCGGGGGGCAGGATGAATTGGTTTTTGACGGCGGCAGTTTTGTCGTGAGCCCCAGCGGAAAGATCCTGGCTCGTGCCGAACAATTTACCGAAGATCTTTTGGTCGTTGACCTGCCGTTGGATGATGAGCGCAAAAAACGGCGCGGCCCGGTCAAGATGATCGATCTTCCGACGGAAGGGGAACTGATCGGCCGTATTCGTATTGACGCGCACAAGAATATTATGCCGCGTATGCAACAGGATGAGCGTATTTTTAAAGCTCTCATCCTCGGTACACGTGATTACGTTCTCAAGAATGGTTTTAAGAAAGTCCTGATCGGTTTAAGCGGCGGTATTGATTCTTCCCTGGTCGCGGTCATTGCCCGCGAAGCGGTCGGTTGTGAAAATGTCATTGGCATTACCATGCCTTCGCAATTTTCTTCAGCCGAAACCCGCGGTGATGCGCAGGCCATTGCCGAGAACCTAGGCATTGAATTTAAAGAGACCCCGATCAAGGAGATCAATGATGTGTATTTAAAAGCATTGGCTCCCGGCTTTAGCGGGTTGCCGAGTAACGTTGCCGAAGAAAATCTGCAAGCCCGTGTTCGCGGCAATATCCTGATGGCGTATTCAAATAAATTCGGCTGGCTGCTTTTGACGACGGGAAACAAAAGCGAGATCGCTGTCGGTTACTGTACGCTTTACGGTGATATGTCCGGCGGCTTCGCGGTCATTAAAGACCTTCCGAAAGGTAAGGTCTATGAGATCAGCCGTTTAGCCAATGATATTCTCGGTCCCGTGATCCCTGAAAGCGTGTTTGACCGTCCACCGACCGCGGAATTGCGTCCGAATCAAAAAGACCAGGATACGTTGCCGCCGTATGACCTTTTAGATAAAATTTTACAAGCTTATGTCGAAGACCATCGCTCTTTGGCCGCCATCAGCAAGAAATTCGGCAATCCGCAAGTCGTAAAAGATGTGATCCGCATGGTTGATTCCAGCGAATACAAGCGCCGCCAGGCGCCGCCCGGGATCAAGATCACCCCCCGCGCTTTCGGTAAGGATTGGCGCCTGCCGATGACCAATAAATACCGCGAAATTTAAAGCCCTGCCGACGGGAATAAATGAAAAATAATTTATTGCAAGTTGGAAGGAAAACCATTAAAATACGCATTTACAAAATTTGACTTTAGGAATTTCAGCAAGAATCAAAGTTTTTGAATATAAAGCATTTAGGAGATTTTACCGCGTGAGCAAAGCATTTTCCCCCCCCAAACAAGGGCTTTATGATCCGGCTTTCGAAAAAGACAGCTGCGGCGTCGGCTTTATCGTCAATATTAAAGGGAAAAAGACCCATTCGATCGTCCGTGACGGCGTCAAGATCCTTGAGAACTTGACCCATCGCGGGGCTTGCGGCTGTGATCCTGAAACCGGTGACGGCGCAGGGATCCTGATCCAGATGCCGGATGAATTTTTCCGCAAAGAATGCGTAAAAAGCAATATTACCCTGCCGGCTTTTGGTGATTATGGCGCGGGGATCGTGTTTTTGCCGCCGAATTTAGCGGACCGCAATATCGTTGAGCAATGGACCGAACATATTATCCATGAGGAAGGACAGAAATTCCTCGGCTGGCGCCATGTTCCGCATGAACCGACCAAGGTCGGGCATGTCGCCCGTTCGGTGATGCCGGCGTTCAAACAGCTTTTTATCGGCCGCGGCGCAAATACCAAGCCTGAAGATTTTGACCGTAAACTTTATGTGATCCGCAAACGGTTATATAACAAAGTCCAAGAATCCACTCTCGGACAACGTAATTATTATTACTTCTGCAGCCTCGCCTCGAAGACTTTGGTTTACAAAGGGCAATTGATGGCGGAGCAGGTTGACCGTTTCTTTCCTGATCTCGCGAATCCGCTGATGACATCGGCTTTGGCGATGATCCATTCCCGTTACAGCACTAACACTTTTCCGACGTGGGCTTTGGCTCATCCGTACCGCATGATCGCGCATAATGGCGAGATCAATACGTTGCGTGGGAACATTAATTATATGCACGCCCGTGAAATGCAGTTCATTTCTAAAGCGTTCGGCAGTGACTTGCAAAAGGTTCTGTCCATCGTTGTCCCACACGGCAGCGACTCGGCGACATTCGATAATGTTTTGGAAATGCTTGTCTTGAGCGGCCGTTCTTTACCGCACGCGATGATGATGATGGTGCCCGAAGCGTGGAGTGCGCATGAATCAATGTCGGCGGAGAAAAAAGCTTTTTATGAATATCATTCGTGTTTGATGGAACCGTGGGATGGCCCGGCGTCGATCGCATTTAGCGATGGCCGCTATATCGGTGCTTTGCTTGATCGTAATGGCCTTCGTCCATCGCGATATTGGGTCACTAATGACGACACGGTCATTATGGCATCGGAAACCGGCGTTCTTCCAGTGGCGCAGGAAAATGTGGTTAAAAAAGGCCGCCTGGAGCCGGGTAAAATGTTTTTGATCGATACAGAAGAAGGCCGCATTATTGATGATGCTGAGGTCAAGCATCATTATGCGACCCGTAAGCCTTACGGCAAATGGCTTGAAGAAAATGTCGTCGATCTCAGCGATCTTCCCAAGCCTCGCCAGGTGCACGAGATCGATGAGAAAACCCTGCTCGAACGCCAACGTGCTTTTGGTTACACGATCGAAGATCTGAATATTATTTTGGACCCGATGGCGGTTAATGGGGAAGAAGCGACCGGTTCGATGGGGGCTGACACGCCGCTCGCCGTTTTGAGCCAACGTCCTCAGCCGCTTTACAATTATTTCAAGCAACTTTTTGCGCAGGTCACTAATCCTCCCGTTGACGCGATCCGTGAAGAGATCGTTATGGCGGAGAACGTGATGCTGGGCGCGGAAGGCAATATTCTCGACGAAGCGCCTGAACATTGCCACCGTTTACGTGTGGCTCGCCCGATCATTACGAATGAAGAATTAGAAAAGATCCGCGAAGTCAATCGGGGCAATTTGCGTGCGACGACCCTTCCTGCTGTTTTCAAAAAAGCGGACGGCCCGCAAGGTTTGGAAGCGGCCCTCGAAGGCGTGTTCCAGGCGGCTGATGCTGCCATCGAAAAAGGATTTTCCATTCTCGTGCTTTCGGATCGAGGTGTTGATAAGAACACTGTCCCGATGCCGTCGCTGTTAGCGTGCTCCGGCCTTCATCAGCATTTGATCCGCCAGGGAACGCGCACCCGGGTGAGTTTGGTTCTTGAGACCGGCGAAGCTCGTGAAATGCATCATTTTGCGACCTTGATCGGTTACGGCGCGAATTGTATCAATCCGTATCTCGTTTATGAAACGATCCAGGCCCAGATGAAGAGTGGTCGTTATCCGGAAACATTGACCTTTAAAGATGCGCAGAAGAATTACATGAAGGCGACGCGCAAAGGGTTGTTCAAGGTCATCTCTAAGATGGGGATTTCGACGATCCAGTCATATTGCGGCGCACAAATTTTTGAAGCGATCGGCCTCGGCGAAGCTTTTATTGAGAAATATTTTACCGCAACACCGTCTCGCATCGGCGGTATCGGGATTGACACGGTCGCGGAAGAGAGTTTGCGCCGCCACAAGAACGCTTATCCCGATGACAATTCCTACGACAATATGCTCGACGTCGGCGGTGATTACGGCTGGCGCGCGCAAGGCGAGCACCATCAATTCAATCCGCAGACTATCGCACTGTTACAGCATGCTGTGCGTTCGAATGACTTTAAGGTCTTTAAAAAGTTCTCCGATTTGATCAACAATCAGGCGACGAATTTAGCGACGATCCGCGGGCTGATCACATTTAAAAAACGTGCCTCAGTTCCATTGGCTGATGTTGAGCCGGCCAAAGAGATCGTGAAACGCTTTGCGACGGGCGCGATGAGCTATGGTTCTATTTCGAAAGAAGCGCATGAAACACTCGCGATCGCGATGAACCGTATGGGTGGGTTTTCAAATACTGGTGAGGGCGGAGAAGACCCCGAGCGTTTTAAGGCGCTTCCGAACGGGGACTTGAAACGCAGCCGTATCAAGCAAGTTGCGCAGGGCCGTTTCGGTGTCACGATCGAATATTTAGTGAACGCTGACCAACTGCAGATCAAAATGGCGCAAGGTGCCAAGCCCGGCGAAGGCGGACAGCTTCCTGGCCACAAGGTCAGTAAAGATATCGCCAAGACCCGTTATACGACGCCCGGCGTGCAGCTTATTTCGCCGCCGCCGCATCATGACATTTATTCGATCGAAGATCTCGCGCAACTGATTCATGACCTTAAGAATGCGAACAATAAAGCGGATGTTTCCGTCAAGCTCGTTTCGGAGATCGGCGTGGGAACGATCGCTGCCGGTGTTTCGAAAGGGAAAGCGGACCACTTGCTCGTCAGCGGTTTTGAAGGCGGGACAGGCGCTTCGCCGCAAACTTCGATCAAGCATGCCGGTTTGCCGATGGAACTCGGGATCGCGGAAGCGCAGCAGGTTTTAGTCATGAACGACCTTCGCGGACGTATCCGTGTGCAGACCGACGGGCAATTGAAAACCGGGCGCGATGTTGTGATCGCCGGGATGCTCGGTGCAGATGAATTCGGTTTTTCCACCATTGCTTTGGTCTCAATGGGTTGCATCATGCTGCGCAAATGCCATTTGAATACCTGCTCCGTCGGGATCGCAACACAAGACCCCGAATTGCGCAAGCTGTTCCCCGGCCAGCCGGAACACGTCATCAATTATTTTATGTTCGTGGCCGAAGAAGTTCGCGAACTTATGGCAGAGTACGGTTTTAGAAAGTTTGATGAGTTGATCGGCCGCGTGGATTGTTTAGAGACGCGCGAATTGATAGACCACTGGAAAGCCAAAGGCCTTGACTTGACGAATATTCTGCACAAGCCGGACGTTCCGCCGGAAGTCGCTATCCATCATGTGAGCCGCCAAGATCATGGTTTGGAAAAAGCCCTTGATAATGAATTGATCAGCCAATGCAAAGAGGCGATCGCGAATAAAAAGCCGGTGCAATTTTCGTCGCCGATCCATAATACCAACCGTACCGTCGGGACCATGCTCAGCGCAGAGATCGCGCGGGCTTATGGTTTGGCGGGCTTGCCGGACAATACGATCCAGATCAAATTTGAAGGTTCGGCCGGGCAAAGTTTCGGCGCGTTTTTGGCGCACGGTGTCACGTTGACGCTGGAAGGCGATTCGAACGATTATGTCGGCAAAGGTTTGTCAGGCGGGCATATCATTATTTATCCGTCGCCAAAAGCGACCTTTGTTGCTGAAGATAATATTATCGTCGGTAATGTTGTGCTTTACGGTGCGATCATGGGTGAAGCATTTTTCCGCGGCATGGCCGGCGAACGTTTTTGCGTCCGTAACAGCGGCGCGCACACCGTCGTCGAAGGTGTCGGCGATCATGGTTGTGAATATATGACCGGCGGCCGTGTCGTTGTTCTCGGGCCGACGGGGCGCAATTTTGCCGCAGGGATGAGCGGCGGGCTCGCCTATGTCTGGGATCCGAAAGGGGAATTTAAGAGCCGTTGCAATTTAGGTATGGTCGAATTATTCCCGGTTAGCGATGCGGCGGATGAAAAGGAATTAAAAACATTGATCGAAAAACACGCGAAGGCCACCGGCAGTGCCGTCGCGAAGAAAATTTTGGCTGACTGGTCGAAAACTTTAGCGCAATTCGTCAAAGTTTATCCGACCGATTACCGTAAGATCGTTGAAGAAGCCACGAAAGTAAAAGATTCTGTTGTTGCGGTCGGGTGAGGACCCGCCTAATAGGAGCTTTAAGAATTTATGGGTGATATTAAAGGTTTCATGAAATTCAAACGCGAGGACTTCGTCAACGAAGACCCGAAAGAACGCCTCAAGCATTTTAAAGAATTCCATCTTCATATGCCCGAGGACAAACTGCGCGAACAGGGTGGCCGGTGTATGGATTGCGGCGTTCCTTTTTGCCAGTCGGGTTGCCCTATCAACAATATCATTCCCGACTGGAACGATCTTGTTTACAAAGACCGTTGGGCGGAGGCGATCGAGCGTTTGTCGAAAACAAATAATTTCCCGGAATTCACCGGCCGCGTTTGTCCGGCGCCGTGTGAAAATGCCTGCGTCCTTGCGATCAATAAACCTGCGGTTACGATCAAAAATATTGAAGTTTCCATTGTCGAAAAAGCTTACGAAGAAAATTGGCTTAAACCGCAAGCCCCTGCGCATCGCTCGGGTCAAAAAGTCGCGGTTATCGGTTCTGGTCCGGCAGGTTTGGCAACAGCGGATCAGCTTAATAAAGCCGGTTATCACGTCACTATTTATGAGAAGAATGAAGTGGTCGGTGGACTTTTGGCGCTCGGTATTCCGGATTTTAAGTTGGAAAAATGGGTCATTGAACGCCGCGTCAAGCGGATGAAGGATGAAGGCGTCAAGATCAAGACCAAGGTGCACGTCGGTAAAGATATTTTAGCGAAAGATTTAGTTTCTCAGTACGATGCAGTCGTTTTGGCCGGCGGTGCGGAACAGCCGCGTGATATTCCGGTCCCGGGGCGCGAATTAAAAGGCGTGCATTTTGCGATGGATTTTCTCACCCAGCAGAACCGCATCAACCAGGGACAAAAGATCCCCGATGCTGAACGTATTTCCGCGAAAGGGAAAAAAGTTGTTGTTCTGGGTGGCGGCGATACGGGATCAGACTGTATCGGGACATCAAACCGTCAAGGTGCCGCGGTCGTGCGGAATTTTGAACTTTTGACCAAGCCGCCGAAAGAACGCAGTGCAGATAATCCGTGGCCGAATTGGGCTTTGGTCGAACGCACATCAACGTCACACGAAGAAGGTGTTGAGCGTGATTACGGCATTCTGACCAAGAAATTTAGCGGCGAGAACGGCGTGGTTAAGAAATTGCATGCCGTGCGAGTTGAGTTCGGGCCGAAAGACCCGGCGACAGGCCGCAGCGCAATGAAAGAGATCCCTGGGTCAGAATTTGAGATCGAAGCTGATCTGGTTTTGTTGGCGATGGGCTTTTTGGGGCCGGTCAAGGGAGGGATGATCGAAGAGTTGGGTGTCGCATTAGACGAGCGCGGGAACGTTAAGACTGACGGGAACCGAATGACGAGCGTTGCCGGTGTTTTTGCCGCCGGAGATATGCGCCGCGGGCAATCGTTGGTGGTCTGGGCGATCAATGAAGGACGTATTGCCGCGGAAGGTGTTCACCGGTATTTAGGTGCGATGAGTAAAGTCTAGTCTTTAAATAAGGAGACGTGTATGAGAAATTTGTTGATCGTTTTAGCCATGGTCGTTTTTGTGGTGGGTTGCGGAGAAGCAAAGAAAACTGACAGCGCCAAATCGAGTTCGGCGGAAGATAAAGCCAGTATGGCGGCGGCTCCGATTGCGGCCAATCCGATGATCGCGGCAGGGGTACAGCATTTGCAGCAAGGCGAGATTAAGGATGCGATCAAGAGTTTTGATGAAGCGATCCGCGAAAACCCGAAAGATGTCCAGGGTTACTTGATCCTTGGCCAAACCTACATGCATTTGAAAGAATATAATCGCGCTATTGATACTTTTATGGTAGCCACTCGCGTTGAGCCGGAGAACGGCGAAGCCCATTACTTGTTGGCGACGAACTTCGGTTTAGCCGGCAATTATGAAATGGCCCGCTTGCAGGCGCAGAAATGTGTCGAGATCTTTCGTCGGACCAAGGACGAGAATAATTTTAAGCGCTCGGTCGCCCTCTTGCAGGGATTACCCCAAGTTGTGCCGCAGGCCCAAACTCAGAAGTAATTTTTTCAATAACCGGCTCATTGGGAAGTCTTATCTCATGAGCCGGTTTCTTTTCCATGATCTTACAAATCTTCATCTCCGCAGTTCTTTATTATCTTTCTTTTCCTAATTTTATTTCATTATATGGTTTTTCCTGGTTAGCGTGGGTCTTTGCGATCCCGTTCTTTTTTGCCCTCCAGGATAAGAATTTGCCAAGCCGGCTTGGGATCGGTTTTTTCTTTGGGCTTACGGCAAACCTCGCCGCTGTCAACTGGATGATCCCGTACAGTTTGCCCGGATATCTTTTGCTCAGCTTAGCTTTGGCCAGTCAAGGCGCTATTTTTGCGGCGCTGTATCGGCCTTTGACGGGCCGGCCGATCCTCAATGTTTTTTACGTCGCAGGGGCGTGGGTTGCTTCGGAATATTTTCGTAAAGTTTTAATGCTCGGCGAATCATGGAATTTGGCACACACGCAGACGTTCGATGTCCCGCTGATGCAGATATCCGGCGCGTTAGGGTCGCCGGCTGTTTCCTTTTTATTGATCGCGGTGAATTATGCGCTGTCTATCGTCCTGCGCAGTGCTAAAGATCTGAAAATGAATATGAGGGCCATTTGGGCCGCCGTTGTCCTTTTAGCGGTGGTCTATGGATACGGCTTTATGAGGTTGGTGACTAATGTGGTGACG
>JADLGJ010000118.1 GCA_020849375.1 Candidatus Omnitrophota bacterium
AAAAAAGGCCAGGTTCCAAAGCAGGAAGACATTGCAATATTATCTAAAGACATTCAAAAGATCTATTCGATTTTACAAGAAAAAGGCCTCGTTTAACGTTTTTAGTTATTTATTCTATGAAAAGCGTAAATTCTCATTGTCCTGTCATTTTGCAGACCGGGTTTCGGATCTTTTTTCTTGGGGCAGCGGTCTATGCTGTTCTGTCAATGGTGTTTTGGCTGGTTTTTTATGTTTTCCAAGCGAATCTCTTTGTCGCGATGCCGCTGACGGTTTGGCATGGGCATGAAATGATCTTTGGGTTTACGATGGCCGTCGTCGCGGGATTTTTATTAACGGCGGTTATGAATTGGACAGGTTTGCCGACTTTAAGCGGCCGGCCGTTGTTGGTTTTGTTTTTGTTATGGGCTGTTGCCCGCGTTCTGGCTTTTATGCCGGCATCTTTTCCTGTTTGGCCGATGGCCTTTTGTGATAGTGCATTCATTGTTTTTCTTTCTGTCGCGGTGATCCGCCCGATCATCGCTGTGAAACAATGGAAGCAAAGTGCGGTCTTTTCTAAAGTCTTGCTGCTTTTGGCCAGCAATATCGTTTTTTATATCGCTTTGATGAACACTGACCTTGCCGCCGAGCGTAAGGCGTTACGGTTCGCGGTTTATATGATCGTGAGCTTGACTTTGACCATCGGCCGGCGTATCCTTCCTTTTTTTATTGAGCGTGGAGTCGGGTATCCCGTGACGCTGCGCAATAGCCGGTTCCTTGATATCACGAGCATGTTCTTATTGTTGGGTTTCTCGGTCATTGATATCTTTTGTAATTGGCCAGTGGTGGTTGCCGTGATCTGCGCTTTGCTCGTCGTGATCCATAGTTTACGTTTAGCCGGTTGGTACACTTATGGGATATGGGAAAAACCGCTCTTGTGGATCCTTTTTGTTGGGTATTCATTTTTGATCCTAGGGTTTTTCTTGAAGATCTTTGCCGTGCTTTACCATCATCCTGATGACGCGGCGTTACATGCTTTTACGGCCGGAGGGATCGGTACTTTTACGCTCGGAATGATGACGCGCGTGTCTTGGGGACATACGGGACGCAATATCGCGGAAGCTCCAGCCGCTCTGCCGCTGATGTTCTTTCCGATCGCTTTAGGCGCGGTTATTCGAGTTTGCTCGCCGGTTTTGACCGGCCCTTCGTTTGCTATCGCGATCGGGATCAGTCAAATCCTATGGCTGGCCGCTTTTATTTTATATTTGATCTTCTATTCAAAAGTCCTGACCTCGCCCCGCCCCGATGGGAAGTGGGGCTAAACTCCCGCTGGCTAAAATATCCGTCTTGGTGTACACTGTTTCCCTTATGGCACTTATCAGTCTTCAAGAAATATCGCTCGCTTTCGGCGGGCCTTTGCTTTTCGATAAGCTGAGCTTACAAGTTGAGCCCGGCGAACGCATCGCTTTGCTTGGCCGCAACGGGACCGGCAAAACCACGCTCATGAAAGTCATGGCCGGCCAGATCGAGATCGACGGGGGAGAGATGATCTTGCAAAAAGGCGTGAAGATCACGCATTTGCCGCAGGAAGTCCCTAACGATATTAAGGGAACGGTGTTTGATATTGTTTTCGCCGGCTTAGGCGACCGCGCCAAAGTTCTCAGCGATTATCACCACATCACCCATCGTATGCATACGGACCATAGCGACGCTATTATGGCCGAATTAGACCGGGTCCAGAGTGAGTTGGATAAGACCAACGGCTGGGACCTGAATTCTGAAGTTGAAAATGTTTTGACACAGATGCATCTCGATGGGGAAGCGGAATTCGAAACATTGTCCGGCGGACAAAAGCGCCGCGCCCTGTTAGCTAAAGCTTTGATCCTCAAGCCCGACATTCTTTTGCTCGACGAACCCACCAACCATTTGGACATTGACACGATCAATTGGTTGGAAGGTTTTCTTAAAAACTATCCCGGCACTTTATTTTTTGTCACTCACGACCGTATGTTCATGTCGCATTTGTCAACGCGTATCCTTGAACTTGACCGCGGTAAACTTTTTAGTTGGTCGTGTGATTATCAGACCTTTTTGCAACGCAAACAAATGGCACTCGAAAATGAAGCGGTTCAGCGTATGGAATTCGCCAAGAAGTTAGCTGAAGAAGAAATTTGGATCCGCAAAGGCGTCAAGGCCCGACGGACCCGCAATGAAGGCCGTGTTAAAGCCTTGGAAAGAATGCGGGAAGAAAAAGCGGCCCAGCGCCAGCAGATCGGCAAAGCGCGCATCCAATCGCATGAAGCGGAAGCGTCCGGGCATTTGGTCATCAAGGCTTCTAATTTAGGTTTTAGTTACGGCGATAAAAATATCATCCGCGATTTCTCAACGCAAGTCATGCGCGGCGACAAGATCGGCGTTATCGGCGCTAATGGTTCCGGCAAAACAACTTTACTGCGCATTCTCCTCGGACAACTCGAGCCGAGCAAGGGTAAGATCCGTTTAGGGACCAATCTTGAGATCGCGTACTATGATCAGATGCGTCAGCAATTGGACGAAGAGCGGACGGTCATTGAGAATATCAGCAAAGGCGGCGACACGATCACGATCAACGGCAAGCCGCGGCATGTGATCGGTTATTTACAGGATTTTCTTTTTACGCCGGAGCGCGCCCGTACGCCGGTGAAAGTCTTATCCGGTGGAGAACGCAATCGTATTTTCTTGGCGCGCCTCTTTACCACGCCTTCGAATTTTCTCGTCATGGACGAACCGACCAATGATCTTGATATTGAAACCCAGGAATTGTTGGAAGAATTACTGATGGAATATTCCGGGACCTTGATCCTGGTCAGTCACGACCGGTCCTTTTTGAACAACGTGGTCACCTCGACGATCGTTCTGGAAGGTGATGGCGAGGTCAACGAACATGCCGGCGGTTA
>JADLGJ010000119.1 GCA_020849375.1 Candidatus Omnitrophota bacterium
CTTGATCAATGGCATCGGACGGTTAGCCGGATTGGAAGTCATCAAGGTTCCCGGCATCACCGGTTATTACGATACCAATTACGCCGGCAAAGGACAGCACGCGATCGAGTGCCTGAAGAAAAAAGATTTTGTGTTCGTGCATATCGAAGGGCCTGATGAAGCCGGGCACAACGGCGATTACAAAGCGAAGATCTCCTGCATCGAACACATTGACCGCGAGATCATCGGGCCGATCCTGAATCATTTTGATAAAGTCACGGACATGCGCATCGTTGTTTTACCGGACCATCCGACGCCGGTCAAACTTCGCACACACACCCGCGACAATGTCGGATTTGTTATGTACGGCAAGAACATTACCCCCGACGGTTCCGAAATTTATACCGAGTCCTCCTGCAAAGAAAAGGGGCTCCGATTCAAAAATGGCGAAGAGTTCATGGAATATTTTATGCGTAAGAACTTATAGAGAGGAGTATTGGTTTAGAAATGGCAAAACCGATCATTGTTCAAAAATTTGGCGGATCTTCCGTCGCAAATGTCGACCGTATTAAAGCCGTTGCGCAGAGGATCTGCGAAACAAAAACAAAGAAAAACAATATTGTGGTCGTAGTTTCAGCGCTTGGCGATACGACCGATGACCTCGTGGAATTGGCGGCCAAGATCTCTGAACATCCGCCGGAGCGTGAGATGGATATGCTCATGTCCACCGGAGAACAAATTTCCTGCGCCTTGGTCGCGATGGCGGTCAAAGAGCTGGGGCATGACGCGGTTTCCTTTACCGGCGCACAAGTCGGGATCTTAACCGACGACACTCATACGAAAGCCAAGATCCAAAAGATCGGCGCCCGGGCGATCCGTAAAGCCTTGAAAGAAAACAAAATCGTTATCGTCGCCGGTTTTCAGGGCGTGACCAAAGACAATGAGATCACGACCTTAGGCCGTGGCGGTTCGGACCTCACGGCAGTCGCCTTGGCTTTTGCCATTAATGCCAAGGTCTGTGAAATTTTTACGGACGTCGAGGGGATCTATACGACCGACCCGCGCATCGTCCGTGAAGCGAAAAAGATCAAAGAAATTACATTCGATGAAATGCTCGAGATGGCTTCTCTCGGTGCGCAGGTCATGCAGCCGCGCTCGATCGAGGTCGCCAGAAGATTTAATATTCCATTACATGTCCGTTCAAGTTTTTCTAAAGAGGAGGGAACCATGATCGTCAAGAATACACAAAAGCTCGAAGATATTTCCGTTATCGGGATCACTTGTAATAAAGCCGAAGCCAAGATCACCATTTGCGGCGTCCAGGATAAACCGGGGGTCGCGGCGGAGATCTTCACACAAATTTCGAAGGCTGGCGTCATGGTCGACACCATCGTTCAGAACGTCGGGTATGCCCGTCAAACCGATATTTCTTTTACCGTTCTAAAATCCGATCTTGCCAAAGCCCTCAAGGCGACCAATGCGATCGCGGAAAAACTCAAGACCGGGGAAGTTTTGCATGACAAGAACATTGCCCGCATTTCTATCGTCGGGTCCGGGATGCGCTCACATCGCGGCGTCGCGGCAAAAATGTTCCAGACACTGGCGGAACATGAAGTCAACATCGACATGATCACAACTTCGGATATCAGCGTGTCTTGTATCATCGAACAATCACAAGCGGAAAAAGCCGTTAAGGCTCTCCATAAAGTTTTTAATTTAGAAGGATAAGTTATCCATGTTAAAACCCATCACCATCTACGATACGACCCTTCGCGACGGTTCGCAAACCGAAGGGATATCGTTTACGGTCAATGACAAGCTCAAGATCACCGAAAAGCTTGATAACCTCGGCGTCCATTATATTGAAGGCGGCTGGCCGGGCTCTAACCCTAAAGACCGCGATTATTTTATCGCCGTCAAAGGCAAAAAACTAAAGAACGCCAAGATCGCGGCGTTCGGTTCGACCCGCCGTGCCAATGTGAAGGCGGAAGATGATACGAATTTACAGGAACTCATTAAAAGCGAAACTCCGACGGTCACGATCTTCGGAAAAAGCTGGGATCTCCACGTCACTGACATCATCAAGACCACGCTCGAGGAGAATCTGGATATGATCTTCGAATCCGTTGCCTTTTTGAAAAGCCATAAGAAGGAAGTCTTTTATGATGCCGAACATTTCTTTGACGGATACAAAAAAAATCCTAAATACGCTTTAAAAACGATCCTCGCCGCGCAAAAAGCAAAAGCTGATTGCATCGTCTTGTGCGACACCAACGGCGGGACCATGCCGTCAGAAGTCAGCAAGATCGTCGCGGACGTCAAGAAAAAGATCAAAACGCCGCTTGGCATCCATACTCACAATGATATGCAAATGGCTGTGGCGAATTCGCTCGCCGCGATCGAGCAGGGAGCGGTGCAAGTGCAAGGCACTTTTAACGGCCTCGGGGAACGCTGCGGTAACGCGGATCTGGGGATCATCGTCGGCATCTTGCATACCAAGATGAAACGAAAATCGCTTCCGGAAACTAAGATCAAACTTTTGACCGAAACCTGCTATTTCATCAGCGAAGTCAGCAACATGAAACTGGCGGATAATCACGGATTCGTCGGGCATTCGGCGTTCGCCCACAAAGGCGGCGTTCACATTGATGCGATGCTCAAGAATCCACTCGCTTACGAACATATTGATCCGTCTATCGTCGGTAATCACCGCCGTTTCGTGACCTCTGAATTAGCAGGGAAGATGCCCATCGTTTTAAAAGCGAAGAAAATGGGTATTGATCTCGACAAAAAATCTCCCGAGACACAGGGGCTTCTGAAAAGATTACAAGAGATGGAGCACGAAGGTTATCAATTCGAAGCGGCGGACGCTTCATTTGAATTATTCATGAAACGGGCGCTCAAAAAATATACACCGTTCTTCACATTGAAAACCTTTAAAGTCACGACAGAAAAACAATTGGACGGCCACGGCAAAGCAGAAGCCTATGTCCACTTAAATCTTACTGATCAAAAAGCTGAGTATGCGACTGCGGTCGGTGACGGTCCGGTTGATGCTCTCGATAAAGCTGCACGCATGGCATTGGCACCAACGTACCCAAGCCTTTCACAAATGCATCTTGTCGATTACAAAGTTCGTGTCCTGGATTCTAAAGAAGGCACCGCCGCGAAAGTCCGTGTTCTCGTTGAATCGCAAGACGAGCATGATTCCTGGACGACAATGGGCGTACATGAAAACATCATCGAAGCGTCATGGGAAGCCCTGACCGATTCGATCGAGTATAAACTCCTCAAAGATAAAAAATAATGTCCGAACTACCTCCGCGTTTTAATTTCACCGAAGTCGAGGCGAAGTGGGGAAAAACCTGGGAAGATAACCAGATCTTCCATGCGACGCCTAAGCCCGGCAAAAAACCGTATTCGATCGTCATTCCGCCGCCGAATGTGACCGGTATTTTGCACATGGGCCACGCTTTGAACAATACTTTGCAGGACATCATGATCCGTTACAAGCGCATGAACGGTTTTGAAACCTGTTGGATGGCAGGGACCGACCACGCGGGGATCGCCACACAAAACGTTGTCGAGAAACAACTCGCCAAAGAAGGCAAAACCCGTTATGACATCGGCCGCGACGAAATGCTCAAACGGCTTTGGTCATGGAAAGAGCAATACGGCGGCACGATCATTAATCAATTAAAAAAGATCGGTTCCTCCTGTGACTGGCCGCGCACGCGTTTTACGATGGACGACGGCTACAGCGATGCGGTTCAAGAAGTTTTTATTCGTCTTTATGAAAAAGACCTTATTTACCGCGGGAAACGGATCATCAATTGGTGCCCGCGTTGCCAAACCGCTTTGTCTGATGAAGAAGCCGAACACAAAGAAACGCAGGGCAATCTTTATTACATCAAATATCCTTTTAAAGATGACCTGAATAAATTTATTACGGTTGCTACAACTCGACCGGAGACGATGCTTGGAGACGTTGCCGTTGCTGTCAATCCGAACGATGAACGGTACAAGGGAACCCTAGATAAAAAACTTATATTGCCAATATTAAATCGTGAATTACGCATCATCAAAGATGAATTGATCGATCCTGCATTTGGGACAGGGGCAGTTAAAGTGACACCCGCGCATGACCCCAATGATTTTGTAATGGGAACTCGCCACAAACTTGACTTCATAAATATTATGAATCCGGATGGAACTTTGAACGAAGAAGCAGGCCGATTTGCAAAAATGGACCGCTTCAAAGCCCGTGCCGCGGTTATCGAAGAACTTAAGAATCTCGAATTATTGGAGAAAATTGAACCTCATACCCACGCGGTGGGTCATTGTTATCGTTGTAATACCGTTGTTGAACCATATTTATCCTGGCAATGGTTTGTAAAGATGAAGCCGCTAGCCGAACCCGCTCTCAAAGCCGTGGTCGATGGCACTATTAAATTTCATCCGGATCGTTGGACCAAGGTTTATACCAACTGGATGGAAAATATCCAAGATTGGTGCATTTCCCGTCAGATCTGGTGGGGACATCGTATTCCGATATGGTATTGCGATTGCCCCAAACCGATTGCCAGCCGGACAGCACCGACTAAGTGTCCAAACTGCGGAGGAACAAAGTTTACACAAGACGAGGATGTTTTGGATACGTGGTTCTCGTCCTGGCTGTGGCCGTTCGCGACTTTTGGTTGGCCGAAAGATAATGCTGACCTGAAATTCTTTTATCCCACCAATTCGCTGTTTACCGCGTCGGAAATTATTTTCTTCTGGGTCAGCCGGATGGTCATGGCCGGTTATGAATTTATGGGTGAGGCGCCGTTCAAAGATGTTTACATTCACGGCACGGTGCGCGACGCGAAAGGGAGGAAGATGTCCAAATCTCTGGGCAACGCGCTCGACCCGCTGGAGATCATCAATGAGTACGGGGCCGACGCCTTGCGCTTTAGTCTCATCATGAATTCCGGACAAGACCTTTTCATCTCCAAAGAAAAATTTGAAGGCGGCCGTAATTTCGCCAACAAGATCTGGAATGCGTCACGCTTAGTCCTTTTAAATACCAAACCGGAAAACAAAAATATTCCTCAACCGCCGGTGACCAACGACCTCGCATCGCAATGGATCGTTTCCGAATTTTATTTAACACTGGCCAAAGTCATGAACGCAATTGATGACTACCGTTTTTCCGAAGCGGAAAACGCGATTTATGATTTCTTTTGGAAAAATTATTGCGACTGGTATCTCGAGATCAGCAAAAACAAATTCAGCGACGAGAAGATCCAGCAAACCGCTTGTTTTATCCTTAAAGAATCCTTGCGAATGATGCATCCTTTCATGCCTTTCGTCACCGAAGAACTTTGGCAGAACATTACGGAAGGAGAAAAACCCCTTTCTCTTGAAAACTGGCCCTCAGCCAAAACCAACATAAAATTCGTTAATCCGGATGCAGTAAAACAAATGGAAACATTAATTAACTTAGTGTCGGCCATCCGGAATGTCAGGTCACAATTCAATATTAAGCCCCAGGAAAGTATTGAATGCCATTTCAGCGCAAATGACACCCAGAGCAAAAACCTTTTGAATAGCAATGCCGAGGCTCTTCAGGCACTCGTTAAGATCAAAGACGTTCAAGTCCACGACAGTCTTCCGGCTATGAAAGACGCAGTGGCCGGGGTCGTCGACTCCATTAAGTTTATCGTACCGCTCAGCGGGCTTGTTGATCTCGCAAAAGAAAAAGAAAAGATGCGCCAAGAGATCACTCTGGCAGAAAAGTCGATCGCCGGTATTTCGCAACGGTTAAGCAATGAAGCTTTTACCAGCAAAGCGCCAGCGGAAATCATTGAAAAAGAACAAGCGACCCTGACACAACGTCAACAGCGGATCAAAGAGTTGGAAGAAGTTTTAGAAAACCTCAACTAGATCATGCCTGAAAAAAACATCATTTCACACATCATCCAAACCGCACTCGCAGAAGACCGCGCCTACAACGACATCACCACAAAAACGCTCGTTGATAAGAAACAAATCTCGCAGGCCTATATTATCAGCAGGGAAGACGCCGTGATTTGCGGCAATGCTGTCATCAAAGAAATTTTCAAGAAATTTGACGCCAAGGCCACGGTTGTTTCGTATCATAAAGACGGCGACCGGATCAAAAAGAATGAGCCGGTCATTTTCATCAAAGGCCCGACGGCGACGATCCTGTCATGCGAACGGGTCAGCCTTAATTTTCTGGCCCGTCTTTCGGGGATAGCGACACTGACCGCGGAATTTGTCAAGCAGGCAGGGAAGGCCAAAATTTTAGATACCCGAAAAACAACACCGGGTTTGCGCGAGCTGGAAAAATACGCTGTTGTTTGCGGCGGCGGATTTAATCACCGGCGGGACTTGAGCGACATGATGCTCATCAAGGATAATCATCTTGCAGCACAAGCAAAGGACATGACGATCGCCGATATCATCAGAAAAGTCCGCCAAGAAGCAAAGAAAAAGATCGAATTAGAAGTTGATACGCTCAAGCAATTCACGGAAGCGTTACAGGCCCGCCCGGACATCATTCTTTTGGACAACATGACAACCGCGCAACTCAAAACAGCGGTCCGCTTAAAGAAACACGCGAAAAGTAAGGTTTTACTCGAAGCGTCCGGCGGAATAGATCTCCGCAATATTGCCAAGGTTGCCCAAACCGGAGTGGATCGCATTTCTATCGGACAGCTCACGCACTCGGTCAAGGCCGTTGATTTTTCACTGGAATTTGTCATATGAAAATAAAAGGCCTTACATTCATTTTCTTCCTGGCGTGTGCGGGGCTTTTTTGTCTTCCGCAAAAAAGTTTCTCGCAAGAAACCAATGAGAAACTCGGTGTTTTCGACGACACCAATATTCTCGACGGATACACAAAAGAGTACCAGGACGAACCAAAGGAAGCGATCATCGGCCGCATCAACGATGACACGATCAATGTTTATCAAAGTGCGGCGGCGATCCGTGTTTTCAAAGAAAATTTCAGCCAGAATGTTTTTGGCCACGAAAAACTATTGATCGAACAAGATCTCGTCCGCCGGATCAACCGGACCAACTCACCATTCGTTGAAACCGAGATCATGCACACCCTATGCCTTTTAGACCGCTACCGCTATTTTGATGCGATGGTGCCCGCACTCATCCTCAAACTTGACCACTATAACGGTGCAGTCAACGAGATGGCGGCCGCCGCGCTCGACGATATTATCGCCAAAGGGAAAGGCAGCGCCCGTGACGCACGTATTATTTTCAATACCTTACGTAAAGTTTTTTTCCTCTCACGCAATACTTTCAAAAGTATCACGGAGCCTGACCAACGATTATCAAAGAAACTGAAACTTCTGCGCTGGTCGGTGAAAGTGCTCGGGGCGCAGGAAGTCAAAAAACTCCCAAAAGAAATGATGCACCTTTTATAACATGTCAAAGATATCAACAAAAACATGGCTGATCTTTCTAGGATTGAGCTTTTTTTCGGTCCTGGTGTGGAAACAATTTACCGCCCCGCAGCTATCCTTTATTAACTTATCGGTCTCTAAAAATTCTGCACTCAAGATCGCGTCTACTTACCTCACCGAAAAGAGCGGGATCCAGCCGGCCGACCTGAAAAGTTATCATTCGGCCATCGTTTTTACCAGCCGGGACACCTCGGACCAATATTTACAAAAAGCTATCGGCTTCAAAAAAGAACTTGAATACTTTAAAGAGCATGACTTCGAACTGTTCTACTGGACAATCCGTTTTTTTAAGGAGAACCAGAAAGAAGAATACCGGGTCACGGTCAGCGCCGGGAGCGGCGAGGTCACAGCTTATAGCCACGTGATCGAGGCCAGCGCCTTCCGGCCTCCGCAAACCGAAGACGAGGCGCGCGAAAAAGCCATTGCGTTCCTCAAAGAAAAATTTAATTTTGACCCGGCCCTGTGGGCGCCGCAAACGAACAATTCACAAAAATACGAACGGCGTACCGACTTTTCTTTTGCCTGGGAGAAAAGCGACTCCAAGGTCTTCTGGAGCAAGGAACCGGATACGGGTTGGGCGATCATCAGCACCGGGGTCAGCGTCAGCGGCGACGAGATCCTTGGGTTCTACAAGAATAACCTCAAGATCCCTGACCAATACCAACGTTATATGGATAAGATCCAGAATGTCGGCCGCAATCTCTCGACTCTTTTCCGGATCTGTTTTTATTTCATTCTGACAGCAGCGATCTTTCACGTCCTTCTCAACCGCAACAGCATTGTCATGCACTCGGTCAAAAAATTCGGCGTCGCTTTAACGGGCTGTATCTTTGCCGCCCATATCGCATCCTATTTCAATAGTTTTCAAAGTATCATTTTTAATTATCCAACAACATCCTCGATGAGTTTATATATTTGGCAAAATATCGTGTCCGTCACAATGGATACCTTTATTACCGTCCTAACGATCCTGATGCCCTTCTTGGCAGGGGAGGCGATACACCGGGAAACATTCCCTGAACGGAAAGAAGGGGCGTTCCTCCATTACCTGCGTTCGACATTTTTCTCTCGCAATGTCACCGGGGCAATCCTGATCGGTTATTTATCAGCCGTGATCATGATCGGCATCCAAACTCTTGCTTTTGAATTCGGCCAGAAATATTTAGGCGTGTGGACCCAATACAGTTGGATGGCACAGCTGTCCGACAGCTATTCTCCTTTGTTGGCCGCTTTTATTATCGGCGTGACAGCTGGCTTCTCCGAGGAAATCTGTTTTAGGCTTTTCGGGATCAACATCGACAAGAAATTCATGAAGAACACCTTTCTCGCATGTTTAATCGCGTCCGTTGTCTGGGGCTATGGCCACAGCGGATACCTGGTTTTTCCGATGTGGTTCCGCGGGTTGGAAGTGACCTTAATGGGTTTATTCTTATCGTATGTTTATTTGCGCTTTGGGATTATTCCCGTTATCACCGCACATTATCTTTTTGATGTTTTCTGGGATTCTTCAGCTTATCTACTGGGACAAGCACCGGCCACGGATTTTTACGCTTCGCTGACCACATTGCTTTTACCGTTGGCCTTTGCAACCGTGGCCTTTGTAATGAACAAAAAGGTCGCAGAGCGGCCACTGCGCTGGCATCTGAATATCCACCAGCTTTTTAACCTGGAAGTCCTCAAAGACTACCTTCAGCGCCATAATTTATTGGCAAAAAAATCAGCCGAACAGCTCAAACACGAGATCGCGGCCCATGGCTGGGACCTCTCTGTAGTCGAAATGGCGATCGAAGACCTCACAGCTAAAAAGAATACTTCCCATCCCGAAAAATAAACATATACCTTGGTATAATAGCGTCGCAAAGGGAGAATTTTCTTGTCAAAAACGGTCTTTCTGCTAACATAAAAACCTATGTTGTTGCGACCCTTAACGTTTCATGCTCCCCGCACTATTTTGGAAGCCGCCCAACTGCAAGCAACGCTTGAAGAAGCGCGAATCTTGGCAGGGGGGACCTTTCTTTTGAACAGTCTCAAGCTGATGAAGCGCAAAGGCTCAAAAACACCTTCACATGTGATCAGTTTACGCAAAATTGACGAACTCAAAGGGATCGAAATCAAAGGCGATAAGATGCTCATCAAAGCGATGACCATCATCAATGACCTTTACGATTCGCCACTTTTGACCCACAATACCGATATCTTACGCAAAGTTTGTAAAAATATTTCCACGAACCCGATTCGCAATATGGCAACCGTGGGCGGGAATTTGACCTGCCGCTATACCTGGACGGAAATGGGCAGTGTCATGGTCGCATTGGAAGCCGATATGCATTTTATCGGGCAAGATGGCAAGGAAGAGGTCGTTTCCGCGGAGAACTTCTTCAAAAACGCGGCCAAGACCGAAAAAATCTTCTCTCATGTTTCTATTCCGATCAATAAAGACGCAAAAGTTGCCTATACCCGCGTCAAGAAGTCCGCTAACGTTGATATCCCGCTTTTAGCTGTTTGCATCAAAACAACGTTCAAGGATAAACGATTCACGAATACCCGCGTGAGCGTCAACAACGGGACTTCGTTTGCGCAACGCGACCACAAGCTGGAAGACTTTCTGAACACCCAAACCGTGCACGATAAAATTGAATTTGAAGCGCTTGACCATCTCGATACCGAAATTTATGATAAACGCAGTGACGATTACAAAAAACACATGTTCCGCATCAGTATTAAAAACGCGCTTTTAGAGATCATAGCGAAATGAAAAAGCTGACGATCAACAATAAAGAATATTTACTCGATCTTAAAGGCCACGAAACCTTGCTCGAAGTCTTACGCGATAAACTTTCGCTCACCGGAACCAAGACCGCATGTGAAGAAAGTGAATGCGGAACGTGTACCGTTGAGATCAACGGTAAGGCGGTTTTATCCTGCATCACGCTCGCCGCTGATATTGAAGGGGAAGCGGTCACGACCATTGAAGGCTTGGCCGACGGAGACAAACTACATCCGGTCCAACAGGCCTATGTCGATTATGGTGCGGTGCAATGCGGTTTCTGCATTCCCGGCATGATCATGTCTTCCAAAGCTTTATTAGACAAGAACCCTTCGCCGACTCAGGAAGAGATCGAATATGCTCTCGATGGCAATATTTGCCGCTGTGCCGGTTATCCCAAGATCTTTGACGCGGTGCGTAAAGCCGGGGAAGTCATGAAAAACGGCGGCAACCTTGAACAAGCCGTTGTTGCGGCTCAAGACAAATTCAAGAGCACCATGGCCAAAGGTATTACTTACGAAGATTTCTTAAAAATGAAACAAACCTAATTATGAGCGTTTCTGTCAATTCATCGCAAAGCCCGACAAATTTCAATCCCGTCGGCAAAAGTGTGCCGCGTATCGACGGCCGCGGGATCGTGACTGGCCAAACGAAATACGTATTTGACGTCAGCTTTCCGAATATGCTCATCGGGAAAATGATCCGCAGTTCGCATCCGCACGCCCGTATTTTGAAAATTGACACGTCCAAGGCCGAAGCGCTTCCCGGTGTCCGCGCCATCATTACCGCCAAAGACACTTACAATATTAAATATGGCTCGAACGAATATTTTTTCCCTCACACCGTTGACCAAATGGCCATCGAATCAGAAAAAGTCCGTTATATCGGCGATGAGATCGGTGCCGTCGCGGCTGTTGATGAGGAAACGGCTTTGGCTGCCCTGGAATTGATCGAGGTCGAGTATGAACCGCTGCCATCAGTGACCGACATGCTCGAAGCGATGAAACCCGGCGCACCGCAAATCCATGATGCGATGAATAATATCGGCGTTATTCTGCCGGTCAATTTCGGAAATCCGGAACGCGCGTTCAAAGAATCCTACTATGTCCGTGAAGATAAATTCTACGCCTCAGCAGCCGCGATGGCGGCGCTCGAACCACACGTCTGCGTCGGGCAATGGGAATCTTTTTCCAATAAAATTACTTTATGGGCGTCAAGCCAAGCCCCGTTCAAATGCCGCGAAGCCTTAGCGAAAACGCTGAAGATGGATTTGAACGACATCCGCGTTATCAAACTCGCGGTCGGGGGAGGGTTCGGCGGCAAACTCGAAATGCTCCCAATGGATTTTGCCGCGTGCCTGCTTTCGAAAAAAGCCGGCGGCCTGCCCGTTAAGATCTGTTACAACCGCGAAGAAGAATTTTCTTTTTCCCGCCGAAAACATGCTATGCATTACAAAGTCAAGACTGGCGTCACCAAGGACGGCGTTATCACCGCGATGACCGGCGAAGTCATTGCCGACGGCGGTGCGTATTGCAGTTACGGCCCGACGGTCATGGCTGCGGCGATCATGCGCATTTTCATGGTTTATAAACTCCAACATTTTCGTATCAACGGTTACCGCATTTACACCAACACGCCGATCAGCGGCGCGATGCGCGGCTTCGGCGGCGTACAAAGCGGGTTTGCCATCGAGTCGCACATGGACTTGATCGCTAATCACCTGGGGATCGATCCGATCGAATTCCGATTAAGGAATATCACGACCCCGAACATGGTCACCGTTAACAAAATGTTCTTAACGACGAACGGTTTAAAAGAATGTATCGAACGCGCCGCCGTTGCATCCGAATGGACGAAGAAACGCGGGAATAAAGATTACTTTAAGGCTGGTATTTCAAAGCGGGGGATTGGGATCGGGATCGCCGCTGACGTCATGGGTTCCAAAATGTACAAGTCGCACGAAAGCGCAGGCGCGATCGTCAAAGTTGAGGAAGATGGTTCCGTTTATTTATTTACCGGCGCCGCCGACACCGGACAAGGCTCCAACACGGCACTTTCGCAAATTGCCGCCCACGCTTTAGGCGTCAAATATGAACGCATCCGTTGCAAGTCAGGCGATACCGAGATCACACCATTTGATACCGGAAGTTTTGCTAGCCGCGTCACGTTTATTTCCGGGAACGCTGCGTTACGCGCCGGCAAAGATGCCAAAATACAAATTTTAGAGATCGTCGCGCAAGAGCACAAACTCGATATCAACGATCTTGATATGCAAGGCGAGGAAGTTACAAATAAGAAAACGAACACCGTTCTCATGAATTTTGATAAAGCTCTCGAGCTTTGCTACTCATTTAATTACGGAAAGCAGATCATCGGCCGCGGCAGTTATAATCCCAAGACCACTCCTATCGATTTTAGAACAGGGGAGGGAAACGTTTCCGGCAGTTACGGCTTTGAAGCGCAAATTGCGGAAGTCGAGGTCAACACCGAAACCGGGGAAGTGCATGTTTTAAAGATTTGGGATGCGCACGATATCGGTAAGGCGATCAACCCGCAATCCGTAGAAGCGCAGATCGAAGGGTCTCTCGCGATGGGGATCGGTTATACGTTCACCGAAGATCTCCGTTTTAAGAACGGCCGTGTTTTGAACCCTAATTTCGCGAATTACCGTGTCCCACGTTCGATCGGGACACCAGAAATGCACTCCATTCTCGTCGAGACCGATGACCCGGAAGGGCCATTCGGCGCGAAAGGAATGGGAGAGGCTTCACTTTTACCAACGTCCGCAGCTATAGCTAACGCCCTTGAAGATGCCTGCGGGGTTCGCATCAAGGACCTTCCCATAACACCGGCCAAGATCATTCAAGGCTTAAAAGAACTCAAAGAAAAGGGATAAAAACCATGAAAAAATTTATTCTTTTACTAAGCACTATTTTACTTTCGACTTTAACTGGCTGCACGTATTACCGTGTTAATGCCGATGAGATCGCCTTTAACACCGTGCATCCCAACCAAAATCAACACGAGATTCAATACCTGGAAACCGTCAATGTCCCCTATGAGGTCATAGGTACCGTTATCGTAGGGACAGAACGCCGCAACAGCATCGAAGAAGTCGTTGATAAAATGAAAGCTCAGATCGCTATTCTCGGCGGCGACGCAGTCACCAATATCGTTCAATTTGATGAACCAAGCCCGATCACCCGTATCCGCACACGCTACAAAGGAACCGTCATCGTCTTTAAGAATAAAAGCGATGCTCCAGCTTCTGTAAGTGAACCCATAGGAACAATGCCGGGGGCAACATATACAGGCGAGAATCTTAAGTAAGTTTATTGCGTAAGTTTTGCAGTTCTTCGGGGGTGTTGAACGACAAAAGCACACCTTCATCATCCACTTCAAAAAGACGCACTTCCTTTTCATACCGGCGGGAAATCGTATTTAATCCAACATCATTCGGCAAACCTAGAAACTCCATCTGAAGCTTTGAACTAAAGAACGGCGGATGCCCTTTTTCCCCCTGATAGGCGGGGATCAGGATCAAAGGATCCGTCTGTATCAATTCATCAATAATCACATTAACCGTAGGGATCTTAAGCAGGGGGGTGTCGACCGGAAGAAGGCCGACCGCTTTCACGCCGGAAGAAACAGCCGCCAAACCTGCTTTGAACGAAGAAGTTTGCCCAAATTTATAATCTTTATTATAGACAACTTTGATCTTATTGTGCTTTAATAGGAACGGTTCGATCAGGTCCGCATCAGCGCCAAGAACGACGACGATCTCGTCGAGGTTTGTCTCTACTAAGGCGCCGAGCAGATACGCGATCAACGGCTGTTGCCCCCAGGGGGCCAAAGCTTTCGGGGACCCAAAACGGGAACTCATTCCGGCACTTAAAAGTATTAGTGAAAACATAAGCGCATTATATCTTCGCCAAAATAAAAATGTCAAAAAGTTATCTCATCCCGGGCTTAATTATTATATCCGCCGTCCTATTTTCTAACATCATGCCCGCGAAGGCCGAGCATCAATCCCCGGTCGTCAATGGAACAGTTCTCCAAAATTCACATCGCTGCGCCATGGATGGCATTTGTTTTCTGGAATTACAAAAAATGGATGGCACGACAGTACAAATTACTTACGGTTGGGAATCGCTGGGGGAGGGGATCGTTTGCCGCAGCGATAAAACATTATCGGATCTTGCCTGGTCCATTAAGCCCGGGCAGGTTATCGAAGCTAAAGGGCAATACGCCCACGACGGAAAAACAATCCTTCTCTGCTCAGAGCAGAACCACTATTTGAAGATCATCTCCCAACAATGAGCCTCTTTTATTTACTTCTCTGTTTAATGGTCTTGGGATTTGGGGCGATCGCCTTTGTTATTACAATGGAAAAAAGGAAGGAAGCTCCAGGTCCTAACGACAGCAAGAAACCGGCTCCCGCACAGCAGCTTTCACCGAATGACCTCCTAGACCGTCTCGGGCTCGACTCTGCGAGCAAAAACAATCCGAATCCGGCAAAAAATATTCCTTTACCCGAATTCTTAAAAAAAGCAGCGCTTATCCCGGCCAAAGACGCACCCTCAACGTCACAGTTCATTCCCGTCGCTGCTCCTTCTCCTGCGGACACAAAAGCCGAAAGCGAACTTTCCCTTAAATACGATGAGCTACTGACAGAACATAAAGAGTTGCAAGAAAAACTCACCAAAATGGAAGTGCTCTTTGCGGAAAAAAGCTCCACACTGGAAAAATCGGAGAAAACTTTAAGCAATGAACTCAAGAACCAAAAAGAATTTAATAAGATCAAAGACCTTCTTGAAAAAGAAATTAAAGAATCCAAGGAAAAGGTAAAAATGTTACAAGCGGACGTTACCAACGCCCAGACCGAAGCTCAAACGTACCTCAAACGCATCGGACAGCTTGAAGAAAAAGTTAAGAAACTCGAAGTTGAGGTCCTGACATCAGAAGCCGCGATCAACGATGGGCAAGCAGGAATACAATTAGCGCGTAAACACGCTGCTGAGCTGGAAGAAAAGTTGCGCGCCAATGAAAACGTTATTCTCGAAAAGAATCAAAAAATAGAAGATCTCGTCAACCGCCTGAATCTGCATCCAGCCACCAACGATTTAAAAGCTATCGCAGAAACGGTCGCTGCTCAAGAACCTGGACCAGAAATCCCGGCACCCGTTACTCAGGCACCTCAAGAACAAGCCGTACCAGCTCCAGAAGCAACACTTGAACAAGCACCCGCCCCAATACCAAAGCAACCAGTAAATGAGCCTCTACCTGTTCCCGAGCCGTCACCGCAGCCAGAACCGGCAGTGGTAATGCCTGTTCCCGAACCGCCAGCAGCTGAACAACTACCGACAGTACCAGTTACAGAGCCCCAGGCACCAGAACCAACACCCAGCGAAAATGTCGTCGAGGAGGGGGGGGGCGCGACAGAAGAAAAAACAAGCGGGGAGGAGCAACCGGCACCCCAAACGGAACCCCAAAAACCAGAAAATTCCAATTCGGGGGAGACCTTATCATTGCCGCCTGATATTTTTGCAAACCCTAAAAAAGAAGAACCGCCACAAGGAGAAACACCATGAACACATTAAAAACTTTTTTACTTCTTACAGGCTTAAGCTTACTCTGCGTTTGCGGAGTCAATGCTCAAACGGAGGGCACAATGGTCGAATTAAATACCAATCAGGGCGTCATTAAGATCAAACTTTATCCAGCACTCGCACCAAAAACCTGCGAAAATTTTGTCGGCTTGATCAAAAAAGGATATTATGACGGACTGATCTTTCACCGTGTCATCCCAGGCTTTATGGTCCAGGGCGGCGATCCGACCGGAACAGGACGCGGCGGCGAAAGCCTCTGGGGCGGGAAATTTGAAGATGAATTCTCAGACCAAGCGCAATTTAGCAAACCGGGAATTCTTGCCATGGCTAATGCCGGGCCCGGCACGAACGGCAGCCAATTTTTTATCACAGTGGCCGCAACACCGTGGCTCAATAATCGCCACACCATTTTCGGCGAAGTGATCGAAGGCATGGATGTCGTACAAAAGATCGTCAGCGTTCCCCGCGACGGAAATGACAAACCGGCCGAAGAGCAAAAGATCATTAAGGCAACCGTTAACTAAAATATTCATAATGGACCCGGTCATCAAAAAAGCGTTCGACGCGTCGCTTAAAGGGCAAAGTTTTGCCTTTGCGACGGTGATCGAAGCTACGCCTAAAGGCACGCCGCGAAAAGCAGGTGCCAAAATGGTCGTTCTTGCAGACGGGAGCATCGCAGGGACAATAGGGGGCGGACGCAACGAAAAAGCCGCCATCGCAGAATGCCGTAAAGCCATTAAAACCGGACAGCCAGCCACAGCAACCTACGATTATTTTGGCCGCGAGGGCGAATCTGTTTGCGGCGGACAAATGAAGGTTTTTATCCAGCCGTTCGCCGGACAACGCCATTTGATCATTTGCGGCGCCGGCCATATTGCTTTGCCGTTATCATTTTTAGGGAAACTGCTGAATTTCCGGCTGACGGTCATTGACGACCGCAGAGAATTCGCCAATAAAAAACGTTTCCCGCACGCCGACAAGATCGTGTGTGCCAGACATGCTGAAGGTTTAAAGAAACAAACGGTCGACGAGAATACTTATATTGTGGTCGTCACGCAAGGCAATGAATATGATTACGAATGCCTGAAGGCCGCGATTAAAAAAGATATGGCGTATCTCGGCGTGATATCCAGCAAGGCCAAACGGATCAAATTCTTTAACCGTTTAAAAAAAGACGGCCTTTCGGAAAAATTATTCGACAAGATCAACATCCCGACTGGTTTAGACATTGGGGCGCAAACACCTGAAGAGATCGCCATTTCGATCGCCGCGGAGATCATTCAAACCGCAAATAAAGACCTCATGAAATCTGCCAAGTTTATTGAAAAAGCAAAACATTAAGCAAAGGATTTGACCATGACCAAGCAAGAAGCCATTGACCTTATCAAAGACGCCGGCTATGGCGTCATGTGCACCATTGAAGGAAACCAGCCCAAGGCAAGGCCAATGATGCCATATCTGGATGACGAAGGAAACCTTTTATTGGCCGTTTTAAGCAAATCGCGCTGTATTGAGCAGATCAAGGTTAATCCAAAGGTCGAATTCTGCTTTATTAACCGAAAAATGAGCTTTGCCAGGATCAGTGGTTTGGCCAAGGTTTCGACCGATCCAGAGAAAAAGGAATTGGTCTGGAATTACATTCCGATGCTGCGTCAGTACTTTGGGGGGCCAGAAGACACCAACTTTGTTTTACTTGAGATAGAAACAACCCAGGTAGAAGCGACAACACCGCACCAGAAGCAGCCGGATATTTTATCCTTTAAGTAATCCACCAGAGAGGATTGAAGAAAAAACAAAGCTCAAAGCCTTAAAAACGTTTTGCGCCAACTCCCTCTAATTCTCCATATAATACTTTACATAACATATATTATAAGAAGTTGTTAATAAGAAGAATAGACAGGTTATCAAGCCACCTGAATAACCTGTTGATTAACGAATTGGGGCCTTTGCCACAGCAGCAACAGCCGGGATCGTCCCGGCCAACTGAGCCACCTCCTGCGAAACAAACTCGCCAGCAGAACCCGCCGTCCGCTTTTGAGAATAAGCCGACAAACTAGCTCGAGTAACTTCCTTCTGGCGAACACCAATTTGGGCATCGCCCATCTGAATCTTAATGATCTTACCATTAACCAGGGCATCAGCGACCTTCCTTCGAGCCTCCCGAACCGAGCGACCAAAACTAGCGCGAGAAAGACGCATCGCCGCAGCGCCCTCAGACTGACTAAACATCTGAAAATCGGCAAGCTTTAAGGCCTCAAATTCATCCACATGCAAAATGACCTCTTCAGGGCGGCCAGGCTTACCACGAGGACTAAACTGTCGCACGGTAGGCATTTTCTGTATAAACCTAACCTTCTTTGGCCTTCCCTTCTGCATAATACCCACCCCCTTCTCGTCGAAAAAATTCAACTTCCCATCATCCGCCGCATTCTTCTGAGCATGCACCCAAATCAACCCGCCAGTACTTTTAAGCATATGCTCATAAATAATATAGGGATGTTTTGGGCATTTGTACAATATTAATTATGGATTTTAAAAAGGGTTTCTTGTGCTGGGGATTTACTACAAACTACGGAGGGCGGCGGCTATAAGCGGGGAAAACTTCTGGATGTCAACCTGTACATCGGGGATCGATATCGGACTGTCTTGATTCTTGATCGATAAATTTAAAATACCTATGACCTGACTATCGGGGCCCGCCACGATCGGCACAACAAACGACTGTCTGATGTCCGGACGCTTCAACAAATGACGGATCCTCACATCCCCCTCCGTACCGCTAATAAAGAACGGGACTTTTTCGCGCGCTGCAGTTCCGGCAATGCCTTCACCAACCTTACAGCGGTGCTGTACAATATTTTTCTTATTTTCCAAACCCCGCGAAACCTTTATCACAAAATCACTGCTTTCCTCATCTAGAGTCATGATCGAGCCACCTTCCGCTCCGGCCATTTTGATCGCGGCATCAAGAATAGCGATCAGAAGCTCATCATGCTGAATGTTGACCAAAAGATCCTGAACTCCAGCAATAATTTCCGGGCGAACAGTGCCCCCCTGGACCTGCAGCTGCGAAAACTTTTGTTTTTCCAGAGAAAGCTCAAAAACATCCTTAACCACCTCCGACAAGAGATCCAAGATCGCATTCAAGGCAGCCCCGGAAACCTGCGGCACCGAGCGAACGCACTCCAAGAAACCCACACTCTCCAAGCCTAAAGAGCTTGCCAGAGCCACATATTTTTCTTCAGGCCAATGAGGGCTTAATCGCAACGGCCCCACAACCAAGTAGAATAATATATTATCCGCATCCTTCTTAACCGGAACAGCGCAAAGATGAAGATCGAACGGATCAACGACCTGCAAATAAGCTCCCCTGGCGGCAAAGGACTCCCCAAAGCCCTGCAAGACGACCGCCTCAGCAGCACCCCCCTCCTTCTGAAAATTAATTCCAAAAGTGGAACTGATCAAAGCGGCTCCATAGCGGCACGAATTCAGCGGAACAAGAACACACCCATGTCGGTCAACGATAAAAATATTGATCTTAAGGACTTCTTCGAATTGATCAAGCAAAGCACGCCACTTGGAAGGATCAGCTAAAATCGCACTGACAGAAGTGTGGATAGCGGAGTTTTCCATCAGGAGCATTATATACCTAACGGAACCCGGAGCAAGTTTTCGCTCAGTTTTTTAAGGAGAAAGCTGCAGTGGACAAAACGGCTCTTTAGCTAAACAAGGCCATTCTACGCTGCACGATGACTGCAAAAGCCAGCAAAAGCCCAACGGCAAAAAGGACAACACTTGGCGGTTCAGGCGTCACAACCACATCTCTTTTGAGATTTAAAACGTCATTTCCGCATTGCATCGTCCAATGAGCCCATAAAGAATCTCCATCTTCAAGCCCCAACAAATTCAAAGGAACCGAAGCCTCTAAAACGTGATGCGTTTTCTGGTCGCCGCTATAGACAAAAGGCACATCACCAAGAAAAACACCACTTCCGATAGCCCAAGGGTTAGCATCAGAAAAAATAGCGACACTTTGCCAGCTGCTGACATTATATAATTTCGACGTTGCGATATTGATCCCGTAAGTGAATTTTTTGGGATCATAAAACGGCGATGATGGATCTTGATACTTCCCCGTATCAAAGAAGATGTCGCCGGCAGGATATTGCGCCCCGAACTGCGGCAAACCGGTCACAATGGCAAGATAAACGCTCAAATTATCATTATCAAGGTACATGGCTTCTGCATCGTAGGTATTACCCGTTGACCAACCCGGGCCAACATAGATGCTGCTCGTTAAGTGGGACGCATTATCTTCAGTCACATAGCTAACGCCCGTGCCGGTCGGAGTATTAGCATCCAGATAATGGATATTTTTTGCCGCGTTCGGCGTCAGATCAACGCCCCAGTCGGAAACGTTTCCATCAACAACATAGGCGTTCGCACAGCTAGCAGATCCCAGCAATAGTAAAGCAACAGCCAATAATGTCTTTTTCATACCAATACCATCCTTATGAGTTTGTGTGTGAGCAAAATTTATCTAGAGGGAACCTAGAAAAGGTACCATATTTCAATAAAAAAACAAGACTCTGGCGAAGGAAATTTGAATATTTTTTAGCCGGATTATAAGATGTTTAATTGCAGATACTTGCAATTACTTTAGGCTGGGGATTTCTTATTCTTGACAAAAAATACATTAACACACACTATAGCTAAACAGGCCCCCAAGGCATTAACGACAATATCATGCGCGGAACAAGAACGCCCCGGAGTACTCATTTGGACAAGCTCATTAAGGACACCAAAACCGACAGCGATCACAAAAGCTGCAATTTGACGACGAAGATCAAAAGAACAGAACGCCAACATCAACAAGAAGGTCAAAAGTGCATACATCGGAAAATGCGCAGAATCCAAGACATGGTCAAGCAATGATTGGTCAATACCAGCGACCTTAGGGGTCGGCCTCGTAGAGGTATAAAGGATCAGCGCCATGAACAAGCCGGCAACGATCAATGCAACAGGGCGGGACAAATGAACTTTTGATGGGGCTTTCATTAAAAAATCTATCGGCTGTAATCGTCCTGGATGCGAATAATGTCGTCTTCCGCCAAATAGTCCCCAGTGGCGACTTCAATAAAAATCAACTTTTCTGTCCCGGTATTACCGATACGATGAACTGCTCCGAGCGGAACGTCCAAAATACTTCCCGGCAAAACAGGGATATCCTTGCCATCCACAACAGCAAGGCCGTGGCCGGCCACAATGATCCATTTTTCGGTACGCTTAGCATGCTTTTGCAGGCTCAAGCGCTGACCGGGGCTGACCTCGACGCGCTTGACCCAAACACCGCGCTCCTGATAGAGCTTCATGTAATTTCCCCACGGGCGCTCAGAAAATGTATCGGCGTCACTCATAGTCTTCTCTTGATCGCACTAAATATCATTTCAGATTTTTCTTTATCCCCGAGGACACCGACGCGGATCTTAATTTCAGATTTATACTCCGTCTTCGCTTCGATATGAATATTAACATCCGTACCATCCGCAAACTTAGCAACGATCTTGCCGGCAAGACGGTCACCTTTGTCTTCATAAACCGCCAATTTAAGGTCGCGCATCGCACGGCTCGCAGCACGGTGAAGTTTTTCAGCCGGCGCATTGATCGGCTGGACAAGTTCTCCCTGGACCCAGGCGTAACCGCCGACCCCGGCGGCGGCACCGATCACGAGCGGAACACAACCCGCCAAACCGACCGATAACATAACTGCTAAGAATCCCAAACCAGGCTGAAATAATTTTTTCATGGCATTCTCCCCTTACTTTTTAACAAAAAAACTTTTGATCGCGGCACTCAAATCCAATAGATCTTTTTTGGTATGCATCCCTGACACAAAGAACGCCTCAAGGTCCGCGGGCGGCATATAAACCCCCTTCGCGACAAAATGCCAAAATAATTTGGCGTAAATTTCATCACTGGCAGCAGTACGGGCATCGTCGTAATTATTGACCGGCTGTTGAGAAAAACGAAAACTCATCATGGACCTATACGCCGAAAGCCGAACCGGCAAATTTTCTTTCACAAAATATTCATTGAGGTCCGCGGCAAATTTTTCACAACGCTCATTAAGCGTCCGATAGAAATCTTTATTCAAGAGCTTTAAAGTCGCAAGGCCGGCACGCATGACAACGGGATTACCGGCAAAAGTTCCAGCCTGATAAACACCACCCAGCGGAGCCAAACACTCCATAATATCTTTACGCCCGCCATAAGCACCAACAGGAAACCCGCCGCCGACGATCTTCCCCAGGCAAGTCATATCAGGAACCACGCCATAATCTGCCTGTGTACAGCCAAGCCCAGTGCGAAAACCAGTCATGATCTCGTCAAAGATCAGGACAATTTTATTCTTTTTTGTGATGTCACGCAAAGTTTTTAAGAATTCTTTTTGTGCCGGGATGACGCCCATATTCCCGGCGACCGGCTCGATAATGACACAGGCAATATCATCCTTATACCGCTCAAGCGTCTCAACCAAAACTTTACTGTTGTTATACGGCAGGCTTAACGTGTTCTCGATATGGCTCGCAGGAATGCCAAGGCTCGAAGATTCTTTCAAATTTGCAACGCCGGAACCGGCCTTGGCCAAAAGATCGTCGAAGTGGCCATGATAACATCCGTCGAATTTTACAACCATCCGCTTTTTCGTATAACCACGGCTGACACGAATAGCGCTCATTGTCGCCTCCGTCCCGGAATTAACAAAACGGATCAATTCCATAGACGGAATGGCACGCGTGATAAATTTGGCAATGTCAACTTCCGCGCGGGTGGTCGTCCCGAAACTCGTTCCCCGCTCAACGGTTTTCTTGGCGGCAAGGATCGGATTACGGTGGGCGTGGCCAAGGATCAAGGCGCCCCATGACAAGCAATAATCAGTATAGCTGTTGCCGTCTACGTCAAAAAGCTTGGCCCCTTTGCCGTACTCCATCACAAGAGCGCTCCCCCCTACCCCTCTAAAAGAGCGGACAGGGCTGTTGACGCCGCCGACCATAATACTGCGAGCGTCGAGAAAATATTCCTGCGACTTTTTATTGATCACTTTAACCATGAAAGGACGTCTTGAGTGTGGTAACTAATAATGATATCGGCGCCGGCGCGCTTCATGGCGGTTAAGTTTTCAAGGACGATAGCGCGTTCGTCGATCCACTTTTTCTGGGCGGCGGCTTTGACCATCGAGTATTCACCGCTGACATTGTAAGCGACGATCGGGACATCAAGATCTTGGCGTAAAACTTTAATAATATCAAGATAAGCCAAGGCGGGCTTGACCATGACCATGTCCGCGCCTTCGCAAACATCTTGCCGCGCTTCCTTGAGCGCTTCACGGACATTGGCGCTGTCCATTTGATAGGTTTTGCGGTCACCAGATGACGGCGCAGAATCGGCCGCATCACGGAACGGGCCGTAATAGGCAGAGGCGTATTTGACAGCATAGGACAAAAGTGCGGTGTCTTTAAAATTATTTTCATCGAGCGCCTCGCGGATCGCGGCCACGCGGTAATCCATCATGTCTGACGGGGCAACAATGTCAGCGCCGGCGGCGGCGTGCGAAACAGCCATCTTAGCTAAGAGCGGTAAACTTTTATCATTGTCAATCTGGTCACCGTCCAATACACCGCAGTGGCCGTGCTTCATATAAGCACAAAGGCAAACATCGGTGATGATCAAAAATTCTGGGAAATGTTTTTTAATCTGGCGGATGGCTTTTTGAACAACTCCATTTTCATCATAAGCCGCTTTTGCAAGATTATCTTTGGCCTTCGGAAGGCCGAAGAGTAAGCCGGCATTCCCACCAAGTTTTATAAACTTTTCAATTTCCTTTAATAAGGTGTCGACCGAATAGCGCTCAATACCGGGCATGGACGAAATGATTTCTTTTTTCGCACTGCCTTCCACGACAAAGAACGGCTGGATCAACTCATCTTTGTGTAAACGGGTCTCGCGGACAAGGGCGCGGATCGCTTTATTCTTTCTGAGGATACGATAACGTGACATAGGTTCCTATCTTAATATGGAGTTCACCCGCTGACAAGGATTTCGCTCTTATACCCAGCAGAAACCAACGCTCTTTGCGTCGGCTTCCCTTTGGCAAAAATGGCCCAACCCTTGGGGATGGCGCCGTAATCTTCTAGAAAGTTCCGCACCGTCGACGGGCTGGTAAAGATAGCCTGATCGATCTGTCCCGATGGTAACTCACGTTTAGCTGGTTTGGTGGTCTCGTAAACGATCACTTCCCTCACCTTTGCGCCGGCTTTCGTCAGATGCTGCTCCAAATATGGGTTGGAAAGTGACGACCGCGGAAAAATAATACGCCGGCCTTTGAGTTTCAGGGATCTTTTCATAAGTTTAAATAAGCCCTCGCTAGATTCTTCACCAGCGACCAATCTTGGGGAAAAACCATACTTCGCAAGTTGTTGCTCAGTCGCCGCGCCGATAACGATGAAGTCCTTACCACGCAATTGTTCAAAAGCAAACTTCCGCGATGCGAGAAATTCGAAGAAATACTTCACGCCGCAACGGCTGGTCAAAAGGATCGTGTCGGCTTTCTTAAGGTCTGCAACAACATCCGCTGGCTTAACGACTTTAGCCGTACCGATCGAAATCATAGGAAAATGGATCACCCGCCCAAGCGACTTATACTTTTCCGGGTACGTTCCGCAATAAAGGATGGTCTGTAAACTTTTTTGAGTTTCGGCATAAAGGTCAACCGTTTTCCCAATAATGATCAACGCCGGCGGCGTCAATTGCTTCGCACGGACTTTATGGACAATATCTTTTAGCGTTCCAATAACGGTGTCCTGGTCGACCCACGTGCCTTTTGATATCACGGCCACCGGAGTTTCCTTCGCCCAGCCTTTTTTCAGGACAGCATCAACAATATTCTCGATCTTCGTAAGCCCCATCAGGAACACTAACGTTTCAGCATCAGGAATATTGATCAGGGCGGTGTTATGATTTCTTTCACCTTCTCCATGTGCGCTTAAAAAAGCGACGGATGAAGAAACGCCTCGCGCGGTGAGCGGCAAACCTACGGCCGAGGGGATCCCCGTCGCCGATGTAACACCAGGAATGACCTCCACATCAATATGATAAGATCTCAAATACGTGATCTCGTCGGCACCGCGGCCAAAAATAAGCGGGTCGCCGCCCTTGAGGCGGACAACATTTTTCCCGGCCAACGCCTTATTCTTCAAAGCCCGCGACAATTCGATTTGCGACATTGTCGCGCAACCCTTGCGTTTCCCAGCATCAACCTTCTCGGCTTGCGGTGCATGATCAAGCAGCATTTTGTGCACGAGATAATCATAGAAAACACAATCCGCTTTCTTTAGCGCCTCCACACCTTTCACCGTGATCAGCCCCGGGTCACCCGGGCCGGCACCGACCAGGGTCACTTTCCCATATTTACGACGGACGTCGAGCACGGAAAATAACTTTTCACGCACGGTGTCTTTGGTACGGCCGACAACGGCTAATTGCCCTTGTAGCGGCGTTCCTTCCCACGGGAAGACTTCCTTGATCTCTTTTTCTAAACCCAAACGTTTCAAAGCGCATGTCGCAACAATAACAGCATCAACCTTGCCGTCTTTCAATAATTTCAATCTTTCCTGTATCGTGCCGCGAATGTCAACAATTTCAAAGGTCGGATTCAAGGCGAGGATCTGCTGTTTACGCAACAAACTACTCGTACCGATGCGGCTACCATTAGGCAATTTCGTATATGTTGTTCTCGCGACCAAAGCGTCGGAATCGTCCAAAGCCGGAGTCAAAGCAAATATCTTTAAACCAGATCGCAAATGTTTTGGCAGGTCTTTGGCACTATGAACAGCAATGTCAATGTGATGTTCTAAAAGGGCACGATCCAAAGTGTCGGTAAAAAAATCGTCGGCCGCTCCCGCCAATAAGGACGTCTTTTTATCATCATCCCCTTTGGTAGAAAAAGTCAGGGCTTCAAATGCTGGCTTTTTTCCTTTTTTAGCCAAAAGGGCAAGGACTTCCCTCACCTGCGCTTGCGCCAAAGGGCTGGACCGGGAACCGATCTTCAATATCGTTTTTACAGCGGATTTCATAAGGCAACATTTTACCACAGCAGAAAATTAAAATCGGAAAATTTTATGACGGGGAAAAGCGGCGGGTCTACTCGTTTAACATCTGACGGATCTGTGGCAAAGCAGCGCGGGCGGCGTCCTCCCCGCGTTTGATCAACTTGTCGACCTCATAAAGCTCATACCAATTGATGTTGCTTAGATCCGGATGAATGACCACGTCGGCGGCGCGAGCGCTTTGCTGAGCAAGTACATATTCAGAAGCTTGAAGAGTACGAACAATGATGTCGGAGACATTTGGCGTGATCATATTTAAAAAGAATCTCCTAAATTTCATTAAGACATATTCTCTGGGCGAATCCTTGAACCTCATCTTCAACTCCTCAGCAAGCAGACGCTGTTCTTCAAGATAACCGGTCATGACTTGCTCCGGGGACTGCAGGACATTGACCGCAATAATCTTTTTAGCCCCGCTCTGCACCAGAACATTAGTCGGTAAAGGATTTAAAACACCTCCATCTATGATCCAGCGGTCTTTCATTCGAACCGGGACAATAACTCCGGGTATGGAAACACTTTGACGAACCGCGTCGACAAGTGAACCGGATTCAATGACAATTTCCTCTCGCCGCAAAAGATCATATGCAATGACCTTAACAGGGATCCGTGTATCATAAAATGTTTTGCCGGCAAGACCGCGGGTATTAAGCCATTGGATGATCTTTTTTCCCCCGATCAAAGCCGCTAAAGATAAAACAGGGTCGCACAACAATTTGATAATATCGAAAGGCTTCTCAAAATCTTTCGCGATCACTTCTAATCCGTCAGCGTTTTTCCCCGTAGACCAAAAAGCCGCTATCAAAGCCCCCATACTACTACCAGAGATCATATCGATCGGGATCTTCTCTTCTTCCAAAACACGAATGACGCCGATATGCGCAACGCCCAAAGCCGCGCCTCCGCCTAAAGCCAACCCTACAAGAACGCCGCTGATCTGACGAGAGATCCGCCGGACTTCCATGGCATAAGGGCTGTTGGGCCACGGCAAACAAATCGTCATCGCTTCACAACTCAAAACGGTATTTAATTCACCTGAACTAATGTGCGGGATCCGCGCATAAACAGAAAAATCGATTTCATGGCTGATCTCGGTTAAATTTGTCGAAGCGGACTTATCATGAGTAACAACGACCACTTTCAAGAAATCGAGATTAAAATTCTCTTTCATCCGTTCCGTCAGCTCATTGATCACGAGACTGAGGTCCTTAAGGTCGGCGATCTGATCTTTAGCCAAAAGATGGACAATATCGGACTGTGTCAGGGTCTTCATCACAATCGCATCTTTTTCCGTCGGGAGGTCAACGACCGCAAAATGATAATCCGACACTAACGTTGTGACGAACTGGCTAATGGAATCAACGAGAACCTGGTCCCCGGCATCAAAAACCACATTGAGCAGGTCGATCTTTAACTGGCCGCGAACAATACTGTTCTGCAAACGTTCATAATCTTCAACAATATCCTTCAAGTGAACAGGCTGCTTCTGCCAATGCGGCGAAGCACGGTCCCTGTCCGGGTCAGCCGATTTTGACTCTGAGGACGAAATACTGACCAAAATGACCTTGCGGTGTGTTTGCTGTTCCAGTTCCAGCGCTAAATTCGCGGCATACGTCGAGCTCCCTGTCCCGCGGATCGGGCTATAAACCGAAATGATGCGGTGCTCAACATTACGTTTTGTCGGAAGCATGCGGCTTCGCAATTGGCTTGAAAGCGTGTGGCTTAGCTCAACACCCAACTGCGGCAAAAACTTCAGGATATCTTCCAGGTCCGATTTTTCGATCTTGATGATCGTAGAATCATTGATCGCTTCATACGTCGAAGAATGCGGCTCGTTTGTAAAGAAAGAAATGATCCCGAACGGCATACCCCGGCGATAAAACTGCACATCGGTTTTACGGCGGCCTCCACTCGCATTCGAATAGGCTTGCACCCGTCCCGAAACCAGGCAATACACGGCATCGGGTGGATCCCCTTCCTTACGGATAAATTCCCCTTTTTTAAATTCCAGAACTTGGACGCGCCGGGCAACGCGCTGCAAGGGATACCAGCCCATCGACTTGAAAAGGGGGATCTCTTTAAGAAGTTTATAACGCTGAACAATGGATGCAATAACATTAATCATAGCTAGACCATGATGTCGCTTTCCAACCAGTTGTAACTATCTTTCATCAATTCACGGCTGACTTGAATATGTTTACGGTCATGGTTATTTTTATTGGTACCAAAACTGCTCTCGATCCTTTGGCGGGCATCACGGCAGAACAAATCAGCGAGATCAACTGCACCGGGCTGATCTTTTGACAATGATAATGCGTAAGAACAGCTTGCAGAGATCGCAAAAAGATCCGTCCCAATATCACCGAGGCGACTTAAGATCCCCTGCTTGCTTTCTAATTTTTGCTGATACTTTAGCATGGCGAAAAAGACTTCGCGTGCCAAACGCTTGCTTGTCCGGCGGGCATAGAGAACATGTTCACGTAACGCCGGCGGCAGGTCTCCAAGGTCACTGGACGTCGCCGGAAGGAATAATTTAATGAACCACACGGGATAATACTTTGCCGCTCCCAAGAAGGCCTTCATTTTTTCTGCGCCGCTACTCTTACCGCTCAACAGTGCCTTGACCCGGCTTAAGTGCGGGTCTAACGCTTCACGGGCGATAAATAAATGCATGATCTCAGACGTCCCTTCGATGATGCGGTTGATACGCAAGTCGCGCAACATCCTTTCGACGGCCCAGGGATGCATTCCGCGCTTTTTCAAAGAAGGGGCCGTTTCGTACCCCTGCCCGGCACGGATCTGCAATGTCTCATCGGCGATCTTAAACGCTTCTTCAGTCGAGAAATATTTAGCGATAGCCGCTTCCAAACGGATATCTTTCTTTTTATCGTCCGCCATCGCCGAGGTCAACCAAGCGATCGCGTCTAAAGCAAACGTATGCGAAGCGATATAACCCAACTTCAAGGCGATACTTTCATGTTCTCCGATCGAACTGCCCCATTGTTTGCGCTCCACTGACCATTGACGGACAACATTCAAGCACCATTTAGCCGCGCCAACCGACGCTGCGGGCAGGGTCAAACGCCCGGTATTCAGTGTTGTCAAAGCGAGCCGCAGCCCCTCCCCTTCCCCGGCAATAATATTTTCGCGGGGGACCTTCACGTTCGTAAAACGTAATAAACCATTCTGGATACCCTTTAAACCCATAAAATCACAGCGATGCACGATCTCAAAACCCGGTGTGTTCGTTTCAACAATAAAAGCCGTGATCTGTTTAATTTCTTTTCCGTTAACAACCTTTGGCGGCGTGACAGCCATGACGACCAGGATCCCGGCGATCGGGCCGTTGGTGCACCACAACTTGTCGCCATTAATCAAAAAATGCTTTCCGTCTTCCGTCGGGAATGCAGTAGTCTTCATATTCCGCGGGTCGGACCCGGCTTCCGGCTCGGTCAAAGCAAAAGCCGAGATCATCCCTTTACCGAATAACGGCAGAAATTTCTTTTTCTGCTCTTCCGTTCCAAAAAGTTTAAGCGGCTGAGGAACACCAATGCTTTGATGTGCGGACAACATGACCGCCGTCGAGGCGCAATAACTGGCGACCAGATGGATCGCACGGCTGTAATTCATTTGACTTAAACCAAGGCCGCCATATTCTTTAGGGACTTTGATCGCATAAGCGCCGATCTCACCTAAAGCTTTATAAGCGGAATCCGGAATAAGGCCGGTCCGGTCAACTTCATTGGGATCAATATGTTGGGTTAAAACTGCTTTTAATTGGGCTATGAATGCATCACCGACTTTTTTATCGTCGGGGTTCTGGGTGGGAAAAGGAGAGATCATCTTCCAGTCAAGCTGGCCGTGAAACAATTTGAGCACAAAACTCGGATATTTCCACTCGCTTTCGCGGGCATCTTCGGCAAACTCTAATGATTTGAGTTTTTCGGCGCTGATATCCTTCGAATACATGCTCATTGGATTTCTCCCTTTTTAAAGAACAAAATTGCGGTTTACTTGCTATATTTTGTTGCCACTAAATGACTTAAGACACTTCTTGCTTTAAGTATACGGGCTTACAGAGGTAAAAGCAACATTGGAGGGAGAAATTTTTACTTCATTTGACTACTGCGGAGTAGTGTCAACATGCTCATAAAGGCCAATACCTTTAAGGTACGTCAAACCGGTATTTTCAACACAAAGAAAAATTTGACTGTTGAATACTGTTCCTGAGTTCCCAC
>JADLGJ010000120.1 GCA_020849375.1 Candidatus Omnitrophota bacterium
ATCGCGGACTTGCCGGTCTTGACCTGTACAAAATCACGCACCCGGCGCAAAAGCCGGTTCGCGATCCGCGGCGTCCCTCTGGCCCGCCGGGCGATCGCTAAAGCAGTGTCCGGTGAAAGCTCGACATTCAGCTTCTTTGCCGATGCTAAAACGATCTCACGGAGATCTTCCGGCGCATAAAATTCCAAATGATGAAAAATACCGAAACGGTCGCGTAAGGGCGAGGCGAGCAAACCACTGCGCGTTGTGGCCCCGATGATCGTAAAAGGCTTTAAATTAAAATTGACCGTACGCGCGTATGGCCCTTTATCAACGATAAAATCGATCTTGAAATTTTCCATCGCCGGATAGAGGAATTCCTCAACGACTTTCGACAAACGATGAATTTCATCAATGAACAAAATATCGCCACGCTCTAAATTTGTCAGGATCCCGATCAGGTCGCCGGCACGGGTAATTGCAGGGCCCGAAGTGACCGTGATACGAACACCCATCTCATGCGAAATAATATTGGCGAGCGACGTCTTTCCCAAGCCCGGCGGCCCGGAGAATAACATATGTTCCAACGGCTCACCGCGCTGTTTGGCGGCCTTCAGTGAAACGCGTAAATTCTCAACAAGTTCCTTTTGCCCGATAAACTCATCCAATTTAACCGGCCGCAAGGACAGGCTTACAACCTTGTCCTCTTCCGTTTCTTGCTCGATCACGAGCTTACGGCGCTCAAGGGTTTCCGAAAAATCTGGAAGTTCAGGCATTTTGATTTTCCTCGGGATTTGCTTCTTGGCTCGGAGGATTCTGCACTTCTGATGTTTCTTCTATTTGTGTTTGCGGCGGTTCTTCAACTGCAGATGCGGACGAAGACGTTGCCTCTTCCGGTTCCGCCTGCTCCGCCGATGGTCCGCTTTGAGCAGGGATCACATTTTCACGGTTACGCATGACCTCAATGTCGGAGAACAACCGTTTCTGTACGACAAGCACTTCTTTCAAACGGATCAACTCGAGGATCGCCATAAAGGACACGATCATTTCGACCTTAGACCTGGCCGCGGCAAAGATTTCCGTCAAGAGCATCGAATTATTCTTTAACAAAGTGTGTAAAATATCATGGATCTTTTGCTCGACGGTAAATTCTTCCTTGGAGACCTCGTATGTTTTATCTTCCTTGACCTTGCTTAATGCCGCGCTGAAAGCATTGATCAGGTCAAAAAGATTGGCTTCAAAATAAACTTCCTTTGCATCATTTTCCATTTCTTTACGGGCTTCTTCATCTATTTGGCGTGAAAAGAAATTCTGGCGCTCGCCTTCCTTCCCCTTCAATTGCTCAGCGATCTCTTTGAAGACACGGTATTCCTGCAAACGCTGGACCAATTCATCGCGCGGGTCAATTTCTTCCTGTTCAAGCCCACTCGGGTCCGGCGGCAAAAGCATGCGGGACTTGATCTGCAACAGAGTCGCGGCCATGACAAGGAACTCACCGACGACTTCCAGGTCAAGCATTTTCATCATTTCGATGTATTCAATATATTGGTCCGTGACCTTAACGATGGGGATGTTGCAAATATCAATATCGTTCTTTTTGATCAAAAAAAGCAACAGGTCAAGCGGGCCTTCAAAGATGTCTAGTTTGATTTTATAACTCATTAAAAAATAGCCTCCTTGACCTCGGCGATGGTTTGACGAGCGATAGCTCCAGCTTTTTTGCGTCCCTCATCTAAAATTTCACGGATCCGCTGCGGCTTAGCCAAAAGCTCCTGGCGCTTGTCCTGGATCGGCGCCAGTAACTTTACCAATTCCTCTGCCAAGATCGCCTTGCAATCCGTGCAGCCTTTTTGGGCTTTGGTGCACCATTCCTGCACATCATTGATCTTCTGCGGAGCAAAAACCTTATAGTAACTTTCAAAAACATTGCATTCATGAGGATGCCCCGGGTCAGCCAAACGCGCACGCTTAGGGTCGGTGATCATTTTCTTTGCGTTCGCCCTCACAGCATCGGCCGAATCCGACAAATTAATAGCATTCTGATAACTCTTACTCATCTTGCGCCCGTCGAGTCCAAGCAAACGCGGGGTCTGCGTCAGGATCGCTTCGCAATCCGGGAAAATATTCTTTTTGGTCAAATGGTTGAAACGGCGGGCGATCTCACGCGTCAATTCCAAATGCGGCAACTGATCTTCACCGATCGGGACGGCATTAGCTTTATAAAGAAGAATGTCCGCCGCCTGCAAAACCGGATACCCTAAAAATCCAAAGGTCTGAAGGTCACGAGAGGTGATCTCGCGCAATTGTTCTTTGTACGTCGGATTGCGTTCCAGCCAACCGAGCGGCGTAATACAGCCAAAAACCATGGCCAGCTCAAGATGTTCGGGAACTTCGCTTTGAACGAATAAAATGGATTTCTCGGGATCTATGCCACAAGCGATCCAGTCAACGGCCATATCGAGAATATTCTCTTTAATGCCTTTGCTCTGTTCGTACTCGCCCATATAGGCGTGCCAATCAACGATCGAAAAAATACAAGGATAGCTTTTTTGCAGTTCGATCCAGCTGGAAATTGCTCCGACGAGATGGCCGAGATGCAATTTTCCGGTGGGGCGCATACCACTGAAAATTTTCTTGCTCATGATATGTTAAAGATTATAACGTCCGTGCGATGCTTTCCATCTCGAAAGCCTCGAGGATGTCCCCGGGCTCGAATTTTTCGAATTTCTCCAAGTAGATCCCGCATTCATACCCTTCAATGACTTCTTTCACATCATCCTTAAAACGCTTGATCCCGGCGATCGCTCCGGTATGGATAATCTCGCCGTTACGCATAACATCAATGGTCGCTTTTTTCGTGATGCGGCCTTTGAGGACGAACGACCCGGCAACAGTATAACCTTTGCTGAGTTTAAAGACCTGACGCACCTCGATACGGGCAATGAATTTACGGCGCTTCTTCGGTTCCAACAAACCTTCCATCGCCTTCTTGACGTCACTGACCGCGTCATAAATGATCCGGTACTGGCGAATGTCAACGGGTTGCTTTTCCAATTCCTGAGCGGCTTTCACGCCGGTCCCCACTTGGAAAGCGATGATGATCGCATTGGAAGCGAAAGCCAAAATAACGTCGGCGGCGTTCACATCTCCGACTCCGGTATGAATAAAATTAACCTTAACTTCCGCGGTCGAGATCTTATTCAGAGAATCCTTGATCGCCTCCACCGAACCCTGCACGTCGGCTTTCAGAATAACATTAAGTTCTTTGATCTTCCTTTGCTGGATCTGGGTATAAAGGTCTTCCAGCGTGATCTTACTGCTCGCATTCAAGCGCTCATGCTTCAATTGCTCAACACGGACCGAGGTGATCTCGCGTGCCTGCTCTTCATTCTCAACGATATAAAACATTTCACCGGCATCTGGAACGCCCGGCAAACCTAAAATTTCAACCGGCATCGAAGGCCCGGCTTCCGTGATCGGTTTTTCATAATCATCAAACATGGCTTTGACGCGGCCATAATATTGCCCAACGACGATCATATCATTCTGGCGCAAGGTCCCGCTTTGCACGATCAAGGTCGCTAAAGCACCCTTACCGCGGCTCATGTGCGCTTCAACAACGATCCCCGAAGCCTTCTTTTGGCTATTCGCCTTAAGCTCAAGCATTTCCGATTCGAGGAACATCATTTCTAATAGTTTATCGATCCCTTCACCCGTCGTGGCCGAAACACCGACGACGATCGTTTTCCCGCCCCAGTCCTCAGGAGAAAGATCATGCTCCATCAACTGTTTCTTAACGCGGTCAATGTCCGCATTACGTTTATCAATTTTGTTAAGTGCAATAATGATCGGGACACCGGCGGCGCGGGCATGGTCGATCGCCTCTTCCGTCTGCGGCATGATCCCTTCGTCGGCAGCAACAACAATGACAACGATATCAGTAATGTGGGCCCCGCGGGCACGCATCGCGGTAAAGGCTTCGTGACCGGGCGTATCCAAGAACGTGATACGGCCTTTGGGAACTTTAACGGAATAAGCACCAATATGCTGGGTGATCCCACCATGCTCTTTGTCAGCGACACGGCTCTTGCGGATACGGTCGAGCAAAGATGTTTTACCATGATCAACGTGGCCCATGAATGTAACAACAGGCCCGCGCGGCGTTAATAACGCCGGGTCTTCTTCTTCGATCTTATGGCTTTCTAAAAGTTTTTCTTCTTTAGTTTTGATCTTCGTAATAATAAAACCAAAGGCTTCCGCCAACTTGCGCACAACATCTTCGCTTAAATTCTGGTTAAGATTGGCCAGGACGCCCATTTCCATGAGCTTCTTTAAGACCATGCTGGTTTTTTCCTGGATGCGAACAGCAAAATCTTTGACCGAGATCGGAAGTTGAACTTCCAGGTCCTTCATTTCGCGCGGTGCTTCCGGGACCGCTGGGCCGGACGCCGTCGCTGTCGAGCCGCCGGAAGCAAAAAGTGCATCTAAAGCTGTTTTATCCGTTGGCATACCCGGTGCCGCTGGGCCATCACCACGGCCGGGAGTCCGGCGCTTTTTCTTAATGAGCGGCTTGAGTGGAACGAAACCCTTGGCTTCATCTTGGGCTTGGGCAACTTTTTGGGCCTTGAGCG
>JADLGJ010000121.1 GCA_020849375.1 Candidatus Omnitrophota bacterium
TAAACAATTTGAAATAGCGGCCACCGCCAGCTATTCGTTTCGCGGCGCACGACAGCAACCGTACTGATACACTGCATCGCAAAAACATAAAAAAGCATTAAGCTGATACATGTCAACGGGGTAAAAAGCGGACGCCCATCGGGCCACGTCGCTTTCACGAACGCTTCCCGCAAATGATCATCCTCACCTTCGCTTTCAATATTAAAAACAATGTTCATCGTGCTGACAAAAACTTCGCGCGCGGCGAAAGAACCGATCAAACCAATACCAATGCGCCAGTCATATCCCAGCGGCTTGATCGCCGGCTCAAGAAGGATACCCGCCTGCCCAGCGATGCTTTGTTTTAAAGCTTCCGATGGCGAAAGATGCTCATGTTTCGGGTATGTCATCAACGCCCAAAGAATAATCGAAAGGACAAAGATCACCGTCCCTGCACGCTTTAAAAAGATCACAGCGCGTTCCCACATGTGCATCATGACATCTTTAAAAAGCGGCAGGCGGTACGGCGGCAATTCCATAATGAACACCGGCGTTTCACTGCGCAGCAAAGTTTTCTTAAAAACAAAGGCCATGCCGAATGCGCCCACGATCCCAAAGAGATAAAGCGCCAACATCAGTCCAGCTTTTTCCCAGGCCAACGCACCGGGAATAAGAACGGCAATAATGATCGTATAAACCGGCAGACGCGCCGAACAGCTCATCAACGGAGACACGAGGATCGTCGTCAAGCGGTCCTTCGGGCTTTCGATCGCGCGCGCGGCCATAACCCCGGGGATCGCGCAGGCAAAAGAACTCAACATCGGGATAAAAGATTTGCCATGCAAGCCTGCGCCCCGCATCAGCCTATCCATTATAAACGCGGCCCGCGCCATATAACCGGTATCCTGCAAAAGCCCGATAAAGAAAAACAAGATCAAGATTTGCGGTAAAAAGATCACGACCCCGCCGACCCCGGCAATAACCCCATCAGTGATGAGGTCGCGCAAATCACCTTCCGGCATCACATTCTTTAGAGCACCGGAGACTTGCGAGAAGAACGAATCAATAGCATCCATCGGGTACGTCGAAATGGTAAAGATCGAATAAAACATGAGCGCCATCAAACCCAAAAAGATCAGCCAGCCCCAGACCTTATGCGTGACGATCGCGTCGATCTTGTCCGTCATGGTGACCTGGCGTGCGCCGGACTTTTCCTGATAAACACCTTTCAAACTTTTAGAAAGCCAATCATACCGCGACTCGATCGCCACCGAGCGCCAATTAATACCCCACTCGGTCAAATCGGCCTGGATATTACGAACACATTGAATAACTTTCGCGCGGTCTTTTAGAATATCTTTAAGGGCCTTCTCGTCTTTGGACAATAAGATCAGTGATTCCGAGAATGCGTCGGACTTCGCCACTTTTTCTTCACGCCATAAAAGGATCATTAATTCTTCGATCCTAGCCTCGACCTGTTCAGGCATGCGCCACAAACGGCGGTCAACGGGCTTGACGCCGACCCTAATCAAATCTTTGAGTTCTTCAATACCTTTTCCCTGGTTCGCCACTCCGGCAATGACCGGGACGCGCAGGACTTCCGACAACTTCGCAACATCGATCTTTTTTCCCTGTTGCTCAACTTCATCCATCATATTCAAGAAAATAACGACGGGCAAACCGAGGTCCTGGACCTGGCTGAATAAATAAAGATTGCGTTCTAAGTTGGTCGCATCAACGATACAAACAACAATGTCCGGCCGCAAGGTATCACGCATATGCCCTAAAAGGACGTCACGGGCAACTTTCTCGTCGGGCGAGCGGACATCGAGGCTATAGGTCCCGGGCAGGTCTAAAACATCGGTTTCATGTTGGTCGGAATAAACGATACGCCCCAGCTTTTTTTCCACCGTGACGCCGGCATAGTTTCCCACTTTCTGGCGCATTTTGGTCAGCGCGTTAAAGACCGTCGTCTTACCGGAGTTCGGGTTTCCGGCCAAAACCACGGTAATGGCTCGTTTCTCGGTCGCGGGATGAATAAGCGGGACATCGGGCATTCGTTAATCCTTTGATGACTTCTTATCGTCGTTAAAAGACACAATGATCCCTTCTGCTTCTTCCCGGCGCAAAGACAAATGATATCCCCGGATCTTAATGTCGATAGGGTCGCCCATCGGCGCAAAGCGTATCACTTCGATCGTGGTTCCGCGGATGATCCCCATTTCCAAAAGCCGCTGCGACAGAAATCCCTGGTCGCGGACCTCTTCCACGGTTCCCGTTTGTCCGACCTGCAGTTGGCTTAATGGCACTCTCTTCATGGTGCTCTCTCTTTAAATTGTGAATTATAAATATTTATAAAAACGCCGCGCCATCATCTGGGATCTTTTAGATCAAAACGGACTGGTATTTTGACCGTTGACTCAACGGCGAGTGTTCCTAACTTGGCCGGCTGGAAACGCCAACCCTTCACAGCCTTGAGCGCACTTTGGTCTAGGATATCATAACCAGAACTGCGTTCAACTGCTACTTGCGCGGGATTCCCTTGCCGGTCAACAGAGGCGGACAGAACAACAACACCTTGCCAGCCGGCTTGCCGAGCTTTTAATGGATACCGAGGAGCAGGATTCGCGAGATATTCGGGCTTGGCTTCGACCAGGGCACCGCCCCGGGACTGAAAAGTCATTTGGTCTTTGCCATTTATTTCCGTTACCGGTTTAGGCGCCGCCGGCGCTTCGGCAGGTTTAATCTTTTCTACAGGAACAGTAACGGGATCCGGGTCTTTTTGCACAACTTCCGAAGGGGGTTCCGGTGCGACCTGCTCGACGACCGGTGTCGGCGCCGCAACAAGATCGATCTCAACACCGCTGGCCCCGACCTGCACACCGTATTCCAACGGCTTCACTAAAAGAAGGCCCCCGACAACAAGCAAAGCGATATGGAACGCCACCGAAGCCGTAATGCTGGCGATCCGGTCGCGATGAATAAAAACTTTTGAGAATAAATTTAACACCAACGCGCTCATTTCTTACCTTTTGTTTGTACAGAAACCTTGGTGATGCCCAACTGACGGATCTGATCAAAGACTTCGATGGCTTTACCGAAATCCGCGCGCTCATCTCCATTAACAAAAACGGTCAACTTAGAATTTTCATTCTTTAATGTATTCAATCTGCTTTTCAATATCTCCATACTCATCGCTTCTTTATCAAGATAAAGCTGGCCGGCTTCGCTGATCGAAACTGTGACCGATAATTTGCGGTCTTCCGGGCCGCCGGTCACCGCCGTAGGCAATTTAACGACGATCCCTTGGTTCTTGACCATCGACAACGAAACCATGACGAATGTCGCCAAAAGAAAAAAGATAATATCGATCAACGGAATGATCTCGATCCGCGCTCTTTTCCTTTGGACGGTGACGGGAATTCTCACGGCGATCTTCGCTCCGGCTTACGTAAGCTCAGCTCTAAGTGTGTGGAGGCGTCTTCGATCTCTTGGCGAGCCGCTTCCAATCTTCCGTTTAAGTAATTAAACGGGATCAAGGCCACGATCGCGATCCCCAAACCGAACGCGGTCGCGATCAACGCCTCCGCGATCCCACCCGTAATGACGGCCGGGGCTTCCAATTCCGTATTTCCCAAAAGCCCGAACGCACGCACCATCCCGGTGACGGTCCCCAGCAAGCCGAGAAGCGGCGCCAAAGTGATCGTCGTGTCGAGAATTGTTAGCCCCTGACTAAAGCGTTTTAATTCATGGTTGGCCTGTTGCAACAACGCACTCGTAAAGCCTTGTTCACGGTGCTTTAAACCATGCACTAATGTGCGGACAACGAAATCGGAAGAATCTTCACCCGTCCGGATCGCCCCGGCAATATCCCCCTGCTCGGCGCTGTTGAGGATCTTCTCGATCGTTTTCGGACGGCGATTGCGCTGGTCACGGATGATAAAAAGAGCCCTTTCGAAAACAACAGTTAAAGAAACCATCGACGTCAAAAGTAACGGCCACATGATCGGCCCGCCTTTTGCGAACATTGCCCATATGCCCATGTGTTTCTCCTTATTAATTATTAAAGCCCGCAGAATTATTTTCGCCGTCCAGTTATTCTTTTAATAACGCGGCGCGCTGATCCGCGCACGAATTCTGAAACTGACAAGATCAATGGCCATGATCACCACAAAAATCAGGATGATCGCCATCATCAAATGCTGATACTGCAACATTTGCACATAACCGACGAGATAATAACCGATCCCGCCTGCGCCGACGAACCCCATGATCGTTGAGGCGCGGATATTGTATTCGAACATAAACAAGAGCTGGCTGATCAAAGTGTTGAACGTTTCCGGGAGAATGGCAAAACGAAATAATTGTAACCGATTGCATCCGGTGCTGCGCACCGCTTCGATGACCTCACCGTCCACGGCTTCAAAGGCCTCATAATAAATTTTGGCAAGATACCCGACCGTGTAAAGGGCCACACCCAAAACCCCGGCCTTGGGCCCTAGCCCGACGGCGATCACAAAAATGATCCCAAAAAGGATCGAAGGCACGGTGCGGATCGCTCCCACCAAACCGCGGGCCACAGTTGTGATCAATTGATTGAACAATGTGTGGGTGCCTAAGAACGCCAGCGGTAACGACAAAAGAAACCCCAGGATCGTTCCCGCGAATGAGATCTGAATCGTTTCCCAGATCGCCGGCAGCAAGACCGGTAAAATGTCCCAGCGGGGGGGGGAAAGTTCTCTGCTAAAAATGGCTAAATTACGGAACGCCAAACCCCAGCGCGAAACATCCAACAATCCGAGATTAATGAACGAAGCAACGGACAGGATCGCGACAATGATGACGATCCCCGCGCCTGTCGGAAAACGTTTACTCATAACCGTCCTTCATGATCTCTTCTATGATCATATCCTTGAAAGCGGCGGGCATGATCAATTTGCCGTTACGCATAACCACAACGAAATCTGCGTATTCTTTGGCCAGAAGAACGTCATGGGTGGTCGCAAGAAAGGCGATCTTGTTCTGGGTCAATTTCTTGACCATGGCCAGGATCTCCATCGACGTGACCGGGTCCAGCTGGGACACGAATTCATCAGCCAGGATGAGGCGTGGATTTTGAATAAGGGCCCGGGCGATCGCGACCCGCTGACGCTCCCCTCCGCTTAGGTGCCAAATCTTTTTATCGATCTTGTCCCCGATCCCAAGATCAGCCATAAGGCGCGCGGCTTGCTCGTGGTCCACGGCGCGAAAACGTCCAAACATCGTCGCCACCGTCGGAGTGCGCCCAAGAACACCCATTAAGACATTCTCGATCGCGGAGAGATTGCGGACCAAACCGAGATTCTGCGGAATATAAGCCACAACGCGCGAAGATGGGGTCGCGTCACGATCAAAGAAATATTCCACCTGTCCGCGGCTGGGACGGATCAATCCTGCCAGAATTTTGATCAAGGTCGTCTTCCCGCTCCCGCTGCGGCCCAAGACCATCATGGACATTCCTTCTTTGAGGTCGAGGTCAACACCTTCAAGGACAAAATTCTTTTGATTATAGCTGTGCCAAAGGCTTTTAGCGCGCAAGACCAAACCGACGGTGTCATCCGTAAAGCGCGGTTTTGAGATCTTTGGTTTAATCGTGTTCATTATTTTGCGGACTTCTCTTTAAATTCAAAACCGGTCTGTTCAAGCATCCGTTCAAGAGATCTTAAATGCGCGGTATCCGCCGGTTCAAAACGGACAAAAATGCCAGAAACAAATTTTCTCATCAATTCCCGATAAGAAGGACCATTGAGTTCCAAAAGGGCATTCTTTAATGTCTCCTTGACGACGGGGTCAAGGTCCTTATGAACAACAACGACGTGGGACGGGATGGGGCCCTGCTGCGCGATGACTTTCGTATTCGCGAGTACCTCTCGATACAATTTCTCCGGCACATCGCCGGCAATGACACTGACATCCACTTGTCCGGCTTTCAAGGCTTCCCATGCTTGCGCGTACCCGCCGGCAAAAACAACCTCACCAAAATAAGTTTTAGGATCAGCTTCGCCAGCGGCACGCGAGACTAGATCATCATTAACAAGTTTTGATAACGGCGCCAAATACCCCGAGCTAGATAGCGGACTTGGGAACGCGGCCCTTTTCCCTTTAAGGTCAGTAAGGGTCCGGAACGGACTGTCCTTGGTCACGACCCAATAAGAAAAATAGTACGGTTTTTCCGTTTTTTCAGCGCCGATGATCACGTCACGCACTTCCGCCAAAAGCACTTGCGCGCCGGCGCGCTGTTTAGCCATGACCGCAGGCCATGATCCCATAAACGCGGCCTGCGCGTGACCGAAGCGTAAAGCTTCGATCACGCCGGCATAGCTCGTCGGGAAAAGGACCTCGACATCCGCTTTCAATCGCTGCTCAAGAAAAGATTCCAATTCTTTCGCTTGCGCGTTTAACTGTTCCGGGGTCGAAGTCGGCTGTATCGCGATGACCAGCTTGTCCGCGCCAAAGACAGCCGCCGGCATCGCTAACACATAAAAAATTAAGATCAAAAGTAAAACTTTTTTCTTAGATCGACACATAATTATCTCCAAATAATTACCAGACTGTTTTAACGCCAGCATAATAGTTGCGCGGCGCGGCCGGATCGATCCCGTCGTTGCGGACACGCGCGAAATACTTTTCGTCAAAAAGATTATTGACCCCGCCCAGCAAACTGACCGTGTCCTTATAAATTTTCCATTCACCCGTCAGGTCCCAGACCTTATAAGAAGGGACCGCGAATTGCGATGTATTGGTATCATTCGCAAAATGATCGTCGACGAATGTTCCGGAAAAACGAAACTCGCCCTTATCCTGATAAACGTATTCAAGCCCGGTTTTTAAAATAAAATCCGGCGCGTATTGCGGGATTTTTCCTTTGTTCGGGCCCCTGACGAACTCCGCGTCTAATAACATCACGTTGGCAAAAACACTCAAAGAACCAAAACGGTTCCTATATTGTGTGCCTTTGATGTGATCCACCCAGCCGACAAAATCGATATCTCCGGCCAGCTCAACACCCATGTGTTCGGTGTCGCCCACATTGTCCGTCGTCGTGCCGGAGGTCCCGATCTGGTCCTCGAAGGCCATGTAAAACACACTCATATCCCAACCGGTAAAATCCGTCGGTTGTCCCCGAAGACCGAGTTCAGCTTGCCAAGACTTGCCTTCTTTAAGGTCGTCATTGACCACCTGACCGCTTCCAGTTGGCACCGCTTGGGTATAAATTTTTGGTCGATAGCTTTGCGAAATATTGCTATATGCTTCCCAATTCTCAGAAAGGTCATAAGCCGCACCCAAACCGAATAAGGGAACAAAGTCATAATCCGACTCTTTGGCGAGCGGGACCGTGGTCTTATCCGCGTTTTTGTTCTCTTTAACGCCTTGCCAAATATTTTCAAGGCGCAAACCCGGCGTCACCGATAATTTCCCGAATTGAAAACGATTTTCAACGAACAAAGCCAGATTATTTAAATTACGGTCTGCGTCCTTACGAACGTCCCCTTCGTTTGCGTCGGCAGTCGTTCCCCGCTGATCAATGCGCGGAGAATTAACGTTATAGTAAAAAACCCCGGCCGTCAAAACATGGTCGTCAGAGCCAAACGCGATATAATTCTTTTTACCGCGCGCCTCGGTCCCAAATGTATAAAATTCCTGGCTTTCAATATCGTTGCTATCTAGGGTTGGGGCGGTCCCAAAACTGCTACCCGCCGTCCTCTGGCGCCAGCTTAAACGTTCATAATATCCACCGAAAGCCTTGAGTTCGAGCGCGTGGCTGGCGTCAATGGTTTTATCCATCGCCAAAGACCCAGCGGTGCGGTTTAATTCGAAACGATCGTTTTTTCTATTCGCTTTAGTCGGGTCAGCGTCAAAATCCGCCCGAGTCAGACCGCCCGGTTCGCCGTGTTCTTCATGATAAACATCGAGGGCCGCGGTCCAGACGGTATTTTCGTCCTGTTTAACCTTAAACTTGGTCCCGCCGCTGTAAACTTCAACTTGACTGTTATAAGCTCTAAAGCCTTGCGATTGGCGATGATGAAAATACCCCAAGTATCCTAAAGCATCCTGTGTTCCGCTTAAAGCCATGTAATTTGAATAAAGATCCGAACTGCCAAGCGTATTTTGCAGGGTAAACGACAATGGCCCGCCTTTATAAGGATCTTTAGTAATAAAATTTAAGGCCCCGCCCGGTTGCGGTCCATAAAGCAAAGACCCGCCGCCATGAACGAACTCGATACGATCGATCGTCTCAAATGCCGGAGTATAATACGCTTCCGGATAACCGAACATGTCCGCGTGGATTGGGATACCGTCTTTGAGAACTTGCGTGAATTGCGCGCGATGGGGTTCCAAACCACGATAACCGATACTCAAAAGAGGAGTACTCTCTTCGCTTAATAAAAGACCGGGTGTTTTTTGCAGGGCTTGACGATAATTATTGTTGATGATCTCGGGAACCTCAACAAGATCGATCACTGATGTTTTTTTACCATCGTATATCTTTGTGCCGGCGACATCCGTCAAATGTTGCGCGGTTTCTTTAGTGTCGGTGACAACAACTTCTTTTAACTGCTCAGGAACAGCGCCTTGCGCCCAAGCCGGTGTTGCGGCTATTAAGCTTATCGCGACCAAACCTGCTCTTAACCTTAAACCCATACATCCTCCTTTGATTTTAATATGGGCTCGAGGCCTCATCCTGAAGAAGAATTATTCTTCAATCTTCTTTTTCCAATCCGGTCCGAGGCATTGCACACAATCGGTCAACATTTCCTCATACCGGACCAGGCAGATCTGCTTACTGCGCGGGCATTTCAGTTCATAACCGAGGGCTGTTTTGATATAAAGCAACTTCCCGGCATCGGACCGGACCTCAACAACCTTTTCCCCATCTCGTTCAATAATTTTTTCTTGCATACGCACTGATAAAATAAAAACCCACACACGAAGTTTGTATGGGTCCTGGATGCGTGATCTCTGATCCTCATTTTTAAACAACCGCCAACTCAAATAAGTCTTAGAAAGACGTAGTTGCGAACAATAAGATAGCAAATGCCTTTGATTTGTCAAGCAAAATAAATTTCTTATACGCCTTGAAAGAACTTATTTTGTTTCTTTCTGTAAAAGCAGGTTGCCATGCTCATCATAGGACTTGACCCACATGACAACATCGGCAACATACAGGGCCTCTTCCTTAATTTTACCGCTCTCATAGAATTCTTTTAGTAGGCCTTCCTGAACATTTTGACGATAACGAACAACTCCCTTCAGCAGGCCGCTTTCATAGAACGACTTGGCCCAACCTTCAATTTTCCCATTCTTGATCGTTTGCACAAAAGAAACTTTGCCGTTGGGATAATAAAGGTATTCTGTGCCAGAAAGATTACCGCTACGGTAATGCGCCCTGCGCTTTAAAACGCCGCTTTCATAGTATTCTCTATATAAGCCATTGCGCTGGCCGTTCTTATATCTCTCCTCTAATTTTATTTGCCCGCTTGGATAAAATTCGCTATACATGCCGTTCTTGAGATCTTCAGAAAATGCTGGGAATGCAACCAAGGCAAATAAGCAAAAAGAACAAATTATTTTAAAACGCATAGACCTCCTTCTCTAGGGAAACTGCAGCGGAACAACATCATTAACATCATGGAATTTCTCTCCCGACTCAAATTGTTCATCGATCGCGGCCCCGTTAATAGTTCCGGTGATGCGAAAAATATATTTCCCCGGCTTGGCAGGAAGAAAATGCGCGGCATAATGTCCAGGGTCATTATATTTCTTACTAAAAGCCAGTTCCAGTGTTTTGTCCACATCGCTTCTCAAAACGATAACCTTCAATTGTCCTTCCAGATTTTCAACCGGTTTGTTCTTCTGCGTCACGCGCAGATCCACACCGTTCATTTGCCCGGAAAATGCCGGCTCGTTGATAAAACCGACAATAAATTCAAACTGGCCTGCCACGACGCGCCTTTCGTGGGCAGAGGCCGCGGGAACAAACCCAGCGGTCAGAAAACAAAACAACACCAAAGACACTATTTTCTTCATATGCTATCCTTTCATGATTTTAAATTACCACTTCCACTCGACCCCGCTATACCACGCGCGGCCATTGCCGGGATTAAAAACAGCGGCATTGGCATCTAATCCTGCGGCATTATTGACAATACTTGTTGACGCAGCATATATCTCATCAGAAAGATTCTTCCCTTCAATAAAGACAGAAAAGCCTTTCGCGGTTTTGTATCCGGCCTTCAAACCCCAGATCGTATACGGGTCGGAATAAAACGTATTGGCCATGTCGATCGGATACTTTGTCATCACGCTTTCAAAGTTCGGTCCGGCATATAATCCCGATGGATGTTCATAGATTAATTCCATTTTAATAAAGTGTTCCGGCAAGCCAGGCAACTGATTGTCACCATAAACCGGATCATTATCAAAACGGAAATCGCTCCAATTGTAAACGCCGTGCGCGTAAACCTTGTCTGGCTTGTCAGAAGATCTCGCAAACAAACCCTGAAGAAGATCCAATTTCCCACCCAACTCGATACCCTGATGGATCGTTTCTCCGCGCGCATTGATGGTGCCCAACGGATTTCCGGCCCCATCGCTCAAACTCAACAACTCTTTTTCAAGTTGGGAATAATAAAACGTCGCGTCATAGACATACCAGCCGAGATCGCCCCGCAAACCGGTTTCCCATGTATCGCTCGTCTGAGCTTTGTTCGGCA
>JADLGJ010000122.1 GCA_020849375.1 Candidatus Omnitrophota bacterium
ATGGTTCGAAGATTTTAGGAAGGGGCAGTTAAATTTGCCGTCTTCCGAAAAGATCAAAGAATTATGCGGCCTTGAAAATGGCGTTGCGATCCGCGAGCATTTTATTTCGAAACTGGTGGAGATCATATGAGTACGCAGCCGCAGCAGGTCAAAGCAGGCGCTTACTATCTCGGCGCGACGCTTTTGGACAGTTTGGTCCCATTCATCACCTTGCCGCTTTTTACCCGGGTCTTGTTGCCGGAAGATTTTGGGGCTTTGGCCTTAGCGCAAGTTTATGCTTTGATCGTTGGGGGATTGGCGAATTTCGGGATGGCGGCCGCTTATAATCGCAATTATTTTGAATATTGCGAAGACAAGAAGAAAACGGGAGAGCTTTTTTTTACGACCATCGGTTTTGTGGGAATGGTCAGCGCTGTGTTGCTGTTGCTGACGTTTATTTTTCAACATGGCCTTGCAAAATTATTCTTACGCACATACGACCGAAGTGAATTGTTGTTGTGGGCTTTAGCCGCGAATATTTTTATCAATTTGCGTTTGTTCTTTTTAACGTATTTACGCAATATGGAGCGCCCGAAGCAATATGTGATGAACACGCTTTGCCTGACGGTCTTGAATTTAGCGTTGTCACTCTACTTTGTCATGATCGTCAAAGCCGGGGTGGCTGGTATCCTTTGCGGTCAGGTGTTGGCGTCCGCTCTGATTCTTCTGGGGCTGTTGATGCAATTCCTTCGTGAACTGCCGGCCGGATGGAATACAAAGTTGCTTAAAGAAGAACTGGGGATCGGCGCCCCGACGGTGCCGATGGCGGTCTTTAGTGTGGTGAGCAACCATTTTGATAAATATTTGCTGGGGCTTTTGGCGACATTGGATGGCGTCGGAGTTTATAGCATCGGGCAAAAGATCGCAAATTTGAATTTTACGTTCACAACATCATTGCAAAATGTTTTTTCGCCGCAGGTTTACAAAAAGATGTTTTCCGGCACGGAGGAGAGCAAGAAAGAGATCGGGATTTATTTGATCCCGTTCGCTTATATCGTTTGTTTTGTCGCTTTGCTGGTCATCCTTTTTGCCGACGAAATCCTTCGTGTGATGGCCGCCCCGTCTTTCGCTTCCGCTGCCGACATCGTTATTATTTTAACGCTGTTTTACACGGTTTTGTTCTTTGCTAAGATCAATGGGGATCAGCTGATCTATGCTAAGAAAACGCATTTGACGACGGCGCTGGTCATGGGCGCGGCGCTATTAAATGTCCTCGTCAATATTCCGTTCATTCAGAAGTGGGGCGCGCAAGGCGCGGCGTGGGCGACCTTGCTGGCACGTTCGATCGCAGGTGTTGTTATTTTTATTGTTGCACAGCGTTTTTATCGTATCGGTTGGCAGGTCAAACCGATGTCGCTTATCTTTGGTTCATTATTCTTTTTGGCCGTGGCTTTACTTGTCTTGCGGGAACAGTCGGTCGCGTACGGCGCGATATTGATTTATAAAATGCTGGCGGTTGGGTTTTATCTTTATATGAGCCGGACCGTCGGCGTGGATTTTAAAATGATCTTAACGGGGCTTTTGAAAAAATAAGAGAGGATCAATATGGATCTATTTCACGCGGTGATCTTGGGAATTGTAGAAGGGATCAGTGAGTTTTTACCGATATCATCGACGGGACATTTGATCCTAGCTTCCAAAATGCTGGGCATCCCGCCGACGGAATTCGTCAAAAGTTTTGAGATCGCCATTCAGTTGGGAGCCATTCTTTCGGTCGTTGTCCTTTACGGCAAATCGCTTTTGGTCGACCTGAAAATACTGCAACGGGTCGTTGTCGCTTTTATTCCGACCGCGGTCATTGGATTGGTACTCTATAAATTGATCAAGAAGTTTCTGCTAGGGAACAGTATGGTCGTTGTATGGTCATTATTGATCGGCGGTATCCTTTTGATCGTTTTTGAATTACTCCATAAAGAAAAGGGAGATGCGAAGGAGGATCTGGCTAAGATCCCGTTGAAAACTGCGTTCTTGATCGGCGTTTTTCAAGCCATCGCGGTCGTTCCGGGGGTTTCCCGTTCCGCAGCCACGATCGTGGGTGGATTGATGCTCGGTTTAAAGCGCCGGACCATTGTCGAATTTTCGTTCTTGCTCGCGATTCCGACCATGGCTGCGGCCGCGGGGTTGGACCTTTTGAAAAGTAGCCACAGTTTTACCGGGGCAGAAATGTCGGCGTTAGGCGTCGGATTTATCGTTTCTTTTATTGTGGCGCTGTTCAGTATCAAATTCCTGATGCATTATATTAAGAACAATAACTTTATCCCGTTCGGCATCTATCGGATTGTTGTCGCCGTGATCTTTTTGTTCCTCGGAGTTAAGAAATAAGACACTATGACTGAACCACGGAAAGAACAGATTGATGCGTATCTCTCGCTCGTCGGCCAAGTCAACCGGGCTTTGAGCAGCCGGCTGTGGTGGGCGACCGATTTTTCGTCGAAGAATCGTTTTAACAGCCGCCTGCCCGAACGCTTGCAGGAGTTGCTGGTGACGAAAGATCCTAGCGTCCGTTCATCTTTTTGGCAAATTCAACGGGAGTCTTTGCGGCGTTTTGGCGCGGGTTGCTATCATTTGTGCCGTCTCGTTTCCCGCTCTTTTTTTGCGATGTCCATTTTGTCGACAAAACTGGAAACGGTTTTTGCTGACCCCAAACCCGCCTATGTGATCAAGACGTTTGTTTATGACCACTCATTCGCTAACGACGGAACGTATAAAGATTCGTTCTTCGGTAAGCTCCCTGAATTTTTGAAGGAAAAAGGTGAGAGGGTCATCTTTTTTGCCAATATTCTGGGGGATTATAAGTCCTGCCTGAAAATGATCGAGGATTGCCCTAATGCGGTTATTATCCCCGTTGATTACTTTAGTTCTTTCTCGTCTATCCTCAAAGCGGTTCTTGCCAGTTGGTTTTACAAACCGCAGGTCAAAGGGCCTGTTAAATTCTTGAATTACGAAGTCGCTCGGCTGGTCAATGTGGAACTGGCCACATGCTCTTCTTACATTCAACCTTATCAATATTTGCATTACGGCCAAACAAAAGCTTTGCTTGGTGAAATTAATGCCAAAACATTCTTGATGACGTATGAAAATAATCCCTGGGAGAAAATGTGCATGATGGCGGTGCGCGAATCTTCGCCGCAAACCGAGATCATCGGTTATCAGCATACGGTCACGCCGCAAGCTTCGGTCAATATGTTCATCAGCAAGGAAGAAGAAGGTGTCATTCCAAAACCTGACCGTGTCCTCACCGTCGGGGAAATACCAAAAGAGATCATTGCCCGTTACACTCAGGTCAACTCTCTTCCTTTGGAAGCGGCATGCGCGTTGCGTTATGAAAGTCTTTTTCAATTGGCGCCTTTGCCGCGCACAAAGACCAAAACGATCCTTCTTGGCCTGGAAGGGATCTTTGATGTCTACAAAATGGTGAATTTTGCCATCGAACAGCTTAAGGGCAAAGATTATAAGGTGATCATCCGTACGCATCCGGGCCTTCCGGTCAGCGAGTTTAGTTCCAATCTGGTCGAAGGCTTGGAAAATTTACCATTCATCGAAGTGTCCCAGGGAAAGACGCTGGTCGAAGATCTGACCCGTTGTGATATGACGATGTATTGGGGGAGTACGGTTTCGTTGGAGTCCCTTTGGGTGGGAAAGCCGGTCATTCATTTTGACCTGGAGACTTTGTTCAGTTATGACCCTCTTTTTGATTGTTCATATTTGAAGAAAACGGTCACTCTATCTGGTGATCTCGTGCAGGTCATGGAGCAGATTTATAGCCTTTCGGATCAGGATTTCCTCTCAGAGCGCCAAAAAGCTGATGAATACTTAAAAAAGTACTTTTTCCCCGTAAATTCGCAATATTTATCAAAGTTTTTAACTCAAAAAGCCGCATAAAAGAGCCCTTTTTAGCTTCAGAATTTCCCGAAAAAGAGCCGACATTCAAATTGACTAATAGGGGCTGTTCGGCTAGAATTACCTAGCAATTTAACCCTATTAAATAGTAATACTTATATCTATGAACAAACCACTTAAATGCGGTATTGCGGGCTACGGCTACATGGGTGAGATCCGCCGCGCGGTCATTGAACGCCATGCGGAAAACATGGAGTTAGTCGGTATTTTCGACACTAATGACGCGGTGCGCTCTAAGATCCATGGTGTGAAGACTTTCAGCACGTTGGAAGATCTTTTCAGTCAAAAATTGGATATCCTTTTTGTCTGCACGCCGAACTGTTTTTCCCCGGAAATTTCCATTAAAGCGATGGGCTTGGGTATTCACGTTTTTTGTGAAAAACCTCCCGGCCGCGACGTTCAGGACATTAAGAATATCATCGCCCACGAGAAGAACGGCGTTAAATTGATGTTCGGTTTTAACCACCGTTTTCACCCCGGCATCGTCAAAGCCAAGGTCATCGTTGACAGCGGACGCTTCGGACGTATCATCAACCTTCGCGGTTTGTACGGTAAGTCCGGTGGGATCTCGTTCAAAAAATCATGGCGCAATAACCGTGAGATCTCCGGCGGCGGTATTCTGTTAGATCAAGGGATCCATATGTTGGATCTCTTTTCGCATTTTTGCGGGGATTTTGAAGAGGTGAAATGTTTTACCAGCGATGATTTCTGGAAATTTGCCGTTGAGGATAATGCGTTCGTGATCCTGCAGAACCGCAAAGGCCAAAGCGCGTTGTGCCATTCGTCCGCGACATTTTGGAAACATACCTTCCGGCTCGATATCACGCTGGAAGAAGGGTATATGACCGTCGAAGGATTGTTATCGAAATCCGGGAGTTATGGCCGCGAAAAATTGATCGTCGCCAACCGGCAATTCGAGGATGCAACGCATGCCGTTGGTAACCCTTCCGAAGAAGTGACCTATTTTGACCGCGATCTTTCGTGGGACCTGGAAGTTGAAGAATTCGTCAATTGCATCGTTGAAAATAAGCCGGTCACGACGAGCTCTTCGCGTGATGCTTTGCGTGTCATGGAGATCATTGAACGCGATTATGACGATGCGCAAAAGACCAGAAAAGCTTTGCAAGGTTTTAAGTCATGAAAAATATTGTTATTTCCGACGATTATAATGCCGTTGACTTGAAGCCTTCCGCTTTGCTCAAGCGCTACATCGAGCTGACCCAACAGGATGTCCGCGAGATGCTGGCTGACCCCAAAAAACTTAAAGAGGGCGGTTGCCCGGCTTGCGGCAATAAAGATAAAAAGGCCGCGTTCACCAAATTTTCACTCTCGTATCAGGAATGCGCAAATTGCCGCACCCTTTTTGTTTCGCCCCGCCCCGACGATAAAACACTCAACGAATATTATCAGAAAAGCGCGGCCCGAACGTTCTGGCGGGATGAGCTTTCCAAAGCGACCGATAAGAAACGTAAAGAAAAGATCGTTAAGCCGCGTTTCCAATGGATCCTTGAGTCGACGCGTGAGCATTTCCCGGCGGCGAAAACCTGGGTTGATGTCAATACGACGCAATTCAGTTATGTTGACGCAATGGCGGATGCTGATATTTTTACCAAGAAGATCCTCTTGAACCCGTATTTGCGCGTTGAGCAAAATAAATACCCTAAGATCGAGATCATTCAACAGCCGTGGTGGGAAAACACAATGTCTTCCGCGGTTGATGTGATGACGCTTTTTGAGGTCGTTGACCATACGTCCGATGTTGAGGGGCTTGTTGCCAGCGCGAGCAAAATGCTCAAGAAGAATGGTTTGTGTTTTATCACGGCAATTTTATCGTCAGGATTCGATATTCAGGTCTTGTGGGACAAAGCAGACAATCTTTATCCGCCGGACCGTTTGAACTGTTTGACGGTTGAAGGGTTTAAAGCCCTTTTTGCCAAACATGGTTTTGAATGTTTGGAATTCAGCACCCCGGGGATCTTGGACATCGAGATCGTCGCTAAAGCGTATGAGCAAAACCCCCAATTGCCCTTGGCGCGTTTTGTGCGTGACCTCGTAGAAAGCAAAGATGAGCAAACAAAGCACACATTTCAGGAATTTTTGCAGAGTGCCTGTATGAGCTCGTATGGAAGAATTTTAATCCGTAAAAAAGGATAAGATCGATGTCGTATATTCAGGATTACTGCCGCGAAGCCGGACAGATCATTGGAGCATTGGACCAGGACCAGATCGAAAGAATGATCGGGATCCTTTTGGACGTCCGCAAAACCGGCGGGCGTTTATTTTTTCTCGGCGTCGGCGGCAGCGCGGCGAATTGTTCACACGCGGTCAATGATTTTCGCAAGATCGGCGGTTTCGAAGCGTATACGCCGGTGGACAATGTCGCTGAATTGACAGCGAGAACCAATGATGAAGGCTGGACCACCGTTTTTGAAGGCTGGCTGAAAGGTTCGCGATTGAGCTCTAAAGATGCCGTTTTTGTTTTTTCCGTCGGCGGGGGGAGTAAAGAAAAGAATATTAGTGCCAATTTGGTTTATGCTTTGGATCATGCTAAAAAAGTGAGCGCAAGAATCTTAGGCGTGGTTGGCCGTGATGGCGGGTATACCGCCAAGGTCGCTGACGCCTGCGTGATCATTCCGCCGCTCAATCCGGCGACGATCACTCCGCAATCGGAAAGTTTTCAAGGCGTGGTTTGGCATATGATCGTCTCTGATCCGCGGATCATGGTGATGAGCAATAAATGGGAATCGGTCGCAGTAACTTAACAGGAAAGGGACGACAGGACACATGGCTATTTATTTAGACACCAGCAATATTGAAGAGATCAAAAAATATACGAAGATGGGAATTATTTCCGGCGTCACGACCAACCCGACGATCCTTTTGAAAGAAGGGGTCAAGGGCGGAATGGGCGGCTTGAAAGAAGCGATGCAAAAGGTCCTTCAGCTTGTCGCGCCGCTTCCTGTCTCTCTCGAAGTTACGACCAATGATCCTCAGGGTATGATCACCCAGGCCAAAGAATTAGCGACGTGGGGGAAGAATGTCGTTGTTAAAATTACCGTTCATGGACCGAAAGGCGAATTGGACAATATGGCCGTCATTCACGAGCTGGAAACCAAGCACAACATCCGTGTCAACGTTACGGCGATGATGAGCGCCCAGCAATGTTTCGTGGCTGCTTTGGCCGGTGCTAGTTATGTTTCGATCCTCTCTGGCCGCGTGAACAACATGGGTTATAACTCCGTCGAAGAGATTAAAAAGCTTCGCCATCTTTTGGACCGTTTCCAATTGAAGGCCAAGATCATTGCCGCTTCGACACGTGAAGTTCTGAATGTCGTGGAGTGGCTTTCCGCCGGCGCGGATATTGTCACCGTCACGCCGAACTTTATTGAAGGGATGATCGTTCATCCGTACACTAAAGAAACTGTGCAAATGTTCTTAAATGATGCGGCGAAGGCGGGGCATTAAAAATGAATGATCTTATAAAGAAACGTTTGGCTTTAAAGAGAAAGTTCCAGAACCGCGAAAAGATCTTCGGTACGTGGACGTCTTTGGCGCACCCTTCGATCACGGAGATATTCTCCCGTACTGGCGCGGGGTTTCTCGGCATTGACTTGGAACACAGCACGATCAGCCAGGAGCAATCCCAGCGCATCATTGCGACCGCACAAGCCGGAGGGGCCGTGTGTTTGCCGCGCATCTCGTCGCATAATCCGGAAATGGTCCGGCGGTTGATGGACTCCGGTGCTGACGGGATGATCGTCCCGATGGTGCAGAACGCGGAGGACGTTGAGAAAATGATCGCCTGGATGAAATATCCGCCGCTCGGGCGCCGCGGTTTTGGTGTCTCGCGTGCGCAGGGTTACGGTATGGATTTCGCTGAATATACCAAAACATGGAACAACAGTTCGATCATGATCGGCCAGATCGAGTCTATCGGCGCGGTCGAACGTATTGACGAAATTTTATCGTACAAAGAATTGGACGGCGTCATGGTCGGGCCGTACGACATCTCCGGCTCGCTCGGCATTCCCGGGCAGATCGAACATAAAAAAGTCATTGAAGCCGGCAAGCGCGTCATCGCCGCGTGCAAGCGACACGGCAAATCCTGTGGGACGCAGCTTGTGGAGCCGAGTGCTGAACGTATCAAGAAAGCTGTTACGACAGGTTTTACCTTTGTGATCTTATCATCCGATGTGTTCTTGCTCTGGAAATGGGCGGAACAAATGAAAACACTGACCGCTCATAAATAACGATCTTAAAATGAAAAATTACCAAGCCGTGATCCTTGATTTTGATGGTGTTGTCGTTGAATCCGTCGGGATCAAGGATGACGCTTTCGCAGAATTGTTCAAGGATTTTCCGGCGTACTTGCCGGCTATCATGAAGTATCATCAGGCGAATAACGCCACGATCCGTTACGAAAAATTCCGTTATATTTATGAAGAAATACTCGGGTTGCCTTACACTGCCGAAGTCTCGACGCGTTTAGGCTTACAGTTCTCTAAAATGGTTTTTGAAAAGATCGTGAATTGCCCTTTCGTTCACGGCGCGATGGAATTCCTGGAGGAGTACCGCCAGAAATCTTTGTTGTACCTTGTTTCGGTTAACCCGGCGCAAGAATTAAAGGCTATCCTGGCCAACCGCAAGATCGATCATTTTTTCAGTGATGTTTACGCGCACCCGTGGGGGAAGGCGGACGCGATCCGTGATATTTTACGGCGCAATGCGTACTTAGCAAAAGATGCGGTCTTTATCGGCGACAGCCCGGAAGATTTTGATGCGGCACAAATGGCTGGGGTTGATTTTGTCGGACGGCAGGCGGCGCGTTCGTGGGACAGCAGGAAAACTGTTGTTTTCAATGACATGAATGAGATCGTGAATTATTTACGAATACAAAATCATGCCGTCAGTTAGTCAATTCTATTTAATTGAAAAAGGTGCTCGATGTCAGATTATTTAGAGAAATTTTTTAATTTGCGCGGGAAAAGTGCCGTTGTAGTCGGCGGCGGTGGATTTTTGTGTAGTGAAATGGCTTTTGGTTTAGCCCAGGCCGGCGTTGACATCGCGATCCTCGACAAAAATGAAGAACGCCTCAAGTCCGCTGTCGAGAAGATCAAATCGTTCGGTGTGAAATCCTTTGGTATTGCTTTGGACGTCACGAAGAAAGATGAACTGGAAAAAGCCAAAGAGGATACGTTAAAGCGTTTTGGTAAGATCGATATTCTGATCAACGGTGCCGGAGTCAATGCCCCGACGCCGTTCCTTGAGATCACCGCCGAAGAATGGCACGCGATCCTGGATTCCCATATCACCGCGACATTCTTGGCCTGCCAGGTTTTCGGTGCAGAAATGGTGGACCAGAAATTTGGGTCTATTATCAATATGTCATCGGCATCAGCGGGCCCGCCGTTATCCAAAGCTTTTACCTATTCGGTCGCTAAGGCGGGTGTGCGCAATTTGACGCAGAACTTGGGCCGCGAGTGGGCCAGAAATAATGTCCGGGTCAACTGCCTGCGGCCGGGATTCTTTCCAACGGAGTGGAGTAAGAAACATTTTATTGATGAGACACGCAACGCCGCGATCCTCAATCATACGCCGATGGGGCGCTATGGGAAGCCGGAAGAGTTGGTTGGTGCGGTATTGTGGTTGTGCTCGGACGCGGCGAGTTTTGTGACCGGCGCGGAGATCACCATTGACGGCGGATTTACCGCCATGACCATTTAATATGAAAACAAACATCAGAACAGTCATTATCACCGGCGGGACCAAAGGCATTGGCGCGGACATTGCTACGGTTTTTTATAAGGCGGGTTATGCCGTCATTATCGCTGGCCGCAGCGATAATGGTTTTGCAAGAAAACTTGGTGACCGGGTGCGCTTTGTAAAAACCGATGTCCGACGTGAAAGCGATCATCAGAAGTTGGTTGCATTCGCCCGTAAATGGACGGGACAAATTGATGTCTATATCAATTGCGCGGGTTTCTCGGGATGGAAGCCAGCCAAAGATGTGACGGAAAAATTTTGGGATGAAATGCTCGATACCAATTTGAAAGGTGCGTTCTGGGGCTGTAAAGCCGCGGCGGCGACTTTGCCTTCGGGTGGTGTCATTATCAACATTTCCAGCCTTGCCGGCAAGAGGGGGAGCAGTAATAATTCGGTTTATTGCGTTTCGAAATTTGGGGTGACCGGCTTAACTCAAGCGTTGGCCAAGGAATTCGGCCCGCAAGGTATCCGCGTTGTTGCTGTTTGCCCGGTCTATGTTGAAACCGAAGGCGTCATCAAAGCTTTGAAAGATAAGAATTCTCCGGCCAAAGGGAAAGATGTGAAGGCGTATTTGCAGCAATTTACTAAGGAACAAACGGCGCTGGGTGTTCTCCCGACGGGTAAGAATATCGCTGAGACATGTTTGTTCTTAGCTTCTCCGGCGGCGTCAGCGATCACGGGGCAAAGTTTAAACGTTGATTGTGGGGTTTTGCCGCAATGAAGATAACAGCTGTCAGTCCTGCCCGTATGGGGTCATCGCGTTTCCCTGGGAAACCCTTGAAGAAAATTCTGGCTCTCCCGATGGTGGAGCATGTCCGCCGCCGCGCTTTATTGTCGGAATCGGTCGATGAAGTCATTGTGGCGACCTGCGACCAGGAGATCCTGGATACGGTTCGCAGTTCCGGCGGCCTCGCGGTCATGACCTCGGACAAACATGAACGCTGTACTGACCGCGTCGAAGAAGCGGTTCGCGGGAGTGACGCCGATATCGTGATCGTCCTGCAGGGGGATGAACCATTGTTGGGAACGGATGTGATCGACAGGCTCATCGCGCCTTTTAAAAATGATCCGGAAGTGTTATGCACCAATCTGATCTCCGTTATTAAGAATGAAGCCGACCTCGACGATTGTGATATTGTCAAAGCGGTCTTGAACCAGAAAAAACAAGTCCTGTGCTTTTCCCGCTCCGGCATCCCGTACCGCCGCGCGAAATCGGATTGCGTGTTTTACCGCCAAACTGGTTTCTCGGCATTCCGTAAATCTTTCTTGGACAGATTTTCTCAATTGTCACCGACACCATTGGAGATCACCGAATCCGTGGACTTCATGCGCATTCTGGAACACGGATATCCGATCTTAGGTGTTGTTTATGACGAAGTTACAATCGGTGTCGACCGCCCGGATGATGTCGGTATCGTTGAGAATATTCTAAAAGCTGACCCTGCGCAAAAAAAGATATACGAATTGATCCTCAAATGACAACGTCCAAAGTCCTTATCGCCCTTTCAACATTCGCGGAATACGGCTCCGAGCCGCTTGACCTTTTGAAGGCTAGCGGTTTGAAGTATGCCCTTAATCCGTCGGGCCGCCGTTTAAATGAGAGTGAGATCTTACAGCTTGGGGCGGATTGTGAAGGGATCGTCGCCGGCGTTGAACCGTATACAAGCCAGGTGCTCACACAGCTTCCGCGGTTGAAGTGCATTAGTCGCTGCGGGGTCGGGACTGACAATGTTGATAAAACAAAAGCCCATGAGCTGGGTATTAAAATCCTGAATACGCCTGACCCTGTGATTCAACCTGTTGCGGAATTGACGATCGCGATGATGCTTGATCTCTTGCGGCATTTGACGTGGCACAGCCTAAAGATGCGCGGCCAGAAGTGGGAAAAAAAGGGTGGCCGCAATTTGCAGGGCTGTATTGTTGGTCTCATCGGCCTCGGCCGTATTGGCCGTAAGGTCGCAGAACTTCTGCGGAGCTTTGGGGCGTACGTCGTTGGTTTCGATCCTCATTCTGAACATGCGTGGGCACAAAAGAACGGGGTAGAATTGTTGTCTCTTCAGGACCTTTTAAAACAGTCCGATATTGTTTCTCTTCATTTATCGTCCGACAAGAACGCGCCGTTCGTGCTCAGCGAAAAAGAGATCCGTTCCATGAAGCCGGGAGCGATGCTCATCAATGTCGCCAGGGGAGAGTTCGTTGATGAACAGGCTTTGTATAACGCTCTTGCCGACGGGCATTTGGCCGGGGCTGGCTTGGATGTGTTTCCGCAGGAGCCGTACACCGGCAAGTTAACGACTTTGGATAATGTTGTTTTGACTCCGCATGCGGCAACGCTGACGCGGGAGTCGCGTTTGGAAATGGAAACCCAGGCCGTTGAAAATCTTTTAAAGGCGCTGTCATGACGCTCGCTCAATTAAAACAAAAGTTACATCCCTTTGAACTGACACTGAAAGCCCACGCCTTTTTGGAATGGCCGGCCATGACGCGTAAAGAAATGCGGATCTTAAAAGAGGTCTTTTTGTCATTCCCCAGCGGCAAGCCGATCAATATCTTTGAATACGGTATGGGCTTCTCGACGATCTATTTTGCGAAGTTCCTTCATAAGAACGGGCGTGATTTTCAGATGGATTCTCTGGACAATAACCGTTTCTGGTATGAAAAAGTCACGACGATGACCCGCACCGCCGGGTTAAGCAAAACCGTCCATTTGCATTTGCGTGAATTTGTGCCGTTCTGGGAAAAGAACGGTTGGGATTGGAAGACGGAACCGCGGGCCGGCGCATTTGGGCCGAATGAAAAAGCCGAACAGGAATATATCCATCTTCCTCAGAACTTAAATAAAACTTATGATGTGATCTTTGTTGATGCGCGTTTCCGCCGCCGTTGTTTAGAAGCCGCACTTAAGGCTGTGAGCCCTCAGGGGTTCGTTATCATGCATGACGCGCAAAAACCGCATTACCAGTCAGCGACGAAATTGTACCGTTATTCGCAATTCATAGACAGCGGCAAGTATTTCCCGTTCGCCCGTCGTAAATATCAGCTTTGGCTCGGCAGCCCGGCCAATCCTCTTGTGGATAAAGTCGCAGCGGAATTTAAATAAATGTCAGATCCTACGATCACAGTCCTGATGGCCGTTTACAACGGCGGCGATTACCTCAAAGCCGCAGTGGAAAGTGTCCTGCGTCAAACGTTCGATGACTTTGAATTTTTGATCATCAATGATTGCAGCCGTGACAATTCCGTTGAGACGATCACCTCTTTCAACGACCCGCGTATCCGTCTGGTCAATAATGAAAGCAATCTGGGGCAGACCCGTTCGCTTAATAAGGGATTGGGGTTGGCAAGGGGCCGTTATATCGCCAGGATGGATGCCGACGATGTGGCGTTGCCGAATTGGCTCGAAAAAACTTTTGCGTATTTGCAATCACAGCCATTGTGCGCCGTCGTCAGTTGTAAAGCTATTGTGGTTGACGGTGGCAATAAAGTCCAAAAAACGCTGAATACTCCTGAAACGTACGATGAGATGGTTTTACGGTCACTGTTGGCGACGCCGCTCAACCATGTCGGCTCCGTTTATAAAACGGACGTCATCACGTCGTTCGGCGGGTATGATGAATCGTTTAAGATCGCGGCGGATTATGAACTGTGGTCAAAGTTGA
>JADLGJ010000123.1 GCA_020849375.1 Candidatus Omnitrophota bacterium
CGCGGCTTGTACGTCACGCGCCAATATGACCCGGAAAAAGTTTTTGATATTCATTATTTCCGGCGTGATGCTAAGCCGTTTTATGATTTTGCGCGCGATTTCATCGGGCTCGAAGAGAGGATCAAGCCAACCCCTGCACATTATTTTCTTGCCGAACTTGAGAACGCCGGAAAATTGAAGGGTATCGTGACCCAAAACATTGATTCTCTGCATCAGCGGGCCGGGTCAAGGAATGTTTATGAGATGCACGGTAGTTTTGAACTCAGCCATTGCTTGGATTGTAAGAAAGCATTCCCCTTTACCCGCCTGAAGGAAAAACTCGCGACCGAAGTTGTTCCCTCGTGTGATTGTGGCGGCGTGATCAAGCCGGACATTGTTTTTTTTGGTGAAGATGTAAAACATTTTGCGGACGCGGTGGAGCTTGCGGAAGCTTCGGATCTTTTTCTTGTGATCGGCACGTCGGGTGTTGTCCAGCCCGCCGCGCAAGTCCCGGCGTTTGCTTCCGGCGATATTGTGATCATCAATAAAGGGGAAGTTGAATTAAAACTTTATAATATTGCTTTAAAAGTGAACATGGATGCCGATAAATTCCTCGAGCAAGTTGGTTTTTATATTTAAGGAGTTGCGATGAAAAAGATCTTGTTGACCGCTGTTTTTATGGGGATCACGTCTTGCGCTTTTGCGGAATTTCCCGCTGAAAAGATCAAGCTGCCGCCGGGTTTTAAGATCGAAGTGTTCGCTTCAGGAATGGATAATCCGCGGTCGCTAAGCGTGTCGCCGAAGGGGACGGTCTTCGTCGGGACCCGGACCGGGGGAGGGAAGGTTTATGCGATCCCTGTCATTAAAGAGAACGGAACGCTCAAGGCCGGTAAGATCATTACGATCGCCAGTGGTTTGACCGCTCCTAACGGTGTCGCGTTTAAGGACGGCAATCTTTATGTAGCGGAAATTAGCCGTATTATTCGCTTTGACAAAATTGAAGAAAATTTAGAACGTCCGCTTAAACCGGTGATCATCAGCCAGAGTTTTCCCTCGGATACGTGGCATGGCTGGAAATTTATCCGTTTCGGCCCGGATGGCAAACTTTATGTCCCGGTCGGCGCTCCGTGCAATGTTTGTGAAAAAGAGGACCTGCGCTACGCCTCGATCATGCGCATGGATCCCGATGGCAAGAATTTAAAAGTGTTTAGCCGCGGCATTCGCAACACGGTCGGTTTTGACTGGGATCCGGTAACGGGGGAGTTGTGGTTTACTGATAATGGACGTGATAATCTGGGAGATGATTATCCGCCGGATGAGCTCAATCATGCCCCGCAGTCAGGAATGCATTTTGGTTTCCCGTATTGCCACGGGAAAAATATCCCCGACCCGGCTTTTGGGTTAGAGGGCTCATGTACAAAGCATATTCCGCCGGCCCAAGAATTGGGGGCCCATGTGGCGGCTTTAGGGATGCGTTTTTATACCGGGAAAATGTTCCCGGATGAATACCGGAACCAGATATTTATTGCTGAACATGGGTCCTGGAATCGTACCGAAAAGAATGGTTATCGCATTATGCTGGTTAAGGTCAAAGATAATGCCAGTGTAAGTTATGAACCGTTCGCAACAGGATGGTGGGATGGCGAAAAACTTTGGGGCCGCCCCGTGGACATTGAGATCCTCGATGATGGATCAATGCTGGTTTCGGACGATAATTCAGGGAATATTTACCGGATCACTCACGAATAGAGAATTTTTATAAACTTCTTTTGAAATCGCACCTAGACATGCTATAATCGCGCCTATGTTAAAAACAATACATCACTTTCAGACATCGATCGGCCGCAAACAGGTTGTTGCAACCACCGGCTTAATGTTGATCCTATTTATTATCGGCCATCTGATCGGCAACCTGCTGATCTTTGGTGGCCCGGAGCTTTATAACGGTTACGCCGCTTTTTTGGTTAAGCTTCGCCCCGGACTTTTTGTGATCGAAGGGGCCTTGGGCGTAGTTTTCTTGATCCACATCTTTTTCACCTATATGCTCATCCACGACAACGTGAGGGCGCGTCCTAAAAATTATAAAATAGTGGCGACCAAGTCCGAGCGGTCATTTGCCACTCAGATCATGCCGTTTACCGGGACGATCATTTTTGCTTTTCTCTTTTATCATCTTTGGGATTTTACTTTTACTCCGCATCACGGGGCGCAAAGCATTTTGCGTGACGGTAAGGACTATGGGCTGTACGGTTTGGTTTATAATGCCTTCTCTGACCCGCTCCACAGTACCTTTTATATTATCGCCATGATGTGCCTCGGTTTTCATTTAAGCCACGGGGTCGAAAGTTTCTTTCAAACCTATGGGGTAACGAACACAAAGCACACGGCGACGATACGCATGATCAGCCAAACGTTCGGTGTTTTAGTCGGCTGGAGTTTTAGTATGATCCCGGTTTATATCCTTGTTAAAAACTTAAGCGGTAACTAAATATATGCTCGACTCTAAGATCCCATCAGGTCCGCTCAAAGAAAAATGGGCGAACCACAAGTTGCACCTCAAGTTGGTCAATCCGGCCAACAAGCGTAAATATCAGGTCATTGTCGTCGGGACCGGTTTAGCCGGAAGCTCCGCGGCCGCAACGCTGGCGGAACTCGGTTACCGTGTTAAAGTCTTTTGTATCCAGGACAGTCCTCGCCGTGCGCACAGCATTGCCGCCCAGGGCGGGATCAATGCCGCAAAAAATTACGCCAATGACGGTGACAGTATTGACCGGCTTTTTTATGACACGATCAAAGGTGGCGATTTTCGTGCCCGTGAAGCTAATGTTTACCGTTTGGCAGAAGTGAGCCATGCGATCATTGACCATTGCGTCGCGCAAGGTGTGCCTTTTGCCCGTGAATACAGCGGGTATCTTGACAATCGCTCTTTTGGCGGGGCGCAGGTTTCGCGAACCTTCTACGCCCGTGGACAAACGGGACAGCAATTGCTTCTTGGTGCTTACAGTGCATTGATGAAGGAAGTCTCTCGCGGCAATGTGGAGATCCATCCCCGCACCGAAATGTTGGATCTTGTCACTATTGACGGGGTTGCCAAAGGGATCATTACTCGCGATTTGATCAGCGGTAAGGTCGAGTCTCATGCGGCCGATGCTGTTATTTTAGCGACGGGCGGGTATTCTTCAGTTTTTTATCTCTCAACGAACGCGAAAGCCTGTAATGCGACCGCGATCTGGCGTGCGCATAAACGCGGCGCTTTTCTTGCAAATCCGTGTTTTACGCAAATCCATCCGACCTGCATCCCGGTTCATGGTGATTATCAGTCGAAATTAACGCTCATGAGCGAAGGTTTGCGCAATGACGGCCGCGTATGGGTCCCCAAGAACGCAAATGATAAGCGTGACCCCAGCAAAGTTCAAATTGCAGAACGTGATTATTTTCTTGAACGCAAATACCCGACCTTTGGGAACCTTGTCCCGCGTGACATTGCCTCACGCAATGCGAAAGAGATGTGTGATAGTGGACACGGGGTCGGCGAGACCGGCATGGCGGTTTATCTTGACTTTGCGGATGCGATCAAGCGCCTTGGTAAAGAAAAAATTTCCGAGCGCTACGGTAACCTTTTCGAAATGTATGAGAAGATCTCGGGTGACAATCCGTACGAAAAACCGATGATGATCTATCCCGCACCGCATTACACGATGGGTGGGTTATGGGTTGACTATAATTTGATGAGTACGATCCCTGGGCTTTTTGTCCTCGGGGAAGCAAATTTTTCGGACCACGGGGCTAACCGTCTTGGGGCCAGTGCGCTCATGCAAGGTTTAGCAGATGGGTACTTCATTATTCCGTACACGATCGGTGATTATTTAGCACAAACGACACCGGCAGGGATGGATTTAACGTCATTTCCGGCTTTTAGAGAAGCGGAAGGGCAGGTCGTACAAAAAGTTTCCCGTTTATTAGCCGCAAAAGGAAAGCGTACTGCGGATGATTTTCATAAGCAATTAGGAAAGTTGCTGTGGGACAAATGTGGTATGGCCCGTAACGAAGCTGGTTTGCGCCAAGCGCTTAACCAGATCCCGGCGATCCGGCAGGAATTTTGGGAAAATGTGAATGTTCCCGGCAGCGGGGAAGACCTTAATCAAAGTCTTGAAAAAGCAGGGCGTGTTGCGGATTATTTAGAGTTCGCTGAACTATTCGTCATGGACGCGTTGCATCGTAATGAATCGTGCGGGGGGCATTTCCGCGAAGAGTTCCAAACCCCGGAGGGTGAAGCAAAACGTGATGACTCGAAATTTTGTTACGTTGCGGCGTGGCAGCATCAGGAAAGCGGCGCAGAACCCGTGCTTCATAAAGAACCATTAAAATTCGAAAGTGTTAATTTGACACAACGTAGTTATAAATAGGCGGCGTCTATGGATAAAAAATTAAATTTGAAACTGATGCTCTGGCGCCAAAACGGCGCGAAAGATAAAGGTAAATTTGAGACCTATAAAGTCAAAGATATTGATGTGTCCATGTCGTTCCTGGAAATGCTCGACGTCCTAAATGAAACTTTGACGAGGGAAGGCCAGGAGCCGGTCGCTTTTGACCATGATTGCCGTGAAGGGATTTGCGGGGCTTGCGGTGCGGTGGTTAACGGTAAAGCTCATGGTAAATTAAAAGGCACAACACTTTGCCAGTTGCACATGCGCCATTTTGAAAACAACGAAACGATCGTGATCGAACCATGGCGCGCCAAGGGTTTTCCGGTCATTAAAGACCTTGTCGTTGATCGTAGTTCGTTCGACCGTATCATTGCGGCTGGCGGGTATATTTCGGCAAAAACCGGTTCTGCTCCCGATGCTAACGCTATTCCCGTCGCTAAAGAGAGTGTTGAACAAAGCATGGATGCGGCCGCTTGTATCGGTTGCGGCGCTTGTGTTGCAGCGTGTCCGAATGCTGCGGCGATGTTGTTCGTCGGTGCAAAGATCAGCCATTTGGTCCTTTTGCCGCAAGGTAAGGTGGAAAGCAAGACCCGCACCGGCAATATGGTCCATCAAATGGACAAAGAAGGCTTTGGGAACTGCTCTAACGAATATGAATGTGAAGCCGCCTGCCCAAAGAGTATCAGCGTTTCTAATATTGCGCTGATGAATCGTGAATTCATGTTTTCCAAAAACCCGCCAAAGCCCTGATCAGGGTATCCTTCCGCAGTTTCCTTTTGCCAGATTTTGTGTTAGCATGAGTCTTCTTAATACGGTCTAAGCCATGAAAATCGATAAAAATACGATCCTAAAGTTTGACCGCCCTGGGCCACGCTATACCAGCTATCCGACGGCGCCGGAATGGTCTTCGGAGATCCAGTCGTCGGTTTACCGTGAAAAATTGCGCCAATTCGGAAAAACTGACAAGACGCTTTCCTTGTATGTCCATATCCCGTTTTGCGAGTCGCTTTGTTATTTTTGCGGCTGTACGATGAATGTCCGCAAGAATGAAGACCGTTACGGCGATGAATACCTTGACCATCTCGAAAAAGAAATTGACCTTGTTGCGGCCAGTATTGGCAGAAAGATGATCGTCCGCCAGTTGCATTGGGGCGGAGGAACGCCGTCATTCTTAAGTGAAGGACAAATGACGCGTTTATTTAAAAAGATCAGCAGCAGCTTTGATATTGATCTTTCCGGCGAGATCGCGATCGAGGTTGACCCGCGCCGCGTCACGAAGAGTAAAGTACAAACTTTACGCAAGTTAGGTTTTAACCGCATTTCGATCGGTTTGCAGGATTTTGACCCGGTCGTCCAGGAACACGTCAACCGCATCCAGCCATTGGAAATAGTCAAAGATTTTAATACCTGGTGCCGTGAAGTGAAGTTTGATTCGATCAATTTTGACCTGATCTACGGGATGCC